>JAZGVH010000003.1 GCA_039889245.1 Dermatophilaceae bacterium Soc4.6 | reverse complement strand
CCGTCCTCTCGCCTGTCGTCGGCCAGACTCATGGATCAGTGGCGAGGAGACGACCGGGAGGCGACCCGGGAGGCGACCCGGGAGGCGTTTGCTGGGCGCACCCCACGACGGCGACGGAGCGTTGATGGAGCACACGATGGAGCAGGACACCACGACACCACCCCGGTTCGAGCCGGGGAGGCTGCGGCTGGCCCGAGAGTTGCGACAACTCAGCCAGGTCCAGCTGGCAAACGATCTGGGACTCACCGGATCCGCGGTGAGTCAGTTCGAGTCCGGCGCGACGCGGCCATCACCGGAAACCCTGAACGCGATGAGCGTCGTCCTGCAAGTGTCCTCAGCGTTCTGGACCCAACCATTGAACGACACGCATGAAGGGTTCTTCCGGTCGCTGCGCCGCTCCTCTGTGGCACACCGGCGCCGGGCCCGCGCCCTCGGCCACCTAGCGCACGACCTAGCTACCCGCGACACGGGGCGACCCAACAACTTCGTCACCCCCCATGTTCCACATGTGGCCGGTATCGACCTGACGACCGCCGCTCCAGTGATCGAGGCCGCCGCGGCCTACGTCCGCTCCGCCTGGGGCGTGCCCCCTGGCCCGATCCCGAACGTGGTGCGTCTGCTCGAGCAGAACGGGATCATCGTGATCCGCCTTCCCCTAGACACCGCCGACGTCGACGCGTTCTCGCTCCCCTTTGACGACTGCCCCGTCATCGTCCTGGGTTCGGACAAGAACGACCGGGCCCGATCCCGGTTCGACGCGGCTCATGAGCTCGGCCACCTTGTCCTGCACGGTGAGCAGGTCTGGGGCGTCAAGGAAGTCGAACACCAAGCGAACACCTTCGCGGCCGCGTTCCTCATGCCGGAGAACGACATTCGAGCCCAGCTACCCACCCGAGCAGACTGGCCCGCTTTCTTCCGCCTCAAGCAGGAGTGGCAGGTCTCTCTCGCGGCCCTACTCATGCGGGCCCGCACCCTAAAGAGCATCAGCCCAGCTCAGTACATCGGAGCAATGAAGGCCATCTCCGCTCGAGGTTGGCGCCGAAGTGAACCTGTCCCTCTCGGCGCCCCTGAGACGCCCCACCTCCTGCAAGACCTCCTTCTCAACCACGACGCGATAGAAGAAGCCGACCTACCGACCGGCTTGCTCGATGTGCTTGGCCTGACACTCACCACGAAGTGAGCAGGTTCGAGAACATTCGGATGAGCGCAGGTCGCCGCGAGACCACCATGCCACCCACCACGCCAGCCACCCTCCTAAGCACGCCCTCTCGTGACGCCGCCGTCCCGCCGAGACACCGTCGTTGGCACCCGGGAGATGGTGTCCTCTTCACGCCGATCGAAGACGTCCCCCCCGACGTGCTCCTCGAGCAGGAGGTGGGAGTGTTAATGGTCGTAGCCTGCGGTGGTGTTGTTGCCGCGTCGGGCCCGCGAGCAGATGCGGGTGGACTCTGCCCGGTGGGTGGCGGCGCGTCGGGCTGGTCAGACCGTGGCGCAAGTCGCGGCGGCTGCGGGGGCGTCTGCGGCCACGGTCTCGAGGGCGACCTCGGCGCACGGCCCCTTTCCGGTGCTGCACCGGGTCAGCGAACAGGAGCGGGACGACTGGGTCGCGGCCCGTCGGGGCAGATCGACGCCGACGCAGATCGCGGCGCAGGCACCGGTGCGGGTCTCCGCGTGGGCGGTCGCGCAGGCGACCGCACCGTTGGGACCCTTCCCCACGCCGCCAGCGCCTCCGGCCCAGCCGCGGTGGCCCCCGCAAGACGCCGCCCGCTGGGCTGAGATGCGCCGCCGACGCATCCCGATCACCCGGATCGTCGACGACGAGAACAACACGAACAACGCCCGCGACCAGGAGAGTGACGACGGGCAGAGCCACTCCCCCTCCGCCGGGACCGGCCCGACCGGTGGCTCGGCCGGGGGGTGCGCCGCCCGCAGCGTGCTCCACTCCCCCAGGCGTCCCGTCGGATGAGGCTGGTGCGGTGGATCCGCGGGGTCTTCTCGGTCCGGTGGGTTCGGCGGCCGTGCCTGAGACTCCCCAATCGAGGGCCAACCAGTCGAGGGTGGGCCGGGTGACGGTCGGGATGGTCAAGGCCGCCACGAGGCCGGCGGGACCGTTCCCGGCCCCGTTGCTGGGGCCGCCGGGGCTGATCGGGGTGCGGGCGGTTGCGCAGCTGGCGCAGGTGAGCCAGCCGACGATCGCGCATCGTCTCGCGCGGGGCCAGCTGCCGGCGCCGCGGGTGGTGATGTCGTCGGGCCGGGCTGCAGAACCGGCGGCGGGCGGACCCGATGAGGGCACAGAACTGGACCTGGCAGCCCTCGCAGGTGGTGACGCGGCCGGTGCGCTGGCGTGGTCGGGCGGCAGCGAAACGCTGGTTTCGCTCCGCTGCCGCGGCCGGAGACATGGGCAGGCCCTTCTCGACCCGGGCACGGGCGGCCCAGGCGGTGTCCCGGGACGCGGCCAGCGCCCCGCTGGGTTGTCTCGCTGGCGGCGGCGTTCGCGACCTGTTTGGCGCGGATGTCTGCGCTGATCAGCCCGCGGCTGCGGGACAGGCCGTGCTCGAGCCGGTAGACCGCAGCGGTGCCTCCGTGGCCGCGGGCGATGTGCAGACCCAGGCGGGCGAAGGCGGACCCGCAGAGCACGCACAGCAACAGACGGTCGGATGTTTCCTCCAGGATCCCGTACCGGCCGAACCCGTCGACGTCACCGACCTGCATCCCCGCCTCCCGCTGATCGTGCTCACTCCCCGACCCCACTGGCCCGGGCGGGCTGGCCGGGCTGGTCGTGTTGCGGGTCAGCCCCGCTCACGGGCCGCCCTCACGGGCGCTGCTGGGGCCTCGAGTCGTCGCCGACCCAGCAGCCCAGCCGGGGACAGGATCAGTCTCTGCCGCCGTCTCGACGGACCGCCTCGTCTGCTGCGCGGTCTGAGTCCGTCGTGCTGGTGGTGCTGGTGCTGGTGTGGGGCACTGCCCAGCTGTGACGGACGTCGGTTTGTCTAGCTGTCCTCGTCCTTGCTGGCGGGCGGTGTCCTGAACGGCTGCCTCACGCCGCAACCGGTCCGGTCAAGAAGCACAGAAACGTCTAGGGACCGACCCGTTCCGTCCAGGACGCCCATGATGAGCTCCACCGTCATACCCCGAAGTCTGCCGCTCACGAGCACGGCCGGCACCCAAATCCCCGTGGTGCCTGGGGCTCTGCCGGGGTGGTTCGGGGTGTGGTGGGGTGTGGTGTCCCGGGTCAGCGGGGGTCAGCGGGGGTCAGCGGGGGTCAGCGTGGTCGATGCCGGGCGGGTGCCCGGGTCGATCGGGCTGCGGTGCGTGAGGGGCGGGACACGACAGTGGCGGCGGTGATGAAGGGCTCGAGCGCCTGCAGCATCTTCTGCTGGTTCCGGCTCGAGAGGTCGACGGTGTAGACGGTGTCCTTGAAGGAGAACACCACGGTCTGTGCGTCGTCGCTGCCGTCGAGGTCGTCGGTGATCGTGACGATGGTGCGGTGGGCCATGCCCCCATTGTGGCGGAGATGCCCCCCGGCGGGAGGTCCGCCGAGGTACGCCGAGGTACGGCGAGGTACGGCGAGGTACGGCGAGGTACGGCGAGCTACGCCAGGTAGTGGCGGAGGGCGGCAGCGCAGAGTGCGGATCGTGAGGGGGCGTCGTGGGTGGTGACGAGCTGGTCAATGACGTCGACGTTAGACCCCAGCATCCGCATCGAGACGGTGGCCATGGGCTCAGTGGAGGTGCGTGGTGTGGTGCGGCGCAGGAACAGACCGTCCGTGGAGGGTGCGGGGGTGCGGGCGGCGATGAGGTCACCCAGGTGGTCTTGTGTGGCGGCGAGGGCGTCGAGCAGGACCTCCGGCTGGGACAGACGCTCAGCGCGGGCGTGGGTCTTGAGCTGCACGACCAAAGCGGCTGGCAGGGAAAGGGTGATGGGCCGGGGAACATGGCCCCCGGTGTGGGTGGGCCGACGTCCGGGACGTGTCCCCCGATTCGTAGGGTCCACTCCCCCGCTGTGGCCGGCGCCGGCGCCCGCTCGGCCGACAGTGGCACGGGCCGGTGAGGCGGCCGGGACGGCGTCGTGGTGAGGGGGTGCACCGTCGGCATCATCAGGTGTGGGGTGGCTGGCGTTCGGCCTGAGTGCCAGGTTGGGGGCTGGGGCTGGCGATGGGCGGCGTACGGGCGGGCCGGGGAGTCGCGCGGTGCGCGGGGTCGCGGTGGTGGAGTCGACGCGGGCCAGGCCAGGCACGGGCGTCAGTGGTGGTCGGCGAGAGGGCGAGGGCGAAGGCGAGGGGGGTGACGCGGTCCGCGGTGGCTTCCCGCTCGGGTCGTGCGACCTCCCGGGGTGGTCTGGGTTGCTGGCGTGTGGAGGGGTGACAGCTGGTGTCGGGTGAGGAGTGTCGGGGGTGGTCATGCAGAGACCTCGGTGGTCTTCTCGTGCTGGTCGATGCTGGTGAGGATCTCCTGGGTGAGCAGGACGAAGTCTTCGGCGAGGGCAGGGGCGGAGCCGGGGACCCGGTCGGGGCGGCGGCCTTCCTTGAGGGCTTTCCAGTAGGGCTCGGCGTTGTCGACCTGTTCGGCGACCTCGTGGATGAGCAGGCCCTTCTCCTCGGACTCCACCACCGGGGACAGGGCGTGGCGGATGACCTGGCTGAAGACGGGGGCGGCTCCACCGAGGACGGTGGTGATGTCGTCGATGGCGTTGCGGCGGATGACGGTGGCGTTGGTCTCAACGTCGTACAACAGTGCCCCAAGCAGCTCGATGTCGGGATTGGTGCTGCGGACGGCAAGGACTTCGTTGGCGAGGGCACGCAGGCCCTCGATGCTGGTGCGTCCGGGCCGGGTAGGCACGATGATCCAGCGGGTGGCGCCGAGCGCGAGACGCAGCAGGAGCGGCCGCGTCGGCGGGGTGTCGATCACGATGAGGTCGTACTCGACGGCGATGGGTGCCAGGGCCTCGGCGAATAGCTGATGGATGGCGTGGCCGCGTTTGACTCGACCAGCGAGGAGGTCCTCTAGGGTATCTAAGGCCTCTCCCCCAGGCACGACGTCGAGGTTGTCGCGGACACCGGTCAGCAGCGGAGTCAGTGCTGCCCCACTCATCAGGGTGTCGACTAGGTGCTGTCCACCGTCCGACTGACCTTTCCAGCGGTAGCCGAGAATGTGCCCGGCGTTGCCCTGCGGGTCGAAATCGACGAGCAGGACCCGCCAGCCGGCGGTGGCCGCCAGGCCGGCGACGTTGGTCGCCGTCGTGCTCTTGCCCACTCCCCCTTTACCGTTCGCGATGGTAAGGACTCGGGTCAACGCATCATGCAGTGCCATAACGCATATCTTGGCGCATGCACCACCACGGCGCACTGCGACACGCCCTAGTTGTAAGCATTAGAAGCAGCGTTGCTGCATCTCACAAGCACAAAACTAACACGTGCATTAATGCAAGCATTACTGCGATGCGCCCGAGCAGAGTTCTCGGACCACAAGGGTCAGGCAAGTCGCCCGCTTAGAACGGTAGCTCGATCTCGTCGTTGTTGTCATCGAGTTCGAGGTCGTCGGTGAGGTGGGTATAGGGGGTGGGGGTGGGCCAGGCTCCGGGGCGGCAGTGGGTGCAGGGTGTGACGGCTTCGTGGAAGAGGTGCTGGCGGGGTGGGGGGGAGGGGATGAGGTAGGTGATCCAGCCGTGGTCGCAGGCGGGTTGGTGGCAGCGCAGGTGGGTGGGGTCGAGGTGGGCCAGGCGGGGATGGTCGGCGACGGGGTCGAGCTGGCGCAGGAACCCGGCAAGGACCACGGCGGGGCGGGTCCGGATCTGAGTGTCGGTGAGGGGAGTGATCAGGCCGCGGCGGGCGCGCAGGTCGGTGATCGCGTCGGCGAGGTCCTGTGCGGTCCAGACGGGGGTGGCGATGGTGGGGTCGACGAACCGGGTCAGGGCGGGTGCGAGGCGGCCGGGGCGTTCGGTCCGTAGCCAGGGCAGGAGCCCGATGAGCTGATGCGCCGCGTGTCGGGCGTGGGAGTTACCGCCGCCGCGGCGGCGGGCTGGGCTGCGGGCGGGAACCGGTGACGGTCCGGTGGGCTGTTGGGGCCCGGTGAGGGGCTGCTCGTGGCTGGGGGAGTCTCCTGGGGCCGGTGGTGGGGCACCGGGCAGGGTCGGGTCGAACTGGCCTGGTTGCGGCCACGGCGAAGCCGTGTCCGTTTGCTCGCCCATCAGGGCGCTTAGGGGGGTGATGTTGAGGTGAGCTTGGAGGGTGGCTGCCCTACCTCTGGTAGGGGTAACGGAAACTACCGACAAATAGAGAGCGCGTGGGATGGTCAGGGCGCACTCTGTGGATAACCCGCGTTGGCGGGAGCCTCGGCGACGAGCGGCGTAGCACTCGGTGGCGGTGAGCATCCGGCCAAGGAGGACCACGACCTGTAGGCCGAGGAGGCGCGCGATCCGGCGACAGTTGCGTACGGTGTTTGGGGTGCAGCCCATGACCGTCGCGACGGTCGCGGGCCGCACGATGCACCGCCGGCCGGTGCGTTGGTCCTGGGCGTACCCGGACTCGACCCGCGCCCACAGGCTGAACGTGACGGGGGACAGCTCGGCCCGCTTGAGCAAATCCCGGTGGCACGCGATCGCGGTCGGGATCACAAAGGCCAGCCAGTGCTGACGCCCGGACCAGACCTGGATTCCGGCGTAAGCACCATCAGCGGCACGAGAATGCACCCCTCGGTGGGCGTTGCGGTCGCCACGGTCTTCTTGGTGCCACCGGGGCAGTACCCCACGGTCGGACAGGCAGGCGACACGAACGAAGTGGGCGTGCTCGGGTGCGCACGCACGATGGGTGCGCACGGCTCGAGCCGCCTCGATCAGGACATGCGGACCGTCGATCTTCACAGGGCGTCGCCTAGTCGGCGTACCGGTCTCGTGAACGGGTAATTACGGCGGTTGCGGGCGCTGACGGCGACACGCGGGCCGAGTTTGGGCATGGACGCATAACGATGCGTCAGCCCACGGGGTACAGTGGGCACAACGAAGCGCCTCTCTGGCGAGAAGGTGATCGGTCCCGGGTAACCCGGGGAACTAGCTTCGGACGAGGCTCCCGCTGCATACGGGAGCCTTCGTCATGTCAGGGCCCTGCCCTGATCGTGGTCTAGGCGGTCAGGTCAAGCCGCTCTTCCTGGGGCTGGGGTCCGGACTTGCGCCGAGGCTTGGCCGCGCCGAAGACGCGGGCCTCGAGCAGCTGCTGGAGGGAGCTGAATCCCTCGGTCTCGGCCTCGCGCTCGAGGCACGCTCGTTCGGATGGGGTCATCCGGAAGGAGATCCCCACGGAGCGACTCGCACTGCGATAGTCCCTGGCCATGGGCTCCACCCTGTCAGCCACTGAATCCGGATTGGTGGAGGTTGGCTGCCTCGGCGTGTCGGTGAGGGGGTCGGCGCGTGATGTACATCGGCACCTCGGGGCCCCAACGGGTAGTTTGGGGGCGTTGGGACGCCGACGGGCGACCCTGGGAGTCACCTTCCCGCACCAGGCGGTGATCCCTACGATCGGTGCCTTACTTCAGCGAAGGACTTGCTATGCGTCGGTTTCTGGCTCTGCTCTGCATGGTCGTCGCCCTGGCGGCGGCTGCCCCCTCGAGCGCGACGGCTGCGGGGGCCAAGGTGGTGCATCCGATGAAGCACTGCGCCGTCTGCTAACCCCATCTGCTCTTGGTCGTCGTCAGTAGGGTCAGGAACTGTGTCGAGCGAGGACGAGCCATCAGACGAGTTGCGTGCCCTACGACGGTTGAGGGCTGTCGCTGCGGACCCCGTCCGGTTGGACCTCCTGGAGCTCCTGCGCTTGGAGGGTCCGATGACCTACGCCGAGCTCGGACGAAGGATCCCTTCTGCCCGCCGCGGGCTGCGCGCCCACTTGAGGGGCTTGCTCGAGGGGGAGTGGGTGCGTGTCGTCGACGGTGAGGGGCGGGACGCTGTTTGGGCGGCCGATGTGGTCAGCGTCCGGTGGGCCGAGACAGTCGGGGACGATCCCAATGTCGCGCAAGCGGTAGAGGACCTGTGGTGGGGAACGATGCAGCGCGTCATCGAACGGCTACAGGCTTGGTACGTCCAACGTGAGCGCGGTCAGTGGTCCTCCTCATGGGTCGAGGCCTCGATCCAGCGCGATTACTCGTTCTGGCTCACACCGACTGATTTGGACGACCTGGACGATGAGATGGCCGCGGTCTTGGAGCGGGCGCGGGCTCGCTCTGATGTCAACCGGGAGCAGCGGGACCAGATGGCCGGTGGCGACCTCGGCGCTGTCTTCGTGACCGTGGCTGGGTTTCCGTTGTGGCTCGGAGGTGAGCACCGTGGTGACGACGTCAACGGGTGATCCGGTGGTGAGGATCTACCTCGGTCTGATGACCGTTGACGAGGTGGCCGATGCGCTGTTCTATGTCGCATTGGGCTGGGTCGCCGCCAGGGCCGGCTCTCCCGCTCAGGCGGCCGTGATCTTCGCCTCAGGGACCCTGCCTCGTATTGCCTTGCTATTGCTGGGAGGTGTAGTCGGCGATCGACTCGGGGTCGCCAAGGTCGCAGTGTGGTCCTTGGCGGCCCGGCTTCTACTGATGGTCGTGTTCGCGGCACTGCTGATCGGTCAGACGCCAGGGGTTCTTCCCCTGTCGCTGCTGGCCGCCGCCGTGGGTGTGGCGGACGCCGTCCACATGCCAGCGATGCGCGGTGTTGCGGGGCTCTTGGCCGAGGCGGGGGAGCATAGCCGGGTCCAGACCCTGATGTCAGTGGCCTCAAACGGGGCAATCATCGCCGGCACTGTCGGCGGGGGCATCCTGCTGGGCCTCCTCCCGCAGTTAGTCGGCGTCATCGCAGCCGGCCTGCTGGTGAGCGCTCTCGTCTTCCTAGTGCTGCTCCGGCGGCGCGCTGGTGGCCGGCTTGGCGTGACCACGTCAGCAGGACTCTCGGCACGCCAGATGGTCCAGGAGACGGTCAGCACGCTGGTACGTGACCCGGTGAGCCGGTTCGCGCTGCTGTTGTTGTCTCTGTCGAACATGGCTGCTACCGCCCCGCTGTTCTTGGGGATCCCCTTGAAGTCGGTGGCCTACCACTGGTCGCCGATTGTCTACGGCTTGTCGTCGGTGGGCATCTCGGTGGGCTACATCGTGGGTGGCAGCTGGGCTGCCCGCCTGCGCTCTTCCCCAAGTGACGACGCGGCGAGTCCACTACGCCGTCCGGTGTTGCTGATGGTCCCGGCGACGGGAGCTCTGGTGGTGCTCGCCGTCTCGAACTCACCGTGGCTGGTGACTAGCGCCTGCTTCCTCGCGGGGCTGTTTTTCGCTCCCACAGCGGGGATGCTGCGCGGGGCCATTCACGAGCGCACACCGCCGGAGGCCATGGGCCGGGTCAACTCGGCCATTCAGCTCGCTATCTACTCGATGATCCCCGTCGGCGAACTGCTCTACGGAGTGATTGCCGGTGTATCCCTGACGATGGCGGGCCTTGTAATGACGGCCGCCTTGGTTGTTGTCCTCGCGTGGTCTGGCTTGGCCGTGAGGTCCGGAGCGGGCGCCCGAGTCCAGTCGGCTGGCTAGGAGCGCGGTTCGCGGGCAAACACGTCACGCAGCTGGCGCAGCTGAGCGTCGATGGCCAGGTCGACTGCTGCGCGGGTCGCGGGGACCCAGAAGTAGTCCGGCGTAATGGGGACCGGACTGTGCTCGCTGAGCACCCGTCCGATGGCCCACAGGATGCTGCCCCGTGGGTCGGGGTTGACTCCTTGACGGATGCGGTGGATCTGGACGTGTGATGTCGGCGCGCCACGGGCTGCGCTCACCGCGGCCGCCAAGTGGACGTTGTTGTTCCAGTCCCGCCACATTAAGCCCTGCTCGGTCGGCTGGAGCCACCGCAGCCTGCTCAGTAGCCGGTTCAATGCGGCTGGGACGTCGACTGCAACCCGATTGGCGTCGGAGGTCTGGGCGGTGACGCCGGGGGTGGCTGGCATGGCCCCACCCTAGGCTCAACTTTTCATTTCTGAAAAGTTCTTGACCAAGATTTTGCCAAATTTGCTCGCCGCAAACTCACAACGGACCGTCCGCCGGTCCTAACGTTCCTCATAGGTCAGGATCCCGCCATGGGTCCGGACCTAGAAAGGCCGGCCGAGAGCGGTAACTCTCGACCGGCCAGTGAACCCTCACTGCTCCCTAGTCAAGAGCGCGTCAGTCCGGCAAGCCGGATGCTGCACACGGAAGGTCCGTTGGAAATGCTACAGAGTCACCGCTGCCCGCGTGAACGTCTGGCGATACAGCCAGCACGTCATGCCGGTGATGCGTGCAGACGCATGGGGGGTGCCGGTGGCCCGCGGGTCGCCGTCGCTGGGCTGAGCGCCGGTCGGCCGTGTCCTCGTCGTCCCAGGGGATCGGTTGGTCGGGCAGCGCGTGGTGCCGACGGGCGCGCGCGCACCGACTGGGATTGCTGGGCTCTCCGGCGGTCCTGGTCGACGGGCGGGTCGTGTTGTGGAGACGTACGCCGTGAGTGCGTACCTCACCCCCACGGTCCCTCAAGGGTGGCGTCCATCGGGAAGTGCAGTTCTCGACGGACGCCACCTCCTGCCACGGCGCAGGTGGCGTCGGGATGACAGGCGGTGTGGAGGTGTCGGAAGATCTCGACGCCGCTGCGGCCGGCGTGCCCTCTTACCCGGTGGTCCGGTTGACCATCGAGACCATCCCCTCGGTGCTGAAATCTCAGCCACCCGAGGACGAGCCTGACGATGACGGGTGGGTGCAGGGCCTGGTAGATGGCCAGACGGTGTTTGCCGGCACCCGGACCGAGGTCATTGCTCACCTGGTGAGTCGAGCTGCCCACGTGGCGGCCGGGCGTCCCTGCGGTGCGGTACGGGCGATCCTGTCTGGCTTCGAGGACGGTCCGCAGGCTGAGCCGCACGTCGTCGCTGTGACCATCGACGGCGTCTTGCTCCCGTTAGACAAGTCGCCTCAGCGTCAACGAGGGGCGAGAGCGAGTCGTCGACAACTGCTGTCCCTGATGGGCATCGCGGCGCTGTCTGCTGGGGCCGTAGGGGGTCTGTCATGGGCGGCAACCCGCCGTGTTGGCTCAGCTGCGTCGGTAGGTGTGTCAGCACCGCTGCTGGCACGGGCCCGAGTGCAGCTGCCTGTTGCTCCCCCGGCTGGGTATTCCCGAGTGGCTCTGTGGTCGGTTCCGATGCCGCTGGGGTCTGCCCTGGTCGGCTCGAGGACGCCGGGAACTGCAGAGGTAGCGACCGGAGGCGGTCTGGTGTGGGTGCCGTCTGCAGACCGGAAGGTCGTGCAGGCTGTGGACGTCGCCACGGGCCGCGTGCGCTGGTCTCGTGCGGTGGGGGACACATTCACGGGTGGGCCGGTGGTCGTGGTTATCGGGGGACGGCGGCGAATGGTGGTGTGGACCTCATCGCAGGTGGTGGTCCTCGCGGCCTTGACGGGAGAGGTTTGTGCCCGGTGGGCGCTTCCAACGGTGGGGATGCTGGTGGTCGCTGTGGGAGGGGGTGCCGGGTCCGGGGTGGTCGCCATGGGCCCGGGTCAGCATCTGCAGGTCCTAACCGGCTCTGGCTGGATCTCTCGGGTCCTGCCCGCTGGCGCAGCCGTCGTCGGAGTGACGGCCAGCTTGGGGACGACCGGGACGACGTCGACGACGTCGTCGTCCGCTGAGGGGATGGTGCTGGCTGCGGGCGGGGGCCGGGTGTGGGTGGTGTCCTCGGCGTCGGTCGCGGGGGAAGGGACCCCGTTGCCCAGTCCGGCGGGGAGCGTGTGGTCGGGTCCAGTAGCGGTCGTCGACGACGTGCTCGTCGCCGCCTTCACCCCCCAGCGCACCAGAACTCTGGCTGGCGGTGCTGCTGGCCGGGTGGTGTTGCGGGCGTTCCGCGCTGGGGTGGCGTCTGCTGGTGAGGGAAGTGGGTCGGGTTCCTGGGTGCCGGTGTGGACCTCACCGGTGGTGCCGGTGTCGTCCGCGGGTGGGGTTGGTGGGGTGGGGTCACAGGGGTCGGGGGTCGTGACTGGTGCAGTCGCGGTGGCGCCGGACGGGGACTGGGGGATCTACGGGTCGAGCGTCCTTGACCTGCGCACGGGTGGGGTGCACCGGCTCCCGGGCGACTGGGTTACGTCCTGTGTGGGGCCGGGCGGGGCGTTCGGCACGACCGAGGGGTCGGTCGTCACGGTCGGGCCGGACGGTCGTCTTCGGTCCGGCACCCCGCGTGCTGGGGGGACCTTGGCGTCAGCGGTCCCGCCTGTCCCGCCGGTCGCGGTCGTGGCGTGGCCGCCGTCCCATCCGGCAGGTTCTGGACCAGTCCACCCATCGGGTGGGGTCGGGGTGGCGTTGGTGGTGGCACAGGACGGGCCGGCAACGTCGCTGTACGCGGTGCCAGCGCTGGATGTGGTGCCGGCGCTGGCTGCAGATACGGGCGGTGGTGGCGGACGGTGAAGTGGGGTGCGGGGGTGTTTGGTGTGCTGCTGCTGCTCATGCCGGTGCTGGCGGTCACGACCGGCGGGACGTCGCAGGTGGCGACGGCGGCGGCGCGCTCCGGCGGCGGACCTGGACCTGGTGGTGGGGGGCCGGGCGGGGACGAGCTGAACACAGCGGTGGTGCCGCCAGACTATGTGGCGTTGGTAGTGCAGGCGGGGTCGATGTGTGCGGGGGAGTCGGCGCCGTTGATCGCCGCGCAGGTCGAGCAGGAGTCGGGGTGGAACCCGCGCGCGGGCTCTCCGGCCGGTGCCCAGGGGATCGCGCAGTTCATGCCTGGCACGTGGTCGGCGTGGGGTGCGGACTTCACCGGTGACCAGGTCGCCGATGTCTGGAACCCGGGTGACGCGATCCCGTCACAGGGTCGGTTGATGTGCGCCTTGTTCGCCCAGGTGACCGACCTGATGACCGCGGGACGGATCGGTCGGGGGACGGCCGAGCAGAACGCGTTGGCGGCGTACAACGCCGGCCGTCGGCTTGCCGACCGCCACGTCACCGGGTTAGACCGCCCGGCACCCCCCCGCCAGGGCACGACACCAACCCAATCAGCAACAACAGCAACCGAAAGCACCCGGAAGGGGACCACGATGCGCAGTACGCGAGGACGGGCCGGACCGCCCGATGGTGCCGGCGCTGGTGCCGGTGCTGGGGGTGCCGGGTCGCGGGTGTCGCAGCTGGAGGGACGCCGACCAGGGCCCGGCGTAGGTGCACCCCGAAGCCAGACCGCGGGAAGTGCGTCGGTGGAGACTGCGCGGGGGGAGGTCGAAGTCGCGGTGGCGGTGCTGGCGGAGGCGTCCGCGGCCGCCCCGACCGGTGGGGTCCGCGTCGCGGCCGCCGCCGTGGTCGTGGCACGGGAGCGGGCGGAGCAGCTGTCCCGGGCCGTGGCCACCGCTCGCGACGCCGTCGACGACGCCGCGGACGAGCTCGAGGTCCTCACCACTGAGTCCGCAGTCGTCACCACGGCCAAAGCCGAGCCCGACGCGGACTCCGCGCGGCGGGGATCGCGGTCGTGGGCAAGGCGTCGCCGGCAGGAACGGGTCCTGGCCGCGGCCCGCGAGGAGCTGGTCGTCGCGGAGGAGACCCGGGCGGCTGCAGAGGTGGCGTTGGCCGCCGCGGAGGAGGCTCTCGCCGCGGCCAGACAAGCGCCGGCGCTGGAACCATCCATGGTGATCGCGGCCCGGGTGCGGCTGGCCGCAGCCCGGCAGGCCCTGGCCACCGCCGAGGATGACCCCGCGGCCCGGCTCAACGATGGGCAGCCATCCCACCTCGCCGGCGGGCCCGGCCGGTCCGCCGCGCAGGCGACGTCGGCGGGGTCGGCCTCGGCCGAGGCGGGGCCCACGGGCGAGGCGGTGGTGGTGGTGCCGTTCTTCTCCGGGGTGGAGGCGTTCGTCGAGGGGTTCGTGCTGCCGAACTGGCGGCACGGGTCGGGGGCGGGCGTGCGGTGGTGCCGGCAGTGGTGGAAGCACCCCGAAGCGGTCGGCCGACTCGAGGCGCTGTGGGAGGCGTTCGAGGCAATGCGGCTGCAGCCGGCCCCGGCGATCTCGTCGTGGTGGCTGCACCACTTCGACCCCCACCTACGGGCCTTGACCGCCGGCGATGGGGTGTTCGCCGGGTGCACCGCGACGGAGCGGGAGTCGGTGCACTCACCCCGCCCGGACTGGCCCGCGATGCCGCCGATCCCGGGACTGTTCGAGGCCGACCCCGACTCCCCCCGCCAGACCCGGCGCGTCACCCGCGACCTACCCGGGGCGTCTCGTGATCGCGTCACGACCATCCACACCCAGGCTGTTGAGGAAGGAGCACCGGCATGACGTCGGTCCCGCCCACCCCGCACATTCCCTATGAGGAGCTCGAGGTGGGTCACCACCTCGACCAGGCCGTCCGGGCGGCGGTGACCGTGGTCGGGCAGATGCTCGAGCGGGCCGCCCGCTCCACCGCCGACCGCGACCGGCAAGCCGCGCAGGCCCTGCGGGACGCCATGCTGCAGCAGCAGCTTCACACCCCCCAGTCCCGGCCCCAGACTCTTTCGTCGTCGCCCATGTCCGGGCCCGACGATCCCGCTGACCCCACGGACCTGGGGAGAAGTGCCAGTGGCCCAGACGAGTGGGCTGGGCTGGGGGTGCGCGCCAGTGGCTACCTTGACGCGGCCGGCGACTTCTTCGGCGACGCCCCCCATGCTGCCGGCGAGGTCGTGGGCTCTGGGGTTGAAGGGGTGGTGGACGAGGTCACCGGGGGTGTGCGCCCGGGGGCGCCGGCAGGGGAGGGGCAGGTGTCGGCGCGGCGGGTGGCGTGGGCGTGGTCGCTGGCCATGGCCGACATCGCCCGCGACCCCGCCGACGCCGACGCGGCCGCGGCGGCGGCCGAGCTGCACGACTACGCCCGGCTGCGCTTCGACGGGCTCGACCTGGCCGCCGCCGTCTCTCCGCCGACTGAGCGGACGACCCAGAGGACGCCAAAGCAGACGACAGAGCGGACGACCGGGCACCGGGACAACGGCCGCCCCTCACCGATCCACACCCCTACTCCCGCCGCCGCCGCACCAAAGGAAGCCACGGTGACGGGGGAGGTCTCACGGGTTGCGGTGCTGGTGCCGCCCGGTCGGGCCAACCCGGACCGGGGCGTCGCCCCGAGCAAGGCCGGCACCCCCGAGGAGGCGGCCCATCGGCGGCAGGCCTGGGCGCAGGCCCGAAAGGACTGGGAGACCTCCCGCCCCGACCTCGACACCCCGACCGCCCGCGACAGCGGATGGACGGTGCTGTCCATGCCGGACAAGACCCGCCGGTACTGGCAGGCCTACGACACCCCCACCACCCGCACCGTCACCACCACCACCGACCGCGCCGCCGAGCTCGGATGGGCCGCACCGACCTCGAGCACCGCGGCCGAGGCGACCGGGGCGTCGTCGGACTCGTCGGCGAGGACGGCTGGTGCCGGCGAGGGGTCAGACGGGGGCACCCCGCGGGGGGCGGTCGACCGGGGGATCGCGCCGTCGAAGGCGGCGACCCCGGCCGAGGCGGAACGGCGACGGCAGGCCTGGCGGGCTGCGGAGGACAGCTTCACCTCGACCCTGCCCGCCGGCACGGGGCCCACAGATGCTTCTGCCGCATGGGAGGGACTGTCCTGGCAGGACAAGGCCCCCCTCTACTGGAGAGCGTACGAACAGACGCCCACCGCAGCAGAAACTCCCGTCTCGGGGGTTGCCATCACGTCACCACCAGTCGCTGCTCCCGACTCTTCCTCACGTCTGACGGGGACCGCGGACGGCACCGGGCGGTCTACGGTCGCACCGGTTCGGTCTCTCTCGGCGCGTGGCGAGGTGGGCGGAGGAGCCGAGCCGGGTGAGGTATCCGGGGTGTCGCGGGCACGGGTCGTCGAGTTGAACGTTGCCGCGGCGGATTGGTTCGCCGCCCAGGCCGGGCCCGGCAGCCGCGGCCGTACGTACCTTCAGGACCGGGTCGGCGCCGACGTCACCGCGGCCAGCTTGCCCGTCGCTGCCACAGCGCCGCCGGGGATGGCGATCCCGGCAGCAGAACCGCAGTGGCGACTGGGGTACGCCCCGCCGGGATGGACCGGGCTGGTCGACCACCTCCGCCAGGCAGGGGCCCGCGACGAGGAGCTGCTTACCGCGGGACTGGCCCGGACCTCGTCCCGCGGCACCCTCATCGACGTCTTCCGGGACCGGGCCATGGTCGCGATCCGCGACCGCGACGGCGATGTCGTCGGGTTCGTCGGCCGCGACCTGTCCGGGCACGCTGCCGGAGTGAAGTACGTCAACACCGGCCAGACCCCGGCGTTCCGCAAAGGCGACCACCTCCTCGGCGCGTACGAAGCACTCCATGCACCAGCCGCGAGGGTCATGCGGACCGAGGGCCCCTTCGACGCGATCGCGGTCACCGCCGCCGGCGGTGGGCAGACCGTCGGGGTCACACCCCTCGGGACGGCGCTCACCCCCACCCAGGCCGAACTGCTGGCCAACCTCGCGAACAGCCGCGATGCCGCCTGCGGCCACGGGAGGGTGTGGATCGCGACGGACGCCGACCCCGCCGGCCGGGCGGCGGCCGCCCGAGACTTCTGGACCCTGCGCCAGTACGCCCAGTGCGTGGACGCCCGGCTGCTGCCGCTGCCCACCGGGACCGACCCAGCCCAGCTGTGGCAGGACGAGCCCGCCACGTTGCGCCTCCTGCTCCAGGTCGCGGACGATGCACCCCCGGCGGCCGTGGCCGCGCTCGATGACGCCATCACCCGGTTACGACCCAGCCTGGTCGCCGGCGACCCGGACGCACAGGAGCAGGTCGCCGCCGGGTTCGATCTGGCCATGGACGGGGCGACGGACGTGGACCGACGCCAGGTCGGGCAGTACCTGGACCGGCGCCTCGACCAGGAACGCCCTTCGGCGGCAGCTGAGGATCCGGACGGCCTGCTCTTCGATGCAGCGATCGAGGAGCCGGCGTGGCTGGCCGGTAGCCCTGTTGCGGAGCCATCCGGCTCGGCGGGTGAAGCACACGACAGACTCCCTCCTGTTGACGCAATGGACAACGCACCTGGGGACGCGCGCGTGAACAGCGTCGGCGCCCGCGACGGCGCCGCCACCGATGAGGGAGGCGCGGAACCGACCGTTGACGAGCTGGCCTCCCTACCGGCCGCGGAAGGCCCCGTGGTGTACGACCGTTCGAGGACGGCCTCACCGAGTGCTGATAGCCCCGAGGTCGAGTCGGGCGCACCGGCGGATCGAGCCGGTGCCGGCGAGGGTCTGTACGCGCGGCAGGTGTCGGCTACGGCGTTTAGCCGCACTACCCGTGACACGCTCGCCGCCGGCGGGCCTCCTGTTTTGGACCCTCGACTTCAGCCCGGTGTCTCACCCGACCGTGTTCGTGGTCGGGCTCACCGTCGCTGACCCGGGTCGGGTCAGCTCCGATCCCCTCGAGCATTCTCTTCGGGAGCGGCATCCGCTGGCGATCCTTCGGAAGGAGAACCGTGGGGGGTGCGGCCGTCTGCACACCCCCCGTCTTGGTGCCTGGTGACAACCCGGCCCCGCAGCGAATTCGCGCCGTTGTGTCGCCGGGGTTCTGCTCAGCAGGTGCCGTTCAACGGCGATAGGTAGCCGAGGATGTCCACCAATATGTCCGTGGGGGGGCCTTGGTTGGTGATGTCGATCGACCCCGCGGCGCTGAGCTTGGTGATGGCGAGGTTGCTCCGGGCGGCGGGCCCAGCGGGGTAGGTCACCGAGCTGGTGGAGACGGTGGTGCCTTGGGGGGCGACTTTGAGGTAGCCGCCGCCGCTTTGGTGGACGGCAGTCAGGTTGTAGACGGCGCCACAGACCCCGGAAGGGGGGATGACGGCCTGGCCGTTGGAGTCGGTGGCTCCGGTGATTTTCAGCGTGCGGGCAGCGGTGCCCAGCGGGGTGGCGCTCGTGCCGGACAGCGAGGGGTCGTCGGTGTAGAGGATCCGTGCGGGTGGGACGGGCACGTAGGTGCTGGTGTTTGTCGGGAGGGACGCGGTGGGGGTGCTGCTGGGCAGGTAGTAGCCCTGGATGTCGATGACGACATCCTGGGTGCCTGCGTTGGAGGACAGGCTCAGCTGTCCAGTGGCGTTGAGCTGGACCTGGGAGGTGGTGGAGGCTGTTTGCCCGGCGACGGCGAAGACGCTGGTGATGCCGGGGCGGGGTGTTCCGGCGGCCCAGGCGACGACGGAGGTGGTGGCGGTAGCCGAGACGATGGTGATGTTCGCGGTGACCGCGGTGGCCCCCAGGGGAACTCCCGCGGTGCCGGCGATGGTGACGGTCCGCGTGCCCGCCGCCGGGATGTCCCCGCAGCCGGGGGCGTTGCCGGTGCTCAGGCGACTGTCGCAGGCCCGGGCCCCGGCGAGGGGGACGAAGTAGCTGCCGCTGACCCCGGCGGTGTCGGCATCACTCTGGTCGGTGTAGTAGCCCACGACGTCGATCAGGACGTCGGCGGTGGTGCCGTTCCCGGTGACGGCGGAGATCCGGCCCTGGTCGTCGGGGACGAGGACGACGGAGTTGGAGACGGGCGTGCTGGCCGGGGTGTTGAGGGTGGAGGTGGCCGTGGCGGGGCCGTTGTCTCCGAACCGGACGTAGGTGCCCTCGGTCGACGCGTTCAGGGCAACGACGTTGATGGCGACGGCGGTGACGCCGGTGGCGGGGACGTTGGCCGTGCCAGTGACGAGCCAGGCGCGGCGGCTGCTGGTGAGGGTGCCGCCGCCGCCGCTGCGGGTGTCGACCAGGCGGGTCGGCGTAACCGGGACGTAGACGTTGCGGGTGTGCCTCACAGTTTGGTTCTCGACGGCGGCGACGGCGGGTCCGAACGTTGCGGTGCTGATGAGGGAGGCGGCCGAGGTCGGGGTCTCCCGCAGCTGGAGGGTGCCGGCTCCAGTGAGGGTGATGATGCTGGGCTGGAACGTGGTCGCGGTGGTGGTCGTGTTGTGCAGGTAGTCACCCCCGGTGAACACCACGGGCGTGCTGTCGCCGGTGTATCCGGTGGCCACGAGCGTGCCCGTGGTGGCGAGCCCGGCGGTCGTGCCGGTCCCGTTGAACTGGGTGATCGTGCCGGTGACCCGGTCACGGATCCACAGGTCAGGGCTGCTGCCGTTGTGGGCGGCATCGAAGGGGGCCAGCAGGTCAGCGTGGGCCGTGTCGACCGCCATGCCGGTCGGTCCTGTCAGGGACAGGGCCAGGGGGTTGTTGAACTGCTTGAAGGTGGTGCCGTGGTAGAGCCAGAGGCGGCCCCCTTCGATGGTGACGAGGTCGGGAAGCCCGTCGCCGGTGACGTCGCCTGGGGCGACCATCGCCGTCAGGGTTGCCCAGCTGGTCGGGTAGCCCGTGCAGGTGCCGGTACAGGCAGGGTGGGGGATGGTGGAGGAGTAGTCGCTGCTGAAGAAGCCGACAGCGCCGGTCGTGGTGTTCTGGGTGTTGCTGTAGAGGCGCAGGATGCCGTTCTTCCAGGCGACGAGGTCGTCTACGTAGGCGTTGCTGGTCAGGGACCCGCGGTGGGTCAGGATCGACCCGTTCCAGGTCGTCCCGTCGGGGGCCTGTTCGGGGGCGCTGGCGATGTAGGGCCCGGCCGCGGGGTCGGTGTTGGTGGTATCCAGCGCCCCCGGGTCCTTGGTGGCGGGGTACACCCGCAGCCGACCATCGGTGGTGGTGGTGATGAGGTCGACGACGTGGTCGCCGGTGATGTCGCCGAGGCTGGGGGTGGCGTCAGGGTCGGCGGGGGCGTAGAAGACGTACTGCTTGGTCTGGCTGGTGTTGCCGGCCCGGTCGACGACGCGGGCGAAGAGGATGTTGGTCCCCCACCGTCCGGGGCTGATGGTGGCGGTGGCGGTGCCGGTGGCGGAGCCGGTGAACGTCTTGGAGCCGGAGGTGGCCCCGGCCGCTGGGGCACCGGCGGACAGGGGTGTCAGCTGCCAGTCGATGCGGGCGATGCCGCTGTGGTCGTCGGTGGCGTTGATGGTGAACGCACCGGTGGTGTCGGCCGCGGGCGCACCGGCGTGCTTGGTGGTGGGGGTGGAGCTACCCGCGGCGGGATAGTCGCTCGAGGTGATTGAGACCAGGGCCGGCGGTGTGGTGTCGACACCGAACCCGCCACCGTTGGCGGCGGCCGAGTGCAGGATGCCGTCTGAGGTGTAGACGTACCAGGTGTAGTCGTGTCCGTTGGTCAGGGTGGGGGTATCGACGCTGACATAGCTACCGCTGGGCTGGCCCGGTGCTCCGCCCGTGGCGTTGTCGAGGGGTGTGGTCCCGGCGGTGGTGTCCCTGAGGGTGAACACCCCGTAGACGGTCTGCTGGGGCACTCCGGTGGTGACGCGGGCCTGGAGCGTGACCGGGGTGGCCGCGTTGGTGGCTCCGATCCATCCGTTGACCGGGGCGGGGGTCGTGCTGAGGTTGGTGGGGACGTTCGGGGGTCGGTCGTAGTGCACGAAGAGGGAGGGGTTGTCCCCGAAGCGCTTGAAGGCGTTCTGGTTGCCCTCGTTGGCGTCGGAGCTCAGCCGGTACGTGTTGCTGGGGTAGCCGTTGGCGGCGGCACGACGGACGGACTTGGTGACGTCGAAGTTGACGTTGGTCGCGCCGCCTTGGCCCTGACAGTGGGTGGCAGGGGCGCTGTCGGTGTCGTCGTTGGGCGCGGTGACGGCCCCGGGCTTGGTGTTCCAGTTGGTGACCGACGTGAAGCCGTAGCTGTAGTAGGCGTTGACGGTGACGGTGGTCGCGGGACAGAACTGCGCCGAGTACGTCACGGTGGTCTTCAGGGTGGCGTCGTTGATCGTGGCGCCGTCGAGGTCGCTGGTGTCGATCTGGTAGTAGGCACGTTCGACCCCGACGCAGCCCTGGAACCCGTTCAGACCGACGCCGGGGTCGTAGGCCTGGGAGTCGTAGTTGCTGCTGGTGGGGCACCCCGACTGGACCCAGGTGAAGTGTTGTCGGGACTCGGTATACGGGGCGAAGTAGGGGTCGACGTAGACGGGGTACACCGTGTCGGCGGCGGTGAGCATGTCCTGGTCCGGCTGCACGCTGAGGGTCTGGGTGGTGATGCCCCCGGCCTGCGTCTTCGCCCCGGGGTCGACGTCGATGGGGGTGGTCTGGGCTTGGTCACCGGGGGTGCTGCCGTCCGAGAGGTCGCCGGCGAGGTCGCCGGCGGGGTCACCGGTGGGCGCGCGGGGTGTCCGGGCCACGCTGGAGTCCCACATCAGCGGGGTCGGCGCCGTGAACCGGAGCTGGCCGGTGCCGTCGGTGCCCTGCAGGGCGCCGGTGGTGGCGTCGTGGGTGATGTTCAGCCCGGCGGCCGCCACGTGGAAGTCGATGCTGGCCAGGTCAGGGTTGGCGGCGGCGGCGCGGTCCTTGACCGCGAGGACCTCGCTGAATCCGCCGTCGTCGGTAGCGGTCACGACGAGGTCGACTCCGGGCATGACCTCGGGGTAGGTGGCGGTGTTGCCGTCAAGGACGGGGGCAGGCAGGGGGTCGGGATAGGAGATGGACAGTGGTTCGCCGGTGTCGCTGGTGACCTGCACCAAGGGTGCGGCGCCGCCCGGGGAGAACGTCACGTCGGTGGGCAGGGCGTGGGGGTGGACCCGGCCGTCGGGGCCCAGCTGCAAGGTGGGGTCGACCGGGACCCAGGCTCCGGACTGCTCGACCCGGGTGGGCAGCAGGGTCCGGACCAGGGTGAACGACCCGTCGGGGTTGGCTGTGGTCTCGGAGGTGGCGGTGGTCAGGTCATCGACGACCTGCGCCACGTGCGACGTCCGCGCCTCAGCCAGGGCGGCGGCCTCACTGCCCGGGGCAGGCGGCTCTTCCGTCCCCCCGGTGAGCATGGACCCCGCCGAGACCGCCGAGACCGCCGAGACCGCCGAGCCCGTCGCCGCGGAGGCTGCCGGGGCCCACAGGAGCGTTGAGCCGCCGATGGTGGTGCACAGCGCGATGATGGTGGTGAACGCTAGACGACGCTGACCGGTAGCACTGAACGTCATCTAGTGATCCCTTGAGAGAGCAAGCACGCGAGTTTGTGCTGAAGATAGCCGAAACTCTGTACGAAATCACAGGAATCCGCTAGATTCTGCGCAGATACGGCGGAAGAGCCCCAACAGGGGCAGACCGTGAGGATCTGCCCCCGTGGTGGAGCGACCTACCTTGCCTTCCCCTCACCCGTGTCCCGGCTCGTCGTGTCGTCACGTCCTGTGGTGTCGCCTCTGGTCGTCATGTCATGTCTTGTCGTCAGTACATCTCGTACAGGTGGGGATCCGTCTTGAAGTCTCGTTCTGCGTCCACAGCCCCGCTCCGTCGATCCATGTGGACCAGCTGGATGACCCGTCCGGTCCGCCGGGTCGTCGTCCCCGCGGGGACAGCCGTGGTCTTGACGGCCTCGCTCTTGGTGGTCTCACCCCTGACGGTGACCACCGCCGCCGCCACCGTCACCGGTAAGAACGGGCACCTGCCCGAGCAGACCGTGCAGTCCGCTCGAGCGCTCCCCCCAACCAAGTCCGTTCCCGGCCACGATGGCAGCGGCCTGCGCGGGGCAACCACCCCACCCTCGGCCACCCGCACCCATGCCAGCGCCGACAACCAGCTCCCCGCCGGAGCGACCGGCACGGCCCGTTTTCCCGCCCCCGCGAGCGGACCGTCCACCGCGGCATCCGCCCACCCTGCAGCCAGCCCGGGCATGGTCCGAGCAGGCGCCCTGCCCGTCCACATCGGTCTCGCTGCCCTCGCTCGTTCTACCGCTCGTCCCTCCGCTGCGTCTACGGCTCCGTCTTCCGTGACCGTCACCGTCGCGACAAGTCAGCAAGTCTCAGCAGCTGGGGTGAATGGGCTGATCCTGACTCTGCAGCCGACCGCGCCCACCACGCCACTCACCTCCGCACCCCAGAAGACAGACGCGTCGGCGTCCGTCTCGGACCCATTATCGGTGTCGGTGTCGCGGGAAGCGATCGCGTCCTCGCTCGGGGCCAACGCCGCTTCCCGGGCACGGTTGGTGCAGCTGCCCGCCTGCGTGCTGACCACTCCCGAGCTGGCTCAGTGCCGCGTTCAGAGCCCGATGCCCACCCTCACTACACCGGCCCCCGCGCGCCCGTCGGTGCTACCGACCACGCTGACGGGTGTTCTTGCCCCCACCACCAGCGCGGCAGAAGGGGGGACGCGCGCGTCGTCCGTTGTGGCGGTGACGGCCGGGTCCTCGGGGCCGCTGGGAGACTACGCGGCCACGTCCTTGGCCCCGTCGGGCAAGTGGTCGGCGGGGGGGACGAGCGGATCGTTCTCGTGGTCCTACCCGATCACCCTGCCAGCAGCTGTTGGCGGGCAGGGCCCACAGATGTCGTTGGACTACACCTCGGCCAGCCAGGACGGACGGACCTCCGCGGAGAACGGTCAGGCCTCGTGGGTGGGGGACGGGTGGGACTACAGCCCTGGTTACGTGGAACGGTCGTACAAGCCGTGCGCCAAGGACGGGGTCAGTGGAAGCGCCGACCTGTGCTGGGCCGGTCAGGACGTCGTCACCCTTTCTCTGGGGGGGATGTCATCCTCCTTGGTCCGCGACGGCAGTAGCAGCACCTGGCGTCTTGCCGACGACGACGGGTCCACCGTGGAGCTGCTCGCGGGCGCCGACAACGGCGACGGCGGCGGCACCGGCGGCACCGGCGGGACGGGCAAGGCCGGGGAGTACTGGAAGATCACGACCCCCGACGGCACCGCGTTCTACCTGGGCAGCAACCACCTGCCGACCGGAGACGGCACCGACGCGGCCACCAACAGTGCGTGGACCGTCCCCGTCTTCGGCGACGACGCCGGCGAGCCGTGCAAGCAGTCCACCTTCAACGCCTCGTCCTGTGCTCAGGCCTGGCGGTGGAACCTGGACTACGTCGTCGACCCCCACGGCAACCTCACCACGTACGCCTACACGCCCGAGACGAACGCGTACGCCCGTGGCCTGGACAACGTCACCACCGGCTACACCCGCGGCGGGGTCCTTAAGAGCGTCGCCTACGGGCAGCTGCTGGCGACCCAGGTCGCCGCCCACGGAACGGCCAAGGCGTCCGCGACCGTTACCTTCACCGCCGGTGACCGGTGCCTCAAGGGCAGCGTCTGCCGCGACAGCGGTACCGGCCGCCCCACCGGAAGCACGAACTGGCCCGACACCCCCATCGACCAGGCCTGCTACGGCACCGCGACCTGCGCCACCCACACCCCCACGTTCTGGTCCACCCAGCGGTTGACCTCGATCGCCACCGCTGTGCTGGTCGGCGCCTCCTACCGCACCGTCGACACCTACGACCTGGTCCAGACGTTTCCGGCCACCAACGACGGCAGCGACGCGACGCTGTGGCTGTCGACCATCACCCGTACCGGCACCAACGGCGGCACGGCCAAGACCCTGCCGTCGGTGACGTTCGATGGCACCCCTTTGCCCAACCGGGTTGACGGCACCGTTCCGGCCCAGGACTCGTTCAACCGGTTCCGGCTGACCAGCATCACCACCGAGACCGGCGGACGGACCACCGTCTCCTACTCGCTGTCGCCGAAGGCGGTCACCGCACCCAACCAGTCGGCGGACCCCTGCTCGCGCACCAATAGCCACATGCCGGCCTCAGCGGACAGCAACTCGCTGACCTGTTTCCCCGTGTACTGGACCCCGCAGAACGAGGCCGCGCCCGTCCTGGACTGGTTCAACAAGTACCTCGTCAAGCAGGTCACCGAGGTCGACACCACGACCTTGCACTCGTACACCCCGGACAAGGTCACCACGTACGAGTACCAGGGCGGCGCCGCCTGGCACCGCGACGACTCCGAGCTGACCGAGACCGCGTACCGCACCTGGGCCCAGTTCCGTGGGTACGCCACGGTCGTCACCCGCACCGGCGTGACCAGCGGTCTGCAGACCCAGAGCGCCACCACCTACTACCGTGGCATGGACCAGAACGTCAACGCCTCCGGCGCCGCCGTCGCGGCGGTCGTGACCGACAGCACCGGCGCCACCGACGTCGACGACGACTGGCTCGCCGGCACGGTGCGTGAGCAGGCGACCTACACCCAAAGCGGCGGCAGCATCGTCTCCACCACGATCACCGACCCGTGGGCCTCTGCGGTCACCGCCTCCCACGCCCGCAGCGGGCTGCCCGCCCTCAAAGCACGGATGACCAACACCAAGACGGTCCAGACCCGCGACAAGACCGCTGCCGGGACCTGGCGGGTCTCGCGCAAGGACTTCGCCTACGACAGCAACGGCCAAGTCATCAGCGTCGACGACCGCGGCGACGGCACCACCACCGCGCCCCGCCGCTGCACCACCACCTCGTACGCGACAGCGCCTGCGGGCTCCAACATGGTCAGCTACCCCTCCGAGGTGGTGGTCACGTTCAAGGGTGCCTGCACCAGCAGCCCCACCCCGGCCACCACCGTGACCGGCCTGCGAAGCCTCTACGACGGCTCGGCCACCGTCGGGACCGGCCTCACCGCAGGTGACGCCACCACCCAGCAGAGCCTGGACAGCTACAGCGCGGGGGTCGCGGCGTACACCACCGTCAGCACCTCCACCTATGACAGCTACGGGCGGACACTAACGTCCACCGACGGTGTCAACCAGACCGACACCACCACGTACACCCCGGCCGCGGGAGCGCTGCCGACGAGCGTCAAGACCAAGAACCCCAAGAACTGGGTGACGACCACCACCTACGACCCGGCCCGCAACCAACCCCTGGTCACCACCGACCCCAACGGGCGGGTCACCACCGTCGTCTACGACGTTCTCGGCCGGCTCACCTCCGTGTGGCTGCCCGGGCAGGACCAGGCCACGGAACCGGCCAGCCTCATCTACACCTACTCCGTCCCCGGTGGTACCACCCCGGTGACCATCACCTCCCAGACCCTGCGCGACGACGGCGTCGGGTACATCCCGGACGTCAAGATCTACGACGGGCTGTTCCGGCTACGTCAGGAACAGACCGACCCCGCCAACGCCGCCTCGGGCCGGATCATCACCGACACCTTCTACGACTCCCACGGCTGGGTCGTCAAGACCAACAACCCCTACTTCAACAACACGGTCACCGACCCCTCCACCAGCTACTGGGTCACCCCCGACAACCAGGTCCCCGGCCAGGTCGGCGTCTTCTACGACGGGATGGGCCGGACCACCACCACCACCTACTCAGCCCTAGCGATCGAGCAGTGGCGCACCACCACCGCCTACCCCGGCCTCGACCGGACCGACGTCACCCCACCCGCCGGCGGCACCGCCTCCTCCACCTTCTCCGACGGCCGCGGTCACGCCACCGCCCGCTGGACGTACAACACGGCCACCCCGACCGGTAGCGCCACCGACGCGTACGCCACCACCTACGCGTACGACGCCGGTGACCACCTGACCGGGATCACCGACGCCTCCACCAACACCTGGGCGTTCGACTTCGACTACCGGGGCCGGCAGACGTCCGCCACCGACCCCGACGCCGGAGCGAGCACCACCAGCTACGACAACAACGACCAGGTCACCTCCACCACCACCCCGGCCGGGACGCTCCGGTACACCTACGACGAGCTCGGCCGCAAAACCGGTCTGTACAAGAACACCGTCACCACGGCCAACCAGCTGACCGGCTGGGCCTACGACCTCGCGGCCTCAGCGAAGGGCTACCTGTCCTCGAGCAGCCGCTACGACCACGGCAGCACCTACACCCGCACCATCACCGGCTACTCCACCCGGTACCAGCCCACTGGGTCCACGGTCACCATCCCCGCTGCTGAGGGGGCCCTCGCCGGGAGCTATACCACCGCCAGCGTCTACACCGACACGTCGGAGCTGCTCGACCACACCACCTACCCCGCCGCCGGTGGCCTGCCCGCCGAGACCGTCGGGTACGCCTACAACCCGAACGGGCCCCTCAGCGCCGTCGGAGGTGACATCGGTGGTGTCGGTTCCTACTACCAAGGCGACATCCACACCACCCCCTTCGGTGAGGTCGACCGGCTCGTCATCGGCCCCAACCCCGCCACGGCCCAGATCATCAACACCTTCGACGACGGCACCCGGCGGCTGCTGTCGTCCTACCTCGACAAGCAGAGCGGCACCACCGCCGTCGACGGCTACACCTACACCTACAACGCCGCCGGCGACGTCACCTCCGTCACCGACCAGCGCGACACCACCACCACCAGCATCGACCGGCAGTGCTACACCTACGACGCGCAGCACCGCCTGACCCAAGCCTGGACCGACACCACAGGCACCACCACCGCGCCCGCACCGAAGATCCCCGGCCTCGGCGGCTGCACCGACACCACCCCCAGCGCCGGCACCGGCGGCAGTGTCGGTGGACCCTCGCCGTACTGGCTGACCTGGACCTACGACGCCGTCGGTAACCGCACCACACAGACCAACCACTCCACCACCACCCCCACCGGCGGCGGCACCACCACCTACACCCAACCCGCCGCCGGAACCAGCCGACCGCACTCGACCACCGGGGCCACCACCAACGTTCCGGCCAGCACCGCCAACTACGGCTACAACACCGCCGGACAGCTCACCAGCCGCCCCGGAGTCGGCGGCGGCACCCAAACCCTCAGCTACACCCCCGACGGTCACCTCGACACCCTCACCCAGGACACCGGCACCGGGGCCGGGACCACCACCTACCTCTACGACGCCGACGGCACCCAGCTCATCCGCCGCAGCCCCGGCCACACCACCCTCTTCCTCGGGTACGAAGACCTCGACTTGGCCACCACCGGTGCCAGCACCGGCACCATCACCGGCACCCGCTACTACCCCGGCCCGTCGTCCACCATCACCCGCACCAAGACGTCCACCGCCTCCGGGACCGGCACCCTGACGTACCAGTTCGCCACCGACGGACACGGCACCAACGGCGTATCCCTCACCGCCGGAACCCTCACCGTCACCCGCCGCGACCAAACCCCCTACGGCACCAGCCGCGGCACCGCCCCGCCACCCTTCGCCGGCACCAAGGGCTTCGTCGGCGGCACAACCGACACCACCACCAGCCTCACCCTGCTCGGCGCCCGCAACTACGACCCCACCCTCGGCTCGTTCACCACCACCGACCCCCTCCTCGACCCCACCATCCCGGCCCACCTCAACGCCTACAGCTACGCCTACGACAACCCCATCAGCAGCGCCGACCCCACCGGCCTAGCTCCCCCCGAACAAGGCGGAGACCGGTCATGGATGGGAAACAAACCATGCCCCGTCTGCGCGGCCCACGGGTCCGAAGCCGCCAACACCTCGAACCAAGGGAAGTCCTCAAGCACAAGCACAAGCACAGGCACCACCACCACCGCACCGAAGAGAGGCTTCGCGGAAGGAGCCCGAGACGGCGCCGGCCAAGGAGTCGCCGACGTCCTCAGCTCCTTCAACCCCGCCGACATCGTCAGAGGCGCATCTCAGCTCATTCACCACTTCTCCTTCACATCGTTTTTCTCCTCCATTGCCGAGGGAGTCACCCACTACAGCGACCTCAAAGCCATCTACAACGCCTGGCAGGCCGGGGACACCTACTCCGTCGGCTACTACGTCGCCAAGTACATCGTTCAGGTCGGGGCTGATGTCCTAGGTACGCTCCTAGGGGCCAGCGCAGCTAAAGCCATAGGCAACACGCTTAAAGGGATCTCAAACCTCAGAAGAGCCGCAAACGGCGCACCGGTCGCGGAGAGGCTCTTCACCAGCCCGGCGGTGGGTGTTGACTCGAGACTCCTCGGGCACAGCTACGCCCGGGGCGAGTCCGGGCTGCTGAACCAAACGGGCTCGCGGCTCAAGTTTGGCTGGACGAGTTCTGGCGAATTCGGAGGCGGGTGGCATCTACGTCTCGGCGTCGGGCGTAGCCCACTGAACCCGAATCAGGCCCGCTTCCACTGGGACTTCGGCTCGACTCATGTCCCTAACGACATGGCGAACGATCTGCTGCACGTCATCCGGGGAGTGAACGGCTTACAATGACCGATCACGAGTTAGCCCTGGCCGAACTGGGCATTGAAGCCCTCAACGCGTCGCTGGCCGGCCTCGGATATCCGCCGGTCGGCGTTAGTCCCGACGTGCGCATGGCCGATCCGATTGTCGGAGAAATCCCAAACGCGGTTGTAGAGAGGCTCGGGGTTGCCCCGCTTCGCTTGGTGTTCGGACGTGACCTCGATATCTGGGTTGGCCCTTACTCGGAGGTCGTTGGGGCCCCCGTCAGCGAGGAAACAAGGGTTCGCGTCGAAGGTCTAATCACCCGTGTGCTGAGGTCCGAGGTGCTGTGCCAGTATGGGAGGAAGTCCGTGGAGCTAATGCTCCGGCTGCCCGACCAGGATCCGTGGCTGAGGCTGAAGGTCCGTGGAGCTGGGCGCGAGCCAATGCTCGAGTCGCGGTATGAGCCGTACGCGCGCCGGTGATTTCCGCTCGGTGGAACGCGGGACGCTCACACCGGCTTCGCGCGTGCGTTACCGCACCGGATGACGGCGTGCTCGAGGGGGCTCGGACGGCCAGGCGCGACTTCATCCTGAAATCGATGGAGTACCTTACGATCCGACCCGACCAGGAGTTCTGACCGTGCACAGGTAGAGCTTCCCCTAGCGGTGGGGTGCTCGGCGATTCTAGCCAGCCACAGCTGGTTCGGCTCGGCGGCTATGAAGTCACGCGCGACGAGGTCGTCGTGCGCGGGCGGTCCGGGCTTGCGATTCCTCCCACGTTTCTTCCCGAACGTGCTCCACTAGCCGTTATCCGAGCAGATCCGCCACCGGTGCGGTCCGCCCGCCTGACCGGCGAGGCGGCCTCGACCGCGAGTAGGCGGTAGTCGAACTCCGGGTCGCCGCGGTGGGTGGTGAGGGGTGTGGCGGTGGCGGTGGCCCAGAGGTTGTCCCAGGCGCCGGCCCAAGGCCAGTTCCTTACGAACCCACGGTGGCGCCAGCTGGGGAACTGTTGTTAGGTGAATCCTCCGGCGCGTCCAAGCCGACGGTGCGTCTCCTTTCCACGTGGGCTGTCAGAAGCGTCGGCAGTGAGGCTTGCGCTGGGTCCGGAAGTGCTGACTGCGCTGATGCGGGTAGTTTCTCTGGAGGCGAGGACACGTCCCAGTTCGTCGGGGTCGTAGCCACCCCATGTGGCGTCACCATCGGTCGCAGCGGTATCGAGGCCACCGACAGCAGCAGCGAGCTGTCGAGCCCGGGCGAGTTCTCCTCGGGCTTGCTGAGCGTCTTGAATCGCGGCCACCACGGCGCGTATCTGCTGCAGCACACCCAGCCACCCGAGATGGCTGTCGGGGCTGCTCGCTCGGAGGGCACGCTGCACCTGAGCGGTCGCGCGATGCGCGTGCACAGATCCTGGTCCACGCTGGATGCCCAGCACGGAGTCCATGGTGTGGTGGCTGGGGGAGACAGCGAAACCGGGGAAGGGGACCCTAGGTGGGGTCGCGAGGGTCTGCCGGGTCAGGATCTGCCCGACGGTGGCGAGATCGCGTCCGGCCCGCCCGTCCGCGCGTCCTAGCGCAGACGCGACCGCGGCCGCGTCCCGCAGGGCCTGGTCCCAGGTGGTGGTGTCGTAGGGGTCGACGCCGGCCAGCTCCCGCGCCCACGCGGCCAGGTCCTCGCCCGCGGCGTCGAGGTGGGCGCTAACCGCGACCCCGCCGCCACCGCCCGCCAGGGTGGTGTCGGGCAGCTGGGTCTCTTCGCGCCACAGGGCGGCCGCGTGGGCGCGGCTGGTGTCGCTTTCGTGCGCCTGCCACGTCGGGCGCAGCTTCTGTAGGGTCAGGTCGGGGGCGAGGGAGGACGCGGAGAACCACGGCCCGTCCCCCAGACGCACCTTGTACCCGGTCACGACATCCCGCCCGCCCCAACCGGCCTCCTGCTCGCCAGAAGCCCCACCCGCGCGGCTCCGGACGTCACCGGCGGTCCGGTCCTCGCTCTCGAGGCCGACCTCGACACCCGGTGAGGTGCCGTCAGTGGGGGAGGGGTGGCTGGCCCATCGGGCGGCGGTGAGCTCGATGTCCGGGTGCGCGTCAAGGACGGCCGCGATCCACTGCGCCTCCGTCGACGCGACACCAGTCGCGGCGCGCAGGACCTGCTGCAGCACGGTCCGGTCCGGCAGCACCCGCCCGCCGGTGGCGGCACGCTCGAGCGACCGCCGGTGCTCGGCCATCGTGTACGCCGGCAACGTCCGGGCCGGTTCCTTCCCAACGTCATGCAGCGGCAGGGCGAAGTCCCGGGTGGCCTCGATGTGGTGCCGCACCGTCCTCGCTGTCACGAAGTCGTTGTGCGTCGACGCTCGCCGCCCGTCCTGCCGGACCAGGTTCACCACCACGTGCAGGTGGTCGTTCCCCCCCGCCGACAACCCGTGCCGCACAGCGACCCACCGGCAGCCGGCCTCGTCGTCGGGGCCGTCGCTGAATCCCATCCCGGTCACCACGTCCTGCGCGGCAGTGGCCCACTGCTCGTCGTCCCACCCCGCCCCGGGCGGCAGGGACACGATCAGGTGGTACGCGTACTCCTTCTCCGCCTCCGGCACCCCGGCCGGGCCGGCCTGGAACGGCATCACTGACCGCGGCACACCACCCAGCTGAGCCCCGCCACCCCCACCACCCGGGCTGCCGGTGGTGGCACCGACGAGGGCGAGCTGGTCGGCGTACTGGTGGCGCCACGACAGTTCGAGCGTGCGCCCCAACCCGGTCGCCTCCCGCGACGACAACCCGCCCGGGTACGCCATGGCCAACCCCATCGATCCCGCTACCGCGTGCTGGTCCGTGTGCTCGTCCGAGCGGCCCGGCCCGTACAGGTACCGCAACAACCCGGCCGCGTCCTTTCCGGCCTTCCCGCCCCCGGCCGGCTTCGCGATCTTCACCACGAACGTCGACGCGTTCGACGACTTCGACCCCACCGACGACGACCTAGCCATGACGGGGTTCAGCGGTCCCGGGTCGACAACGCCGTGGTGACGTCGTCCTTGTACAGATCCCCACCCGGGATCGACGCCACCAATTCATGCAACCGGGCCACCTGCCCGTCAAGGTGCGCCGCCGCCGCCAACACCTGCGCCGCCTGCACCTCACCGGTCGCGTTCGCGACCCGCGCCAGCTGGTTCACGTTCGACGCCGCCCCCGCCACCAGCCGCAGCAACAACGCCAGCTCACCCACGATCCGTGACAGCTGCGCCGCCTGCGCCACATCCCCGGCGTGCAACGCCTGCTCGTACAGCCGGGGCAACGACACCCCCTGCAGCTGCGCCAACGCACACACCCGCGCGTACTCATCGTCGTCGTGCTTGATCACCGTCCGATGCGCCCGGGCACCCCCCACCAGGCGCCGCCGATACCGGCCCGACCGGGCCTCCTCGTCAGCCACCACACCACCCCTCCTCGTCGACACTGGCACTGCTGCCCGCGCCTTCGCGGGCGAGGGTTCTGACCATGCAAGGGACCGTCTGGGGGTGCGCGCGGAGCCAGCACCACCAGGGGAACGTCCACGGGCGGGGAGGGTAGCGGAGCGGCCCGAACCCGCTAATGGGCACCTTAACCTATATCTTGCTCCCCGCACGATCAGGAAGCAGCGTCCGTGCACCTCAACGTAGGGGTGGGTGTCATCGGCCTGCGGCCGACCCGCCGTGAAGGCAACGGGAGCCCGGTGTCACCGGGCGTTCTGCGCTAGCGGTGAACGTGCGCGCCTCAGCACCTCGGTGCGCGACGAGACGACGAGTTCTGAGCCCGCGGTGGTGAGCCAGCGGTGGCGCCCGACCGTCTCCTACCGCGTCCGGTGAGGGTCATCGCTGGTCACCGCCCGGCCCGGCCCCGGCCACGGCGTGACCCGCTCAGCGGGCGCGTGGTCGGTGGGGGTCAGGTTCTGCCGGGTCGAGCGGGAAAACGCCGCCGCCGACACCAGGCGGGCCTCGGACGCCTCCGAGTCACGACCAGCCCCACCCCCCAGCAGACCCTTCGCCCGGTCGAACGCCTCGCCCAGCGGCGCGGGGGAGCGGGGCACCGCGGCCTCAGCGGTGGCCGCAGCCCGGCTGAACCGGCGGGCCGTCTCCGCGTTCCCGGTCAGGTCGGCCGCCAGAGGGCTGGACGCGGGCAGGGGCACCCACCGGCCACGACGGGCCGCCTCCGCCAACGACACCGACACCCGCGACCGGTCCCTGGTCACAGAAGAGGTCCCAGAAGAGGTCACAGGGGCCGTCGCGGCCGAGGTCTTGGTCGTGACGCCGGCAGTGACGCCGGCAGTGACGCTCGCCGGGGTGAGGCGGGCGGCGGCGGCCAGGGCCGCGTCCACCATCCGTCGCGCCGGGACGATCGCCGCGTCCTGATCTATCAGGGCAGCCACCGTGGTGACGTGCTCACCCGCGATCCGGGGCACCTGCGTCCGCACGAAATGCGCCAACGCGGCCGTGTCCTGCGGCCGGGCCCGGCCGGCACGGACCTCCCCACAGAAGTCGTTCAACGCCCGGGTCAGGTCGCTAGTCGCGCCCGCCAGGGTGGGGGAGGGCCGACCAGGGACCCGCACCGACGAGACCCAGCCGGTGGCCGCCGCGTCCCACCTCTGCGCCGCGCTCATGTGGACCCGGTTCAGGTCCAGGTGCCCGGCAGCGCCGGCGTCGACGGCCGCGGCCGCATGCACAAACATCAAGCCACGAGCAGTCAGTCGGACATCGCGGTCGGCCACCCCACCGACCTCGCCGCGGTGGACGCCCACCTGATCGACCGCGTTCCGCCACCGGTCCAACGCCCCCGCCAGCGACTCCTCAGCCGAGGCCGGGACCGGCCTGGTCGTCAGGTCCGTCCCGCGGGTGGTCCGGTCCGTGCTCTCCAACAGCGCATCCAGCTGCTCGACCAGCGACCGCCACCGCTGCGACCCCACCGGAGCCCACGTCCCGGGCTCGCGGGCCTGCTCGGCGTACACCGTCGTGAACCGTGCGAACGACACCACCACCGCGGCGACCTGCGCCACCGCCGCCCGCGCCGGCCCGTCCGCAGCCCCCACCGGAGCAGCCGTACTCCGCTCCACCCGCAGCGCCTCACCCGCCAGCGCCAGCAACCGGGCACCCTCCACCAGCCGCGGCTCCGCACCCCCAACCCCCGCACCAGCACCAGCACCAGCACCAGCACCAGCACCAGCACCAGCAAACGGTCCGGGACGGCCAGCACGACCGGTACCAGCACGACCGGCACCGGCCGGCACGCGCCCCCTGCCGTCCGCCGAGGCAGCGGACCCGTCGTCGCCGACCCCGTCGGGTGAGCCCTGGAAGGAGGAGATCTGTCCAGGGTGGCCGGCGTGACGTTCGATCCGCTCCAACGCGGCCAGTACCGGCGCCACCTCAGCTCGCACGCCAGCGTGGGCAGGGACCGACGAGAACGCGTACCGCGCGGCCGCGGCCAGCTGCGGCCACGCCACCTCGTGCGCCCGATACAGCTCCCACGCCACCCGCCCCCGCCCCGGCTGAGGCGGCCGTACCCGATCACGGGCCCATCCCTGCTGGCTGGGCTTCACCACGTGACTCCGCTGTCGTTGCCCGTGTCGCTGCCCCGGTAGACCGGTCGGCCTCGCCAGCGGCAACGACCGGTTCCCCGACAGGGCCAAGGCCTGCGCCTGGTCCAGCAGCTCAGCTGCCGTCACAGCCACGACACACACCCGCTACCCGCGCCCACGACAGCGCCCGAGACGGCCCGACGTGCTGTCGTCACGACGTCACGGTCCGCGGTCCAACGGGTCTCACTGGCCACGCCGGCCACGACGCCGCCGACGCCGCCGACGCTGCCAACGCTGACCCTGCTGACCGCGGCGACGTCGGTCACTCGAGGTTGTCCTCGGGCATCAAGCTCACGATGGCCCCGGCCAGCTCCGCGCGCGCCGACGGCAGCCGCAGCGGGACCGGCCCCGGCGGCACCCGGTCAAACTCTTGGTCCGCCGCCGCGAGCAGCTCCATCGGGTCACTCGCCCCGCCGGGGCCGACTCCGGCCAGCCCGTCCTCGAGCAGGTCCGCATCCGGCACCGCCCCGCACCCGTCCTCCAGCAGGGACAGGACTTGATCCAGACGCACCTGCGTCGAGCCTGCCCTCATCAACGCCACGGCGTCCTCGTCACCCGAGAGCCCGACACCCACCAGCCGTGCCCGCTCACTGAGCCGCACCGACGCCAACCGCACAAAACTCGCCGCCCGCCCCAGGCCTCGGGCCCACGCCGCGTCACCGATATGGTCCCCGGCACCGAACTGATCGTCCTGACCCGTCACAGACCCGACGATACCCACGCCGGACCATTCAGCTCGCGCTGTCCGTCCCACGACCACCACGTCTCCCCCTTGCCGCCGCCCTCTGAGGACCCACTGCGGACCCGGTCGACCAATGCCCCTACCTTGCCCGCGACCGGCGTGATCGTCGTGGGTCCGAGGACTGATGCTGTGGACGACCGCCCCACCACGGTGCCCTGTGGACACTGCGGGGCCTCTGCTTACCATGCTGCCGACGACATCATCGGGGGAGAGAAGAAGTCCAATGAGCAGGAGCCCAGCCAACGCCGAGCTTGACCCGCAGCAGCAGCGCCGACTGAAGGCCTACGTCCGCCTGATCCGGCTCGTCGCCGGGGCCGTCCTGCCGCTGTTCGTCGTCGCTGATGTCGTCGTGGTCCTAGCGCTCCGGACCGAAGCCAAGCCCGGACGGTACCCCGTGGCCGCGGTCGTGATCCTGATCCTGATCACGGTGGCGTCCGCGGGGCTGGTGGCCTTGATGCCGAAGATCGCCCTGCGCAACCAGCAGGTCCGGACGCTGGTGATGGTCGCTGACCGCCGCGACATCCGCCGGGTACGCCGCACCCTCACCAAGGGCGGCCACGTGGCCGACGCCGACCGCCCCACAGCCCAGGCCCTGGTCGACCTCAACGGGCGACGATCCCCCCGAACCCAGCTGCTGCTCATAACCTCGCTGGTCGTGATCGTCGCGGTCCTCGCCACGCTCACGCACCGCTGGCTGGTGTGGGTCTACCTCGCCGGTCTGCTCGTCGTCACCCCCTACGCCCTACACGCTCAACGTCGCATCCTCACCACCGCCGCTCGACAATCCATCGTGCCCCGCGGGCGTGCCCATCGTCAGTAGTCGCGACTAACGCCAAGGCTTAACCCACATCCGCGACCGCCCGGCTGGGTCAAGTCCGCTGGGGTGGCGTGCTCGGGGTCGAGGTCGTTGACCAGCGCGGTCAGTCGGGTCAGTCGGCAGCCGGCGGGTGTCGCGGCTGCTCAAGCTCTGGGCGCAGGTGAAGGCGGCGCGGCTTCGGCGGCGCACCCGACGCCGTGACGGTCGACCAGGGGCGGGGGTTACCGGGGGTTACCGGGGGTTACCACGGACAAGCGCCGGCGAGCCCATTGCGCAGATGCAGCGCGACCTGCAGGATTCGTGCACCGGGAAGGCGCGACCTGCCGTCCCGCCTTCAGCACGGGAAACAATCCCGAGCCTTCACCACCTCTACCACCTTTACCAGGGGAACGACAATGCTCTCACTCACCACCGCCACAACCGGGTACACCGCCAACCCCTTGATTGGCCTCGTCCTTGCCGTGGTCTTCGCCGTCGGGTGCTACCTGCTGGCCCAGCGCAAGGGGCGCCGCCCCGTGTTGTGGGCCGTTCTCGGGTTCTTCTTCTCGCTTATCGCGCTCATCGTCCTCGCCGTCCTGCCCTCCCACGCTGGGGCCTCCCACTCGGCGTCACGCTCCTAACTCCCAAACGGGGACGGCTAGCGCGTGCTGTCCCAAATTAGGGGCTCAATACGAGTCACCGCACGTGGGCACCTCGTGCCTCACTCACCGCGTAGAAGAACTAGCCAATTCTCATTCGCTGCGCGCACTATCCGCTATGCGTGTATTTCCTTCGGCGTCTCACTTCTTTGCCAAAACTTTAAAATTGGCCTACTACCGCTTCGGTGTGCGTGGGGTCACACTTCACAAACCGGACCAGGAGGTCCGTCAACGAGCAGGACCTTAGTGATGCGTACCGTTTGTTTGCCGGTCTCGGGGGTCCGTAGCTAGGGGTGTGGGCTGACGATGACGCAGGTTACGGGGCAGGGTGGAGCCGAAGTTCTGGTTCGTCAGATGACTGGTAGCGGGTTTCATGGTCGCGGCCGTGGTCGAGGTCGTGGTGGTGCGTTGGGTTTGGTGCGTCGTCTGGGAGTGCCGATGGCGGTCACGGTTGCGGCGGCCGTGGGGATGACGGTGGTTCAGTCGGTTCCGGCGTTCGCCGCGGACACCTCGACGTACCTGGTCGGGTTGCGGGCTAACGCGACCCGGGTCGACTTCCCCGTCGGTGACCGGATCGATGCGACGGTCGATGTCGGGACCGGGAACCTGTCTGTCCTGACGTCGGACCTGAAGCTGCCGGGGATCGCGCACGACCTGCAGCTGGGGCTCGCGTTCAACTCGCTCCTGGTCGGTGCGTCCGGCAGCCCGGCCGGGGTGGCGGGGGAGTGGACCGACCGGGTCGGGTACAGCACGTTCATCAACGCCAACACGGACGGGTCGGTGGCGTACTACGGCCCCGACGGGTTCCAGGGCACGTTCACCCCCAAGGCCGGGGGCGGGTACACCGCCCCGGTAGGCCTCAAGGCGACCCTGCTCGGCACGGCCAGCACCGGGTTCAGCGTCCGCGACCACACCAGCAACGAGACGTTGGCGTTCGCCAGCAGTGGGCGGCTGCTCACGATCACCGACCGCAACAGCCAGGCCACGACGTTCACGTGGACCGCAGGCCAGCTGGCCACGATCACCTCGACCCGGTCCGGGCCGGCCAGTGGGAGCTCGTCGCGGAAGGCGAAGTTCACCTACGACGCGAACGGCCGGCTGAAGACAATCACCCAGGACAACGACACGTCGGGGTCACGGGCGGTGACGTACTCCTACACCAGTGGGAACCTGACCGGCATCACGGACACCGGCGGCCGGTCGACCACGTTCGGGTACACCCCGGCCGCGGGCGGGGACGACCTGACCTCGATCACCAACCCCGGTGGGCAGTCCACCACCCTCACCTACGACGGCAGCCACCGCGTGATGTCGGTGCTGCGGACCAACGCTGGCGGGGCGAACGCGAAGACCCGGTTCACCTACCCCTCGTCCACCCAGACCCTGGTCGCGGACCCGACCACCAACGGTGCCGGGGCCGTCTCGTCGGTCCCGCACACCACGTACACCCTCGACGCGACGGAGCGGGTGGCCAGTGTCACCGACGCCCTCGGCCGGTCCCGGTCGGCCACGTACACCTCGTTCGGGGACGTGGCCACCTCCTCCAGCAGCGCGGTCACCGGGACCCAGAACACGACCACCTTCGGGCACACCTCGAGCGTGAACTCGGGGGAGTCCCTGACCTCCGTCGGAAGCGCCACCGGCGGCTCGTCGTCGCTGTCGTACGGCGGGACCGGCGCCAGCCAGTACCTGCCCTCCGGAGGCACCGACGCTCAGAGCAACGCCTCGACCCTGATGTACGACGGCTTCGGGAACTCCCTGTCGGGCGGGAACACCGCGTTGGCGGCGACCGCGTCGGTCACGTACAACGGTGACGGCACGCTGAAGTCGTCGACGTCGCCGGCGGGGAAGGTCACCACCTACACCGAGGACGCCCCCAGCCACCAGGTCACGGGGATCACGCCCCCGTCCGGGTCGGGCCTGGGCGCGACCGGGCTGACCTATGACGGGTACGGCCGGCTGGCCACCGTCACCGACGGTCGCGGCGCGGTCACCACATACAGCTACGACGACCTGGACCGGGTGACCTCGGTCGCCTACTCCGGTGGTGGGTCCGGCCTCGCGGGGGTGACCACGGTCGCCTACACCTACGACACTGCGGGGAACCTGAGCAAGCGGGTCGATGGCACCGGGACCACCACCACCGGCTATGACGGGCTGAACCGGCTGACCGCGCGCACCGACGGCGCCGGGGTCGTTGTGGGGTACGGCTTCGACGCCAACGGGAACCTGACCTCCGCCACGAACGGGTTCGGCACCACCACCTACACCTACGACGACGCGAACCAGCTGGCCTCGTACACCGGCCCCAGCAGCCTGCCCAGCTACTACTTCTACGACGGGGTCGGGAAACGGACCGACACGTACTGGCGGGCGGGCCCGCCCGCCTCGAGCGCGCCCTACCGGCCGACCGCGTTCACCGCGCACGCGCACACCGACTACGACCGGACCGGGCGGGTCGCCAAGACGTGGACCTCGAAGAACTCCAGCGACGCCACCACGGCGCGGGTGTTCGACACCGGCTACTGCTACGCCAAGTACGTTCCCGGGGTGGGCTGCCCCAACCAGGCCACGTCCGCACCGTCCGCCAGCGACACGGGCCTGGTGCAGTACACGTTCGACAACCGCACCCTCGAGCGGACGGTCTACACCTACGACGCGGGGAACCGGCTGATCGACGCCGCCCCCGACATGGGCGGCCACCACTACCAGTACGGGTACGACGTCAACGGCAACCGCACCAGCGTCAAGGTCGACGGGACCACCACCCAAACCCTGACGGTGAACACCGCCTCGAACCAGCTCACCACCACGGGGTACGGCTACGACGCCGCGGGGAACCTGACCTCCGACCCGTCCGCCGGGTCCCTGACGTACAACAAGGCTGGTCAGCTGGACACCCGCGGCTCCGGCACGACCTACGCCTACGCCGGGACCGGACAGTCCGAGCTGACCCACGAGGTCTCACCACCGATGGGGACCACCTGGGACTACTCCTACGGGCTCACCTCCCCCCAAGGGGTGCCCGTGCTGTCGTCGGTGACCAAGAACGGCGCCACCGCCTACCTGACCAACGACCCCACCACCGGCACCGCACAAGAGATGCACCTGGCCACCGGACAGGACGACTTCTACGCCACCGACGGCCACGGCTCCGTCGTCGCCCTACTCTCCCAAGACTCCGGCGGTACCCTGCTCGCGACCTACACCTACGACCCCTACGGAGCCACCACCGCCACCACCAACATCGCCGGCACCACCGCCACCACCGCCATCAACACCAACCCCTACGGGTACACCTTCGGCACCGTCGACCCCTCCACCAGCTGGGTCCACCACGGCGCCCGCTACCACGACACCACCACCGGCAGATGGACATCCATCGACCCCATTACCCGGCTAGCCAAACCCTCTAATGCCAACCCCTACGCATACACGGCCAACAATCCCGTCAACGCAATTGACCCAACCGGCGAAGACTGTATAGAGACCACGTTTTATTTCGTTGGTGCTGCGTTTCTTTTTGCAGGGGCCGTGCTTGCCTCACCTGAGACTTTCGGGGGCTCTCTGCTTGTGATAGGCGCAGGGGTCACGGCCTTAGGAACCAGTTATGCGGAATTGACGAATTGCTTCTAGGAGGTTCAAGAGTGGGTGCCGGTAAAATCTTTCTCATTATTAGCGGGTTTCTTGGAGCCGCCGGAGCCCTAGTTGGTTTGGTTCATGGGTCGAGCTGGGCGTCACTTTTGGGAATCTTCATTTTGATTTTCTCGATTACAACATGGGGCGCCTCCAGCAAAAGTAGGCCTAGCAGGGTTTCACCTTATAGAATAGTTCTGCTGGGTCTCCTATCACTACTTGTCGCCGCGACGGGAGCTATCGTGGCCTCTAGGTCGGACGGTCGTTCTGAGAACCTTACTGTAGGAATTATTCTTTTGACGTTGGGATGTGTTATTCCCGCAGGCGTTCTCGTGGCGAACAAGACTGGCAGGCTCTGACGACTCGTTTCTAGACAGTATGGAGGTGCCCGGTTCTTGGGCCGGGACCTTACTCGCAAGTTGTCGTGGGTTGCCGTCCCGGGTTGAGTCCGGTGGTAGAGCCAATAATTGCGGGAGGTTCCGGTGGAGATTGAGCGTACGTTCGTCGGCCTTGATGTGCACGCTCGGTGGTGGCGTGCGGTTTGGACGACAGGACGGCGAGCTGAGCAAGGCCCGGCTGGTGCCGGGCAACGAGACGGTCCTGGCCTGGCTGCAGGCCTTCCCGGGCCCCGGTGGCGGCGGTCTACGAGGCTGGCCCGACGGGCTACGGGCTGGCCCGGTTCCTGACCGGTAGGGGACCAGGTGCGTGGTCGCGGCGCCGTCGAAGATGCACCGCCCCTCGGGTGACCGGGTCAAGACGGCTCTTGGGACCTGAGGTGGGAGCCGGGGGGACACGCCAAGCGCTACGAAGGCCGTCAGAGTCCGCAAGGATCAGGGGCGACAACAAAACCTGCCGCCCCCAAGGACGTTCCGGGGACCTCGCCGATCACCGGGGACGGAGGTACTTGAGGGTCCAGTCGTAGTCACGGCGGACAGCGTCCATGACGCCGTCGACGACCAAGGCCTGCATCGCGCGGTCGCCGGCGTCGGCTTCGGCGCGGATGCCTTGGTGGCAGCGGTCCTGCCACCACAGCATGGCGCTGACGACTTCGTCTTGCGTTCCGGTCCATCCGTAGGCCTCTGTGCAGACGTGGAGCCGGTGCCTGACGAGGTCGGGATCCGCAGTGGGGTTGATCCCCGTGAAGGTCCAGCAGAGGTGAGCGAGATCGTGCACCCGCCTCCCGGGGCTGGCCAGGTCCCAGTCGATGAGCCCGACCGGAACCAAGAGGTTGTCGTTGCAGTCGTAGATCGTGTTGCGCGGATCGAGGTCGTTGTGGCAGGCGACCTCACCGCCCCTCGCAAGCCCGGTCCCGGCAGTGAGGTCGTGCAGCTCGCGCACGATCCGAGCGATCGAGGCCAGGGCCGCATCTTCGGATGCTGCGACGCGCTGCTCGGGGGTGATGGCCGCCGTGCCGTCCAGGTAGGCCAGCACGGAGGCTTGTGCCGTGTTGGAGATCAGGGCCGGGCTGTAGGGCCATTCGTGGGCCGTCAGGAAACCCAGCAGCTCGACCGCGTAAGGCGAGGTGGCCCCACGATGGACGAAGTCGCCGTGTCGCCGCGCCGCACTCCGATACCCCCCGTCAAGGTGATCAGACATCTCCTCAACGTACCGCCCTCACGACATCGCCGCCGTCGCAGCGACGCTGAATGCCGACCGTCAAGGTGATCAGACATCTCCTCAACGTACCGCCAGAGAACGTGTGTCGAGCTAAAGTCCAAACTCGGCCGGGCGGCGCATACAGGACGGCGTGGGCCTGGTCATCGTCCTCGGGGTTCAGATCCTGGTCACTCCCTACACCGAGAGTCTTGCCCTGCGCTCCGACGGGTGCCTCTCCCACCTCAGGTCCCAAGAGCCGTCAAGACCGACGCGCGGGATGCGCTGCTGCTGGCCCGGTTGCTGCGCTTGGGGAGATCACGGCGGTCACGGTCCCGTCGCTGGCCCAGGAAGCCGCCCGTGACCTGGTACGCGTGCGGGAGGACGTGCGCGCCGACCTGATGCGCGGCTGGCACCGCACCTCCAAGCGCCTGCTTCGCCAGGGCATCCTATGGTCGGGCGGGACAGCCTGGATCGGCGCCCACGAGCAGTGCTGGCCCAGCAGCGGTTCGAGCTGCCCGGGCTCCAGGCCGCGTACGACGCCACGCTGGACAACGTGCTGCTGGCGACCTCGCGGCGGGCCTGGCTCGACAAGACGATTTTCGAGATGGCCCACGCGGCTGATCGAGTCGGGCATGCTGTTCATGACCCTCTTATCACACGGGATAATGACCGGAATCCCGTGTGATAGCGCCTACGATGTGCCGGTGACCCACCCTGAGCCGGACGGCGCAGACGCCGCCGTCACGGGCGACCTGTTGGCTGGTGGGGCGTCGGGATCGGGCGGCATGGTCGGGCTCGAGGAGACGGACGCGGCCGCCTTGCTCGGCGAGGTCCCACTCAGCGAGGCGGAGGTCGGGTACGTCGAGGCAGCCCGAGCTGCGAACACCCTGCGCGGGTACCGCTCCGACTGGGCCGAGTTCACCACCTGGTGCACCGGGCATGACCGGGACCCGCTGCCCGCGGCGGCGTCGACGATCACCGGGTACCTGACGGCGCTAGCCGGAGCCGGCGCGAAGGTCGGGACGATGTCGCGGCGACTGTCGGCAATGAAGTTCGTCCACCAGCTGCGCGACCTGCCCGACCCGACCGCGAACGCCCGAGTCGTCGCCGTCTGGGAAGGGATCCGCCGCACCCACGGCGCCCCACCCGAGCAGTCCAGCCCCTTGATGCCGCCCGAGCTGTTCGACGTCCTGACCGCGTGCCCGACCACCCGGGTCTGGAAGACCCGTGGCCGCTCCCCTGAGCCCGACCTCGCCGGCGCCCGCGACCGGGCTCTGCTCCTGGTCGGGTTCGTCGCGGCGCTGCGGCGCAGCGAGCTCGCCGCGCTGAGGGTCGAGGACGTCACCGACCACCCCCACGGACTGGTCCTGGCCCTGCCCCGGTCGAAGACCAACCCCCACGGCACAGAGGCCGAACTAGCAGTCCTCCCGCGCAGCGGTAACCCTGACCGCTGCCCCGTCACCGCCCTGCAGACCTGGCTTCACCTCGCTGGCATCCACACCGGTCCGGTGTTCCAAGGGGTCGGCAGGGCCAACAAGGCCACCGGCCGGGCGCTGCACCCGGAGTCCATCAACACCCTCGTCCAGGCCGCGATCACCCGGGCCGGGCTCGACGCCACCGACTACAGCGCGCACAGCCTGCGCGCCGGATTCGTCACCTACGCGCACCTACGTGGATCCTCCGACCGCGCCATCGCCCACCAAACCCGACACCGCTCCCTCGCCACCATCGGCGGCTACGTCCGCATCCACAACGCCTGGACCGACAACGCCGCGACAGGCTTGGGCCTGTGACCGCTGCACGGCGTACTCCCGCAGCGGCGCCGTCGCCCGGATCGCGGAGGCCAACGCCATCATCCAGAGGGACACCGACAACGGTGACCACCACCACCGCCGAGCCCACCCGATCCTGCGGCTCGTCGGCCGGTACGCCCCATGGCTGGAGACGGTAGGGGCGGTCGCGTACGTGACCGTCTTCCTGAACGTGAGCGTCCTTCGACCGTGGGACGACATGCTGGGGTGGTCGTTCGCCCTCACCGTGGTCGTCGGGACCATCCTTCGCTGGCCTCACCGGCGCCCGCTATAGTTACGCGAATGGCAACCCCATCAGCCTGTCAGACCCAAGTGGCGCCATTTCGGTTGGAAACTGCGTGAACCTTAATCTGGGAGTTTTCGCGGGTTTTGACTACAGTTATTGTGGCGTGGTCGCCTTCGACCTGCAGACAGGCGACGTTGAACTGGGTACCGCTGAAACGTCAGCCGGGCCAGGCGATATGGTGCAGACGCCCACGTTTGGCGTCAGCCTGTCGCAGCAGCTCAGTAATGTTAACCAAATTTGTCAGTTGGGTGGTCCGTTCGCCTATGGTGGAGGCTCCGTTCCTGTGTATAGAGTGATATCGGCAGGAGCTCAACTGTTTGGGGGGTCGGCACAAGGCGCACCGAATAATTTTGCCTACGGCGCCGACTTTGGAGTTGGCGTCAGTATCGGGCCGCTGCCGGCGGAGATTCATGGAGGAATCAGTAACACAAAAACCGGGACCGATGTAAAATTCAACCTGTTCGATGCGGTCAAACAATACGTTCGAAGGCAGTTCGTGCGATGACCTCGGAATCTCCCAGAAACCAGCCAGCCCTCACGTTCGTGGGCAGCTGGTTCAAGCGAGGAATAAAATTCAGCGGGCCGCTTGTTCGTTTAACGGTTACGCGTGATCAACTTCAGTTTCGACCTGGTTTCGGCCTAGGGCTTATCTTTCGGGGAGCAGTTATCCATCGGGAAGACATTCGATCCATATCTTATGGCGGCGGTGGGTTTCTTATCTGGTCGGCAGGAATAGAAATTGTGACTCGTCGAGATGCTCGCCACTATTTTGCCGGGTTCAATAATGAATCCATTATTGAGGGACTGCGCTCTCAAGGCTATTCCGTGAATATCAGATAAACTTGATCCAACATTTACGCAGGCCTTGTCAGGGCGTTCAGTTTCGCCTCTTGTGCTAGTCGCGCCTGTCGGATCGACATCACTAAGTGCCATTACCGGAGCCGTATCGCGAACGCATCCAAAAATGACGGACCTCGTGGGTCATAGGCTGACGCTCGTCGAGCGTTAGCTGGGTGGAAACCTACTGAATTGTTGTCGAGCGGCCGAGTTGATCCGCGGTGGTGGTGAGGTGCCGGTAGATGGTCGGTCGGGACACTCCGAACGTGTCGGCGATCTGCTGGACGGTGTGCTCGCCGGCGTCGTACATCGCCCGGGCCTGCGCGATCCGGGTCGGGGTCATCTTGAACTTCGGGCCGCCCTTGCGGCCGCGGGCCCGGGCGGCGGCGAGCCCGTCGACGGTGCGTTCCACGATCAGGTCGTGCTCGAACTCCGCGATCGCTGCGAGCATGTGGAAGAACAGCCGGCCGCCCGGGGTGGCGGTGTCGATGCCCTGGCTCAGCGCCCTCAGCGCGACGTCGCGGGACTGCAGGTCATCAGCCACCTCCTTGAGGTTGCGCACCGACCGGCCCAGCCGGTCCAGCTTGGTGACCACCAGCGCGTCCCCGGAGCGCAGGTAGGCCAGCGCCTCATCCAGTGCCGGGCGGCGGGCCAGCGTGCCCGACGCGTGGTCGGTGAACGTCCGTCCGCACCCTGCCGCGCTTAAGGCGTCGAGCTGCGCCTCCGGATGCTGGTCGCGGGTGCTGACCCGGGCATATCCGACGAGTGCCACCCCCGGACCGTATCACAAACGTACCTCGCTTGACGTAGTTCACGGACACGGGTTGCGAGACGGTGGCTCATGCGTGGCTCCCGACATTCGCCTGGGTGTCTCGTAAACGATCGTTGGCGAAAGAGGCGAAAGCCCCACTGGCTCCGAAAGCCTTCCTCGCTTGAGTCGGTGGAATACAAGGGGTGCGGCTGCGCGGTGGTGTCCGGGATGGTCATCCTTCATCCGGCGCTGAACCCTGGGCCGCGCGCTGACGCCAGTTGACCAGTGCGTCGTCTTGAAGGGGTGCCGACTTCATGCCCTTGATGACTCGACCCTCGTTGATGCGGGTGGTGACCTCTCGAAGCTGCTCAGCATTGCTGGCCCGCCAGCCATGCCCAATGGCATGTGTGTGCACAGCGCTCGGATCGAGGACATAGCCGGCGTCGCGGAGCATGGCTAGGCCCTTTGCCATGGCTGCCCGGTACCGCTGATCGGCAGTCTTGTGCTGCCCCACGAGGATGCCGAGCCCGTCGACTGCCGCAGCCACCACGGGATCCAGAGGCGCTGTTGGACTGATGTCAGGGCTGGGACCGCCCAAGGGCTCCGCGTCTTTCGCGCGCGCCCACTCCAACGTCTCCCGCGCGTTCCACGTGACCGCCACCAGTGCCCGAGTCGAGCCGCTCTCATCGGCCGCAAGAAGATGCTTCTCGTCTGGCCAGAGTGCGACGACTACACCGCCGCCTGGGCTGGCGTTCCTCCATGTCGTGACCTGAACGCCGCGCTGTATCAGGGCGTGCACCGCTGGGTGCTCCTCAGCCACGCGCCGGAGATTTTGCTTCCCCGGCGCATAGAGCGACACCGTCGAGCCGAGCGCCTGGGCCTGCTTCAACGCCCACTGGACCCCCCGCGTACTGGCGTCCTTGTGTGCGATCCCAGGCACTGTGTAGGCCCGTGGGAAGTCTCGGTCGTGGTCGAACATCTATGGTCCTCCGGCCCGGTGAGCAGACCTGTCCCCGCTCTCGGTTTCGAGGGTAGAGGCCGCCACAGACAGTGTCCCGGAGCCAGACCACGACACCAAGTAGGACCAGGTTCTACGGTGCCTGCCAGGGCACCAGTGGCGCTGGCCCTGTGGATGACGGGATGGGGTGTCGCCACCGTGACCTAACCTGTGAAGTGAGCCCGACGTCGACGTTTGTGCAGGTCAGGGGGTTACGAAAAAAACTTCAGCAAGAGTTGGGGGGAAGCGGCCTCGGGACGCCCTACGAAGGAGCGTCCGGTTTTGTGGTTGAGGACGAGGAACGAGTCGGAGGCCACAGGGCCGAACACTCCATTGTTAGTGAGAGGCGCAGGAGATGAGCAGTAGTGAGGCCCCGGGGGCGCAGCCCCCGCCGCCTGGCGCTGCCTCACGCCTACAACCGGAGACGACGGCCGCCGTTTTCGACACGGTAGATAAGTTGCAGAAGGCTGAGCGTGTCGATCGGCTGCTGGCTGACGCCAACCTCGTGGCCGATCTGCAGGCTGCTGGCTACGGAGGGCGAGAGTGGCAGCTGACCGCCGAGGAGCTCGCTCGCTACGGGGTCGACGTCCTCTGCTCGTGGATACGCAAGGGCACCATCTACGACAAGTGCGCGCAGAAGAAGCGTCCGGTGAAGCGGGCACCCGAGGGGGCGCTCACTTCAGACGAGATCGAGTCGATCGCCGGTGAGACCGTCACCCGAGCTCTCGGGTACTTCCGAGATGAGGTCCTCCGGGCTGGCCGGTGGGATCCGGAGAAGGGGGCCTCACTGACTACGTTCTTCGTCGGCCAGTGCATCTTGCGGTTCCCTGACGTCTACCGGCCTTGGCTGACCAGTGTCGAGAGCCATCGGGGCAGCATCGATCTCGCTGAGGTGCAGCTGAGTCAGCGTCTCACCCCCGTCGAAGACGACGTGATGCTCTCCATGATGACTTCGAACGCCCTGCGCAACGTGCGCAGCGACAAGGCTCGCCGAGCCTTCGTGCTGTGCCACTACTACGGCTACACCCAGGTCGAAGCTGCCGACCAGTTGGGAACCACGCCCAAGGCAGTCGAGCGGGCGCTCGAGTACGCCCGTCGCACACTCGTCGAGGGTCGGAAGGAGAGCGCATGACCGACATCGAGAAGGCCATCGAGGCGTCATCCCTGGGCACCAGGGAGGCAAAGGCTCGTCGTCGACGAGTCCCCCGAGCGATGGCCGCCCGGATCGTGGCGGCCTCTGCCGCCCGAAGTGCGCCAAAAAATCCCAGGATGATTGGGGGGAAGGGCTGACGGCGACGCCTATACGCAGAGCGTGGGAGGTCATAACGACCGCTCATGTGGTGGGGCCCGATTGGCCTCGAACCCCACCACCAACCGACCTGTTCGATCAGCGCCTAGCGACGTTGAGCGTAGCTGGCCCAGCACCCTGCTGAGGTCAACAACAGGTCAAGATCACCTTGGAGGTGACCCATGGCCAGGTCCGTAAATCGCTCAGCCGCTACCGGTCGATTCGTCAGTCGAGCCACCGTCGCACGGTGGCCCGGCAAGACCACCACCGAGCGTGTGGGTTCGGGCACGTCGAACAGCCGGTCAGTGAACCGGTCCGCCTCGAGCGGCCGGTTCGTCACCGACGCCACGGTGCGACGCAACCCCGACGGGACCATCACCCAGCAGGTTTGAGGTACCTGAAGTGGCCCCGGAGCTTGGCTCTGGGGCCACTTCCGCCGTAGGTGTCGCTCAGTTGAGCAGCATGATGACGTCCCGTGGCCGCAATGAGCCAACCCGCTCCTGCAGGTAACAGTCGCTGATAGTGTTAACTCGAGGTAGTACCAGCGCGACGCTTGAGGAGGCAGCTTCCATGACTACAAAGTCGACCAGGACAGCTTCGAACGTTGCCGCCGGGACACGCGAGATCGCGGCGAGGAGTGCGAGCTCAGGCCAGTTCGTGACGAAGGAGGCCGCCCCGGCGAAGCGTGCGGCACAGGGAGGGGCTCGGTCGACAACGGGCAGGGCAGTGAGGAAGGCGGCCACGGCGAAGCGTGCAGCGCCTGCGATTGCGGTCGGCTCCGATGTGGGCGGGCATCGGGCGAGTGCGGATCTTGGCAAGGTGACGGCCGACTTCGTTGCTGCCCTCGCACCTGAGAACGTTGTTCAACCAGAAGCGGATTCGTCCGTCGCGCGACTGCTGGAGGCGGTGGAGCGATTGCGGCAACTGATGTCGGGGCGTCGCATCGACGTCGACCCCCCAGCCCTTCTCGCTGCAGCGCTGGAGCGGTTCGTTGACACCATTGAGTCGTCCTCCGGACCGGAGCCGAGCGGCCGGGAGCTGACCGAGGAGCAGCGAGCCGTTCTTGAGAGCGTGGGTTCCTACGTCGAGGACATGCCGCCGCTGGAGGAGCGGGCCTCCTATCGCGCCCGAGCGCGCTGGGAGCAGCTGCTCGAAGACAGCCTGGCCACAGCGCAGGTCGCCGAGCTGCTACAGGTGGGTGAGAGTCGTATCCGGCAGCGGGCAGCGGACAGGTCGCTGTACTCAGTCACGGTTGCCGGGAGGACCCGCTTCCCCGCGTTCCAGTTCACCGCGTCCAGACCCGGCGGCGCCAATCCCCGTGGGCCGGTCGCGGGGGCTGGCCTCAGTGGTGAGCCCCCGGGCTGGGGCGAAGTCGCCAAGGCCATCCCTGAACACGCCCACCCGCTAGCGGTCGCCTACGTGGTGACTCACCCCAGTGAAGAGCTGGGGCTCCAAGACGAGCTGGTCTCCCCGGTCGACTGGCTGGCCTCCGGCGGGTCCGCGGCCGTGGCCGCCGACGTCATTGCCTCCGCGCTCACGCTAGCCTGAGCCGAGCCAGGCCCGAGTGAGAAACGTGCTGCCCAGGTGAGCGAACGCCTCCCTGCCCCCAAGCCGGCCGACTTCCCTGACCTCCTCGACACCGACGTCTGGACGTTGCCCGTGGGTGCTCGACTCGGGCGCATCTACAGCGCCGGCGGGGACCACCCCACCGCATGGGACACCTTTCGGGCGTTCGGCCCGACTCGCTCCCGCTTCGACCCGCAGCCACCACCCAGGCGCGTCCACCCGACCCGCAGGGTCCTGTACGCGGCCGCCTACGTGGCATCTGCTCTCCCACCCCCGGCTCGGCGACTGCGCCCACCGCCGCTGCTGGAGACCGCCCTGGCCGAGTGCTTCCGAGACCGGGGTGTGGTGGACCGTACAGCCCAGAGCCCCTACTTCACCGTCTTCGACCTGATCAGTGAGGTGCGGCTACTCGACCTAGCCGAGAGCGACTGGGTGACCAGGGCCGGCGGCAACCTGGCTATCGCCAGCGGACTGCGGTCACGATCTCGAGAGTGGGCCCGGGCGATCTACCGCGTCTGCGGTCCCGGGAGCGACCGAACCGCGGCGGACCGCATCGACGGCGTCATCTACCCCTGCTCACACAACCCGGCAGCACGCTCAGTCGCTCTGTGGGAAGCCGCGATTGCGGCCATGCCGACCAGTCCAACGTTCAACGACCCCCTGACACTGCGCGGCTTCCAGCCGACCCTGGAAGCGGCCTGCTCCAGGCTCAGGCTCGACATCGTCTGAGTACACACCCAGCAAAGCCGGTCCCAGCCCGGAGTTCCACTAAGCCGCGCTGCGTCGGAGGTAGGCGGCCTGCAACGTGCGGTGCAGGTGGTGCTGGTCGCCCGAGCCGTCCTGGCCGTTCAGATCGAAGTCCAAGACACCGGTGTTGGCCACGAAGGCGCTGCTGACGGCGGCCGGCTCCACGATGCTGACGTTCACGCCATAGCGGGCTATGACCGGGGCCAGCGACTGCATCAGGCCCTCGACGGCGAACTTCGCTTCGCAGTAGGCGTCGGCGAAGGGTTGGCCGACCAGTCCCCCGACGCTGCTGACCGTGATGACCCGGCCCTCTCCGGCGGCCCGTATCGACAGCAGCACCGCCCGGTTCGACGACACCGGACACGGAACAAAGTGCCCTTGTTTTTCACTGAAACGGAGATTGAAAACACAGATTGAACCCGGTGCGTTGAGGTCGGGCCTGCTACTTTTGCCTCACTTTCCTGGCAGGGAAAATGACCGTTCGCTGGGCAGGGAGAGTGTGGGTATGCGACTTAATCGTGGGGACGCTAGGACGACGACTTTGAGAAATTCGGCGGCCCGCGCGGGTTTCCTGCGCATGGGAAGCCTCCTGAGTCGCCGCAGTGGTGGGCGCGGGAACCGGTTAACCCGCCTGGTCACCACCGGTGTCTCGGTCGCGGCCCTAACCGTGGCGACAGTTGCGACCGGCTCCCCCGCATATGCCGACGGGTTCGGCACCGCCCAGCTCGTCGTCGGTGACCCCGCCGCGCTGACCGCCGGAGACACCGCCGCCATGACCCTCCTGCAGAACCTCGGGTACACCGTCACCGCCGTCGACGATGACGCCGTCGTCACAGCGGCGGTCAACGTCACCGACGTGGTCCTCATCGCCCCTTCGACCCTGGGTACCGCCCTGGGGAACAAGTACGAGAGCGTCAGCGTCCCCCAGATCGTGTTCGCGTCGACTGCCTGGGACGACATGGGCCTAACCGATCAGGACGGCATCTTCGCCGACTCCACCACCTTGGTCTGGGCCGACACCACCGTTCCCGTCATGGCCTGGCTACCCGCCACCGCGGTCCAGGTCGTCCCCACCTCACGACCCATGCGCTCCATGGTCGTCGGCAACCTCGCCACCGGCGCCACCCCCGTCGCGGTGCGTCAAGAGAACACCTCTCAGAACGTCATCTTCACCTTCGAGACCGGCGCTGCCCTCACCGGCGGCGCCACCGCCCCGGCCCGCCGCGCCGTCATCGGCTTCTCCGACGGCGCCCTGACCAACCTCACCACCGACGGTACCCAGCTCGTCACGAACATGGTCGCTTGGGCCAGTCAAGGCGACGACGTCCTCACTACCGCTGCAGGACAACCACTCACCCCGGCACTCCTGGCCTCGACCGCCGCCACCACCTGCTCGGGAACCATCGTGTGCTGGAACCTCAACGACACCGGCACCACCATGCTCGACAGTGACAACCCCACCGGCCCAAACTCGATCACCCCCGCGACCTGCACGACCAGTAGGGTCTGCGCCCCACCGTGCACCATCGCCGGCAGCAACACCACTAACACGTGCGTGAAGCGCTCCAAGAACTACTACACGTTTCCGGGCTGGACCGGCCACACCGCCGCAGCCCCCGCGAACAAGCTCAAGACGGAGGTCAACCCGCTCGAGGCAGGCTATGGGCAGATCATCGATGACAAGAACGGTCAGCCAGACGTCTCCAGCAACGCCGCCCAGACCCTGAATCCCGGACTCGGGGGATGGCGGATCCACACCCGCCTACGGCCTACCCTGCTCGACTTCGGCACCGGCGGCTCCACCGACTTCCAGCTCCCAGCCGCGTCCACCTGTACGAACAGCTGCGACCAACTTCACCCGTCGTACAACGTCGTCGAGAAGGGACGCAACGGGGTCACGGGCGGGTTCTACAAGATCGAGATCATGGGCTACACCACCGGCAACTTCCAGAAGGGCTCGGTGCACTGCGTCTTTATGGACGACGACGCCAACAGCACCAACGGCACACTCGCCGAGGCTTACACCGGCAAGCCCAGCACGACCAACTCGGTCCTGCTCAACGTCGACGCCTACTACGACATCGACTGTCACCGCGCCACCGACCGTAACGGCAAGGCCAACATCTCCTTGTCCGTGTCCGGCAAGACACACGTGGGCACACAACTATTTAGTCGGTCGGAGACAGTCGAGGGAACCTTGACCAACACCGGCGCCAACACCAGCGGGCTGGACGAGGTCGCCCCCACCAACGACCACTCGCTGTCGGTCTACGGGTCGAAGTTCAGCATCGGCAAAAAGCCCGACTCCCAGAACACTGCGGACTCCTTCGCCGGCATCATCGACTTCGTCACTCTCAGCACCAGTTGAGCCCCGATCCCGGCGAACACCGACGATGGGATGCCAAAGCGTGCCACCCTCGGCTCAAACGGATCGAGGGAGGTGTTCTTGCTCATGCGTAACGCTCCGCGACGACTGCGACCTCGTCGCTTCATCCAGACGGCGGCGACCGCGGTGGTAGCCGTCGTACTGACCGTCCTCGGATCAGCCGGTGCGCCCGCCGCGACACCCGGCCCCGGTGTGTCGGCGCTCCAGGCGGGGCGACCGGGGCGAGCCAGCGCTCCCCACATTGACGGGGGTGGCGGCAGCTCTCCCCTGGTGTCTCGGGCCGCCTCCGGGCTTTTGGCAGGTTCGCCTCCACGCGTGGCCTCCACCCCCGTGCAGGCCGCGCCCAGCGGAACAGCTCAAGCCAGCGAGGAGACACCGGCCAGGCGGACGGGCTGGTTTGGGCCGCCGCAGTTCGTCACCCCAGACAACCTCGGCACTACGGCGGGGCCCTACCAGGCATCGGATCCGAACATCAGCGGCGACGGGTCGGTCGTGGTCTACGACTCGGACCGCACCGATCTGATCACCCCCGACCTGGTCGGCTGGGACGTGTTCTACGAGGTCGGCGGCCACCGCTACTTACCGTACGACCAGACCAACCTCATCGTGCGCGGCACGACCTACGACACCGGGTGCCCCAACGTCTCCCGTAACGGCCGCGTCATCCTGTTCTGCTCGGTCTCGCCCAGCATCGTTCGCGGCGACCGCAACCGCACCGAGGACCTGTTCGCCTACGATCGGGCCACGGGCACCACCCAACGCGTCAACCTCGCCGCCGACGGCAGCGAGTCGGTCAGCAGGTACGGCACCCGCAGCGCCGAGGCCGCGATCAGCGCTGACGGCCGGTACGTCGCATTCGTCAGTGCCGACCCCCTCGTGCCGAAGGACACCAACGGGGTCAACGACGTCTACGTGCGTGACCTCACCGCTCAGACCACCACCCGGGTCTCTGTGTCCACCGCCGGCCGGCAAGGCCCCTACAGCAGCGGGCAGGACGGGCAGTCCCTCGGCATCTCCGGCGACGGGCGCTACGTCACCTTCTCCTCCTTCTCAGACGCCCTCGTGCCAGGCGACCATAACCACATCGAGGACGTGCTCCTGCACGACCGCCTCACCGGCACCACTGAGCTGGTTTCCGTCGACGACGACGGCACCCAGCAGCACCGCAACCCCGTCTTCGGCCGGAACAGTTACACCGCCTCCGCGTACGTCAGCGACAACGGCCGCTACGTCACGTTCACCGCCCAAGCGGTCGGCCTCGACGGGCTGACCCGCCAGTTCGGGGAAGACGTCTACCTGCGCGACCGGATCCGGCACACCACCCGGCTAATCTCCCGCCACCACGGCACCCCCTCGGGCCTCGACCACGACAACGGCTCCGCCGCGGGCAGCATGACCCCCGACGGGCGCTACGTCACCTTCCTCAGCACCTCCCGCATCATGAACCCGCCCGTACGGGGCGAGCAGTACAACACCTACTCCCGCGCCTACTATGCGTTCATCTACGTCGTCGCCACCGGCCAGGTCATCCGCTTCCCCGACTACTCCGCTGGCGCCTACCTCAGCGCCGACGCCACCACAGTCATCTACCAGAAGGGCCGGATCCGCACCCCCGCCCAGTCCATCGCCACCCGAACCCTTCACCTCCCCGGCTAACGACGACGTCGTGCGGGTGGCCAGCAGCGTGAGCCGGGAGTGACCTTGCGACAGGTCGAGGCCCCGCCGCACCCGGTCCTAGGACCTCGTCAGGACCCCTCGGCGCGACTCCCCGGCCGGCCCCGGTGACCACCCCACCGGCCGTCCTCTCCTCCGCCTCCTGCTCGAGGTGATGCGACAACCGCCGGAATCCGCCATCTAGCTAGTGGCCTGCTTGTTTTCTCGGACTTTGGACTCACAAGCTTGCGGATCGTAGCCTCGTCCCGGTCGTGTTCCGGGCCGGACCTTCAGCGTCGATGTCGCCGATAACTGCAAGACTTACGCGCCCGGTCGTCCTGCGGGCGGGTGCAGCGTCAGGCCGTGCATGCCTCCCGCAAACCAGTCCCTCCACGGGGCCGCGGGTCTACGCGAAAAAGTGCCGTTGGATGCGCTGGGCCAGCTCGTTCGGTCCCTGCGCGTCGGCGTGCACCTCAAAGTCGTAGGAGATGCCGTCGTGGACCGCCATCGCTGGCTTGGCGGCCATCCCAACCGGGCGGTCACCACGAGAGCGTTCGCGCTCAGCGGCTCGGGCCGGGTCGCAGCGCACACCGACTCAGCCCACCGAGATCCCGTCTAGAGCCGCTCGCCAGCGCTCCGTCCACTTGGACCGGCGTTGGTAGCGCGCCGCGGCGCGGGCCGGGGGTTGTTGCGTCGTTCTGGCTCGCGGAACGGGTCCGGTAGTCGGGGTGCTGGGGGCGGGGGTGAAGGTTGCGGCGCTGGCGGGGGCGGCGTTTGCGGCATGGCAATCATCTCCTGGCCAGGGCGCCGGTGAGGGCGAGAACCTCGACCCCCGTGGCGCCGAGGCCTGTGCAGAACAGCGTGGTCAGGACGTTGATCTTCTTGCGGTTGGCGTCGTACTTCTCCCCCAGGTACAGCGCAAGGTTCTTGACTCCCTGCTCGGGGCTGGCGAGCTCGGCCCACTTCACCAGGACTGTCGGCTGGATCGAGGTGGACAGCCGGCGCGGCCACAGGACGGCAAAGGCCAGCAAGACCACGGTTAGGAACGCGACGAGACCGACTCCGCTCTCCCAGCGCAATGGTCGAGCTCCAGTGGCGGCGATACCCCCCAGCACGGACGCCGCGACCCCCGCGATCCCTACAAGCTGAATCGTGCGGGTCCGTAACGCGGACAGCTCGTCGTTCAGTGCGTCCCATGAGCGTCGGGCCTCCTCAAGAGCCAGCGTGTAGTCCGGCTCCCTACCCTCGCGCGGGTCTACGGCGGCGCCAGGTGTGTCGAGCATGTCTCGAACCTCTGGATCTCTGGACGTGGACGTTCGACGAAACGGGGACTACTTCCGGTCGCGCGGAGGATGGGGGTCGTGGCCCGGTGCGATGGTGTCGGAGTCGCGGATGCGTCCGTCTCGGCCGTGGATGACGACCTCTCCCCCGCCGGCGTTGTGGACGATCTCACGGGCCCGGTCGATGGCGTCGGCCTGGGTGTCGGTGTGCGCGCTGGCCCGGGACGCACCGGGTGCTTCGACGTCCCAGCCCCCCTGGTCGTTGGGGACAACGTGACGGCGGTTGTCATGGCTCATTTGATGCTCCTGATTGTGGTGAGGGTGGTGGGTGGTGAGGGTGTGAGGTCGGACGGTGGGCAGGGGTTGGTCTCTGCGGGTGCCAGGCCTCCCGCACGGCCCTCTATGACGGTCGCTCCTGTCTCAAGCGCTTCGCCTTTCCCTAGGCGGGTGCACCGTAGGGGGGCTGTCCGCCCGAGCTGTCTTGGTTGTCGCGGAACTCGACCTGGATCGAACGACAGGTCAGTGGCACGGTCTGGACGGCGGGGTCGGCGATAAGTGCACCCGCAGGCGCCTTGGTTTGGGTGACGGTCAGCGACGGGTCAAGCAGCAGCGGCCCTGAGATGGCGTGACCAGAGGCGTTGGTGACCAGGGTTTCCAAGACGGTGGCGACGGGGGACGAGCCGTCCGCCGTGGCCTCGATGGTCGCGGTGGCGATGTCGAAGGTGGCGCCCTGTAGGTCTGCGGTGGGGACAACCTGTCCAGCCGTGTTCTGGACGACGAGCTTGACGGCGATCCGCGCGTGGTGCCCGGGCTCGTTGAACAGTCCGGCACCGATGTAGGGGCCACCTGTGGGGACGGCGAAGTAGAACCCGCCCTTGACGATGGTGGCCAGCTTTGGTGCGTCGAACAGTTGGTCCACCCCGGGGGCAGCACCACCGACAGCCGTGGGGAAGTTCGGGTTGAGCATCCACCGGTTAAGGATGGTGTCGAAGTCGTCGAGGTTGGCCTGGTAGCTGACGAAGTGCAGGCCCTGCTCGAGCTGCCCTGTGAGTGCCCCGTCGGCGCCGATGGCATTCTCGATGTAGGGGGTGCCGCGACGGAAGATGCGCACACTGTCCTGCCCCTCTCCCCCGCGGGGGCCAGCCTTGCGCACGTGCGAGGTCACCCCCGGCACCGTGGTGTCCGCCGCGAACGCTCCCTCAGCGGGGACGCCGGTCCCAGCAGGCAGGTCGGCCCGGGTGCCATCGGCCTGACGCCCGATGACCTGCGCCTGCCGCTCTGGGGTCATCCCCGTCCAGGTGGTGACGTCCTGACGGATCTTCAGATAGGCCAGGTAGGAGCCACCTACGGCCCAGGCCGGCTCGGCCGGCTGGTCCTCCCCCACGAACGCCACCAGCGCCCGGTCAGCCGGCGCGATGTTGCGAACCCCGTCACGCTGGCCGAACGTCTCGTGCTTGTCGGCCCGCTGATAGCCGCGTTCGAACCGGATCTGCCCCCCCACACCCGCGCCAGCGAGGCTCACCTGCAGCTCACGCAGAAACTGAGCGACCGCGGCGTCTGAGGTCGACAGCACGTAGAACAGCACGTCGTGGTTCTCCAGAGTCCCGTCACCGATCGCCGGCAGCTGCAGCAGGCCGGTGGGCAATACCGACGACCGCCCCGCCTTCTCGATCAGGGTCCTGCCAAAAGCCGTAGTGCACGTCGCGACCGGCTGGATATCGCCGACACTGCCCTCGCCATCCGCGTCATCCGTCCCGTCCGAGCTCCCGGCCGTGAGCGTCTGCACCGCGGTGGTGACGGTCTGCAGCCACGCGGGCAGCAGGGTCGCGGACGCGGGCGAGTCGACCGTGAGGTCACAGAAGATCAACCACGAGCTGGCTCGTTCGTCGCGGCTGACGTGGTCGGGCAGAACTCCAGGGGCGTGTGTCGACATGGGTACCTCTCAGGGCTGACGGGCTGGGGTGGTTGTGGTGATGTGGCCAGTTGGCCGAGCGCGGGACGAGAGGTCCCCGGCTACAACATCCGGTTACTCATCGACTAACTCCACTTCACACTACAGTACGGCACTACATTTCAGCACACAAAATTCTGCTCAGATTGGGACGCTAGAGTCAGCGCGTCGCA
>JAZGVH010000002.1:4500000-4746819 GCA_039889245.1 Dermatophilaceae bacterium Soc4.6 | reverse complement strand
CGGTGACGGCGTCGATGACGTCCTGGGAGTTGCCGGGGAACACGTTGAGGCTGGTGTCGGGGTGGGTTCGCCGCAGCCGGCTGGCCCACACCGGCAACAGTGCTTCGGAGATGGTGTTGCTGGCTGCCACGCTGACCGTGCGACCCGGTGCGCGCAGGACCAGGACCCCTTCCTCGAGCTCGCGAGCCGCGTCGAGGACGGTGTGGGCCCAGGCCAGGACCAGCTGCCCCTGCCCGGTCGGGGTGACCCCGGTGGTCGAGCGCTGCAGGACCGCGAACCCGAAGAGCGCCTCAGCCGCGGTGATCCGAGCGCTGATGGCCTGCTGGCTCACTCCCAGCTGTCGGGCCGCCGCGCCCATGCTGCCGGTGCCGGCCGCAGCGACCACGGCCGTCAGCTGCTCGAGGGACGGGACATGGGTCAGGTGCGACACGACGCGAGACTACCTCGCCACAACCGCAGTTTGTGACCCCACAGTGGTGAGTGGGGTACCGCGAGGGCGATCTGCCGCTGATGCTGAAGGCATGACGATCTCATCTTTCGCTCCCGCCACAACCGGGCCCGGGCCGTACCGGGCCTGCCGGGCCTACCGGGCCTACCGGGCCGACCGCGCTGCTCGTCCTGCGGTCGCGGCTCTCGCTCCGGCCGGCCCGGTCTGGTTCTCGTCCGTCATGGGCACAGGGATCCTGGCGACGCTGCTGGGCCGCGAGAGCGCCCAGGTGCCGGTGCTGCTGGTGCCGGCGACTCTCCTGCTGGGGGTGGGGTGCCTGCTCCTGCTCGGCCTGACCGCAGGATTCGCCGCGCGGGTGATCCAGGACTGTGACGTCTTCACCGCCACGATCCGCGACTCGGCGGTGGTCCCCACCTGGGGCACGGTCTCGATGGGTGTGCTGGCCGTGGGGGCCGCCGTCCTGACCGTGGTGCCCCAGCTGGGTGCCCGCACGTCGTCGGGGGACCCCGCGGGATGGGTGGTGGTCATCGACGCGGGGTGCTGGGCCCTCGGGACCGCACTGGGGGTCGTGACCGCCTTCGGCTTCGCTGCCGTGCTGGTCAAGCGCGATGTGGGTCACCCCGTTCCGGCGTGGGGGCTGCCCATCGTCCCACCCATGGTCTCGGCGACCACGGGAGCGGCTCTGGTGCCTCACCTCGCCACGTCGGGAGCCCGGCTGGTCCTGCTCGTGGGCGTCGTGGCCTGCTTCTTCCTCTCGCTGTTCCTCGGGGGGCTGGTCTTCGCGATCGCCTACCACCACCACTGGCGCACGCTGGCCCTGCCGGTGCCGGCGTCCTTCTCCTCGTGGATCCCCCTCGGCGTGGTGGGCCAGTCCATGGCCGCGGCGCAGGTCATGGTCGCCCAGAGCGCTCCCCTGCTCACCCCGGCGGCGGCGGCGGCGGCCCGTCAGCTCGCCGACGCCTACGGCTACGTGATGCTCGCGGCGAGCGTCCCCGTCATCGGGTACGCCGTCCGCATGAGCGTGCGGGGGGCTCGCGCCCGGATCGCGTTCGTCCCCGGCTGGTGGGCCCTCACCTTCCCCATCGGGACCCTGGCCCTGGGCACACGCCTACTCGGGGCCTCCACCGCCAACCCGGTCATCAGCGGTCTGGGCGACGCCGCCATCGCCGTCCTGTGCGGTACCTGGCTGCTCTGCGCCGGGGCAACCGTCCGCGCGGTGATCACGAGGGAAGCGGCGGTAGCGGGCTAGAGACCGCCGAGCTCGCCCGCCCGCCGAAGGGCGTTGACGATGCGCTCTCGCTGCTCACGCCGGTGTCTGCCGTTCGCCGGCGAGGGGTGCAGGGCCGCGAGGACCGGGCGAAGGACCGGGCGCGGGTGGAGGGTGAAGTAGCGCATCAGCGCCTCGAGCGGCACGGACCCCAAGGCGACGACTGCGCGCAGCTCGACCATGGCCGTCAACAGCTCGTGGAGCCCCTCACGTGCGTCGTCGAGCTCAGCCCTGCCCGGCGGCCTCCGGGCGGAGGGAGGCGCCGCCTCGTCAGGGGCGTGGGCTCGGGCCCACGGGATGACGTTCCAGCGCAGGTAGTCGGTCCGGGACAGCCCGGACTGCTCACGACAGGACACGAAGAACCGAACCGAGCTGCTGGGCCCGTCTTCGCCACAGACCGCCTCGGCTCCCATCGCTGCCGTGACCGGCGCCGGCTGCTCCATCAGCACGAGCAACCGTGCGCCCAAACCACCGCCGGCAGGGTCAACCGAGGGAACAACCCCCCGCTCCGGGTGCTGCGCGGCCACCATTCGCCAACGGGCCAGTAGCACCTCCACCCCCCGCTCGAGGTCGTCTACGTCACCCATCCGCCCATTCTCACCCCGGGATGCGCCTGAAGCCGCCGCTCTCGACGAGGGCCTTGCGATGTCGTTGGTGCGGTTGCGGATCTACTGCGGCGCCACGTCACCCGGGCTGGAGAGGGGCGGGGCGTCACCCGGTCAGGCACCCTCGCGAGGCGGTCAGGCGGTCAGAGTGGCAAGGGCCGCGGTCAGCCGCTGCGCCGCATCGGTGGCCACGTCGGCGAGGGCGGCGTTACCGGTGAGCTCCACCATGATGCCGGGGTCCATGGCCTCGACGAGCGTGGTGTTGTCGTCCAGGGCCCGGACGGCGACGTTGCAAGGCAGGAGCAGCCCGATGGACGGCTCGGCCTGCACCGCGGCGTACGCGAGCGGGGGGCGGCAGGCGCCGAGGATGACCTGGGCGGGGATGTCGGCGTCGATCTTTGCCTTGAGGGTGGCGGCGAGGTCGATCTCGGTCAGGACGCCGAAGCCCTGCTCGGCCAGGGCGACTCGGGTCGCCTCCAGGGTCGCGGCGAACGGGTGGTGGATGGTGGTGCTCAGGGCGTAGCCCATGGCGTACTCCTTCGGTGGTGGGTGGGGCGGACGGGTCGAGGTGGTGCCGGGACGGCTGAACAGGTCTGGGGCGGGTGGCGGGCCGGCGAGCGCGCGAGTGACCCCCATCCCGCGGGCCTTCACACCGCCAATCCCGCTCGGATGGCGACGTACCCGGCGACGGCAACCAGCAGGGCGGCGAAGGCGCGGGTGAGGCTGGTGCCCGAGATGCGGTCGGCCACCCGCTTGCCCGCGAGGGACCCTGCGATGGCGGCGAGGGTGAAGGGGACCACGACGGCCCACGGTACCGCGCCGCTGCCGAGCCGCTCGATGAAGGCGCCGAGGCTGGTGATGGAGATGACGACCAGTGACGTGCCCACGGCGACGGGCATGGTGAAGCCCATCGCCAGCACCAGGGCCGGGACGATGAGGAAGCCGCCGCCGACGCCGAGGAAGCCGGTGAGGAAGCCGACGACGAGCGCGGTGATGACAATACGAGAGGCAGCCCGCAGCCCCCGGGGGCGTCTGCCGTCCTCGTGCTCGCCGGGTGCGGCGGAGGAGTCGGAGCGGGTGCGCGCGAACATCGCGAGGGCGGCGACGATCATCAGGGCGGCGAAGGCCAGGAGCAGCACCTGGGGGTTGACCAGGCGGTTGACCGCCGAGCCGCCGACGGAGGCGGCGACGCCGAGGACTCCGAAGATCCCCGCGGCCCGCCACTGCACCCGGCCGGCCCGGGCGTGCCCGACCGTGGCGGTGATCGCGGTGATGCCGACGATGATCAACGAGGCGGTCGTGGCCTCCTGCGGTGGCTGACCGAGGGCGTAGACCAGCACGGGCACGGTGAGGATGGAGCCGCCGCCGCCCAGCGCACCGAGGGAGAGACCGATGACGACCCCCCCGAGGATGGCGAGGGCAAGCATCACATCACCCTTCCGGGGCTCTCGCCGTCGGAGACGACGGGCAGTCCGGCGGCCTGCCACGCCTGCCTACCGCCGGTGAGGCTCGTCGCGCGCACCCCGGCTGCCGTCAGCGTGGCGACGGCCCGGGACGACCGCGCGCCGGAGCGGCAGACGGCGATGACCGCGCGTCCGGAGGAGAGGGCAGCGGGGTCGAGGAGGAGAGCCCCGCCGTCGCGAACACGCTGTGCGGCCGTCGTCGGGTCGATCTCGGGCTGGTGGGTGGGGGTCATCGTGGTCTCCGTCGGTTGGGGGTGGTTGGTGGGGCCGGGAGTGCACGGGCAGGCGCCATCCGGTAGCCGGTGGTGCGCGAGAACTCGGCGCTCACGGCGAAGCGGTCACCACGGACGAGGGTGCGGCGCAGCTCGGTCGGGATGCCGCCCAGGCAGCCGATCCGCTCGATGGACAGGGCAGCGGTGTGCGTGTCCACGCCCAGCAGCCGGCGCTCGGCGGCGGTGGGGATGACGGCGCGGACCTGCTCGCGGCCCCCGGTGAGGTGGATGCCGCAGCGGGCGGCAAGCTCGGTGTACAGCGCCGTGTGCGTGAAGTCGGCCTCGAGCAGGGGTCGGGTGAGCGCTGCGGGGAGCCAGGCGTGGTCGTGGGCGAGGGGCTCGTCGCCGGCCATCCGACGCCGCTCGAGGTGGAGCAGGGCAGCCTGGGGCGGCAGGGCGAGCAGGCCGGCGACCTCGGGGTCGGTGACGATCTCGAGAGCGAGCACCTCGCTGCGCTGCGCCAGCCCGGCGGCCTCGACCGAGGCGTAGAGCGAGTAGAGGGCGCCGAGCGGCTGCTGGATCAGTGCCGGGTCGGCGACCGTCGGTGGGCGGCCCCGTGACCCCACCAGCACCCCGTCGGTGCGCAGGCCACTCAGGGCCTGACGGACGGTCTGTCGGCTGACGCCGTACTCGTCGCGCAACGCCATCTCGCCGGGGAAGGCGCGGGGACCGCTGAACTCGCCGGCCTCGACCCGCAGGACGAGGTCGTCCCTGACCTGAGCCCACAGCGGAAGGGGGCTCGTGCGATCGAGTGGCCGCGTGGGCTGAGGGGATACTCCTGGGGGCATAACCCGAGTATAGTCACTTGTACGTACATCCGTATACCAGCCGTCTCCGACCGCTTCTCGCGAAGGAGTGGGCATGTCGCCATGCACGAGTCACCGGGTCGTCGTCATCGGCGGAGGCAACGCCGGCATCGCCGCCACCGCCCAGCTCCAGCGCGCAGGCGTGGAGGACATCGCCGTCATCGAGCCCTCGAACACGCACCACCACCAGCCGCTGTGGACTGTCGTCGACGGCGGTTGCGCGCCGGCTGCGGTTGCGCGCCGTCCCAGGCCGACGTGATGCCGAAGGCCGCCCGCTGGATCCGTGACCGCGCCGAGCAGGTCGACCCCGACCCGCAGGTCGTGACCCCGGGCTCGGGCCAGGAGGTGGGCTAAGACCACCTCGTCGTCGCCCCGGGCATCCAGCTCGACTGGCAACGAATCCCCGGCGTGGCCGCCGCCCTCGAGACTCCGTCCGTCTTCAGCAACTACCGCTTCGACCTCACCGCCCGGACCTGGGAGCGGGTCCGCGATCTGCGGTCCGGGACGGCGGTGTTCACCATGCCGAGCGGCCCGATCAAGTGCGCCGGCGCCCCGCAGAAGATCGCCTACCTCGCGGCCGACTACTGGCGCCAGCAGGGCGTGCTCGACCAGATCCGCGTCGTCCTCGTGCTGCCCACGCGCGGAACGCGTGGTGGGCACCGTGAAGTCGACGCGGCTGGTCGTGTCGGTGGTCGCCTTCGCCGCTCTCGTGGCGTGGCTGGTCGCCAAGTCGACCTGGGAGGGGGCACACCTGCGGGAGCGTTTCCCGGGCTACGACGACTACGCCTCGAGGACAGCGCGATCTTCCCGCGGTCGGTCCGCCGACCTGGGCGGTGAACAGGGACGCGGTGCCGCGGGACGATCGTGGTGCGGGTCAGGCCAGCGTGAGGAAGAGCTTCTCCATCGTGGCCTGGTCCTCGGCGTTGATGCCCTCGGGCGAGGTGAGGCATGTGCGCATCCCCGAGGAGACGATGGCGAACCCGGCGCGATCGAGGGCGCGGTTGACCGCGGCGAGCTGCATGACGACGTCCTTGCAGTCGCGACCCTCCTCGATGAGGCGGATCACGCCACCGAGCTGTCCCTGTGCGCGGCGCAGGCGGTTGATGACCGGGGTCATGTCGTCGTCGTTGAGTGTGACCATGAGGTCTCCTTCAGGTGGTGGGGTTGGGGCTCGAGCGGTGTCCGAGCGTGCCGGGGGTGGGGAGTCAGGCGGTGACAGGCGATCCTTGCGTTGCTTTGGCCACCCGTGCGCGGACGTCCTCCATGTCGAGCGCCCGGACCCCGGCGATGACCTCGTCGAGTCCGGCGGCCGGAAGGGCTCCGGGCTGGCTGAAGACCATGATCTTGTCACGGAAGGCCATCAGGGTGGGGATCGACGTGATGCCCGCGGCCCCGGCGAGGGCCTGCTCCGCCTCGGTGTCGACCTTGCCGAAGACGATGTCGGGGTGCTTCAGCGACGCCGCCTCGTAGACAGGGGCGAACATCCGGCAGGGCCCGCACCAGGAGGCCCAGAAGTCGACGAGGACGATCCCGCCGGCGTTGACCGTCGTCTCGATGGTGGCTGCGGTCAGGTTCTGGGTGCTCACGGAGTGCTCCTTCTGAAGCAGGGACGAGGTGGAGGTGATACCTCCAGGGGCATCAAGGCCACGGCGGAGCCGACTATTCCACCAGACGTCGAGACGCCCACAGCGTCTACCCCATGGGGTACATCCGAGCCTAGTTGCTCGACTTGGTTTATGCCCCCGGGGGTACTACTATCGAAATGTCGCAAGTACCCCCGAGGGTATACGCCACCCACGAGCAGGAGTCCCTACATGACGAACGAGATCACCCCCCAGCCCACCATCGTCCAGATCGAGACGGCGTCGCTCGGTGACCGGTCGTACCTCGTCCACGACGGCGAGGTCGCGGTCGTCGTCGACCCACAGCGCGACATCGACCGCGTGCTCGACCTCGCGGCCGAGCACGGAGTGCGGATCACTAACGTCTTCGAGACGCACATCCACAACGACTACGTCACCGGCGGCCTGGCGCTCGCGCAGGCCACCGGGGCGACGTACCACGTGAATGCCGACGACCCGGTGACCTACGAGCGGCACCCGGTGCGTGGCGGCGACGTCGTCGAGGTCTCGCTGCGGATGCGGATGCGGGTCATCGCGACCCCGGGCCACACCTACACCCACCTGTCCTACGCCCTCGAGACCAGCGACGGTGCGAGCGGCGAGAACGACACCGTGGCCGTCTTTACGGGCGGCTCGCTGCTCTTCGGCGCGACCGGGCGCCCCGACCTGCTCGGACCGGACCACACGGACTCGCTGGTCCGCCATCAGTACGCCTCGGCCCGGCGCCTGGCCCACGAGCTGCCGGCGCACACCCACGTCATGCCCACGCACGGCTTCGGCTCCTTCTGCTCCTCTGGCTCGACCGGCGACGCCACCGAATCGACCATCGGCGACGAGCAGACCCGCAACCCCGTGCTCACCGAGCCGGAGCAGCAATGGATCGACGAGACCCTCGCCGGCCTCGACGAGTACCCCGCCTACTACGCGCACATGGGCCCCGCCAACACCGCCGGCCCGGCACCGGCCGACCTCGGCGCCCCGCACCCGGCCGACAAGGAGACCCTGGCGGACCGCCTCGCCGCCGGTGAGTGGGTCGTCGACCTCCGCACCCGCACCACCTTCGCGGCAGGTCACGTCACGGGCACCCTCAACTTCGGCCTCGACGGGCAGTTCGCCACCTACCTCGGGTGGCTCATCCCCTGGGGCACCCCGCTGACCCTGCTCGGAGACACCCCCGGACAGGTCGCGGAAGCCCAGCGGGAGCTCGTCCGCATCGGCATCGACCACCTCAAGGGAGCCGCTACCGGCACCCCGACCGACTGGACCGACGCGTCACCAGCCTCCTTCCCTCGGGCCGACTTCGCCGACCTCGCGCAGGTGCGCCACCACCGGCCCGTCACCGTCCTCGACGTGCGACGGGCCAGCGAGTACGACGAGTCCCACATCGAGGGAGCCGTCAACCTCCCCTTGCACGAGCTCCTCACCCGGCTGTCCGAGGTCCCCGAAGGGGAGGTCTGGGTGCACTGCGCCAGCGGCTACCGCGCCTCGATCGGCGCCTCGCTGCTCGCCGCCCGCGCCAACGCCACCCACGTCGTCGCCATCGACGACAGCTACGGCGAGCACGCCGCCACCGCCGGCCCGCTCGTCACCACGGCCGACGACGTCGCCGGCTGACCCTCCGACCCCGCACGACCCCACCTTCAGGAGAGAACCACCATGTGTCGTCCCGTCACCTGTAAGACCTGCGGCAAAACCACCTGGGCCGGCTGCGGCCAGCACGTCGACCAGGTCATGGCCGCCGTTCCCCAGAGCAACCGCTGCGCCGGCCACCAGCGCGAGGCCGGCACCAGCGGCGGCTCCAGCAGCTCGTTCTTCAGCCGCATCTTCGGCCGCGGCTGACCGCCCGCACCAGCCCTCGACCCCCGTACCGGCCACTCAACCGGTGGCCGGTGAGACAAGGAACCATGTCCCTCCCGACACCCTCCCCCTCTTTCCCGACATCCACCTCGTTCACTACCCGCGTCGCCCGAGCGACCAGCCTCGACGCAGCCACGGTGCGCGAGTGGATGGAGGCGCCCGACGGACCCCGCATCATCGACGTGCGCACGTCCGCGGAGTTCACCACGGCCCACATCCCCGGGGCCTACAACGTGCCCCTCGACCTGCTCAAGGAACACGCCGACGAGCTGCGCCACCACCTCGACGACGACGTCGTGCTCGTCTGCCGGTCCGGAGCCCGCGCGAGCCAGGCCGAGGACCTGCTCCAGGCCGGGGGTCACTCGAACCTCCACATCCTCCACGGCGGCATGACTGCCTGGGAGGCAGCCAACGGCCCGGTGACCCTCGGAGCCGCCCGGTGGGACCTCGAGCGGCAGGTGCGGTTTGTCGCCGGGGGCATCGTCCTCGCCGGCGTGCTCGTCAGCACCGTCATCCCGAAAGCCAAGTGGGTCTCCGGCAGTATCGGCGCCGGCCTCACCGCCGCCGCCGTCAGCAACAGCTGCCTCATGGGCGCGATGCTCTCCAGACTGCCGTACAACCGGGACGGAGCCCCCGACCTCGACGACGTTGTGCGCGAGCTTGCTGCTGTCTGAGCGTCTGCCTCGCAGGAGCGGCCGGCCCTCAGTGGTCCTGCCGGGGTGAGGGCATAGCCCTGGCACCAGCAGGCGGAACCTCTGACGGAGCTCGGGTAGCCCTGGTCCGTCCGGAACCTCCGGACCGACCAGGGCGGCCCACCACCTCTCCCGGTCACTCACCAACCCGACCGCCCCTCCGGCCACTTTCTCGTCTACGACGGCCAGCAACAGATGACGCCCCACCGCCGCCGGCAGCGTCCCGACCCGCCACAGCGATCCCCGGCGGACGTGGGTCCCATCATCGACCTTCGTACCCCGAAAAGCGCCAAGCCCGAGTTCCCCACACTTTTTTCATCCAGGCCAGTAGAGGGTGTCCCCCCGGGCGCCGGATGCGGCATTCGGTGGTGTGACGATGACGCTGCACAAGCTGTCGGCCGGGTCGGGGTACGAGTACCTGACCCGGCAGGTCGCTGCCCAGGACACGACCGTGACCCGGACCGGGCCCTCGACGCGGGCGGGCCCGGACGCGCTCACAACTACTATTCAGCTCAGGGCGAGGCCCTGGGCCGGTGGGTCGGCTCCGGCCTGGTGGGGATCCGCCGCCTCGCCGTAGGTGACCCGCTCACGGCAGAGCAGATGCGGCACCTGTTCGGCGCGGGGCAGGACCCGCTCACCGGAGAGGCGTTGGGGGCGGCCTACCGCGTCCATGGGGAAAGCGCGGGTGAGCGGGCCGGCTTCGAGGCCGAGGTCACCCGCCGTCCACCTCCTGTGACCCCTGATGCCCGCCTGAGGGCCCCAGGTGGTCACGAGACCGCGACCATCCGCAGCGCCGAGCAAGAGGCCGATCTCACAGGGACCCGTATGGGGCGGAATCGCCCTAGGAAGCCATGTGGCCCCGCCGGGCTCCCACCCGCCGATCCGCCGTCCCACGCGTGGAGTTTGCCCTCGTCAAGTGACACGTATCTAACACGAATCGACGCAGCCGGGTTGCCGAAAAGGCAAAGCTGCAGGTCAGGAGCATGAAGAGAGGGTGGACGTGAAGGGACTCGAACCCCTGACCTCTCGCGTGTGAAGCGAGCGCTCTAACCAGCTGAGCTACACGTCCGGGCGCCCACACTCGGTGGGCGACGGAGCGTCAGAATAGCCGCCCGGTGGGCGCTCGCCCAAATCGCCTCAACCGAGCCCGGGCAGCCCGCGCAGCAGGTCTTCGACAGCATCCGGGAGCAGGCCCGGCACACCGGTGATCGCGAAGAGCCCCCAGAAGATCAGGAGCACCAGGACGAGCGTCGCCAGCCCGATGAGCCCGCGCAACCAGACGGGCTGGCGCCCCATCCAGTGCGTCCACTCGGCCAGGACGCCCTTGCCCCAGCGCAGCAGCCGCTGGGCCCACTCGAACTCGGTGGCCCAGATGCCGACCCCGGCGAACACGATGAGCCAGCCCGGGCCGGGCGCGGGCACAGCGACGAGACCGCCGGCCACGACGACGCCGCCGACCACGGCGACCGCGATGCGGTAGATGCGCGCCGTCACGGGGTTGGCCCGCAGCCGGCGCCGCCACGCCCAGTCGTCGTCCTGCGCGTCGAGGGTGACGTTGTGGTCGCTGGCCTCGGACGCGCGGCGACGGGCGGCAGCCTCGCGCTCGGTCTGCTCGGGCACGGTCCGCTCGTCGGTGGGGTGCTCGGTCACGGGTCGACCTCCAGGGCGGATCGGGTCGCGAAGACCTCGACGAGCCGGGCCGTGACCGGTCCGGGGGCGGGCAGCACGCGGTCGTCGACGGCGTCGATGGGGAAGACGTCCTTGATCGAGCTGGTGAGGAAGACCTCGTCGGCGGTCGTGAGCACCTCGAGCGGCAGAGGCTCCTCCCGCAGGTCGAGACCAGCGTCCCCACCCCACTGCAGCACGAGGGCTCGGGTCACCCCGGCGAGGGGGCCGCACGAGAGAGGTGGCGTGATGACGACACCGGAGGCGCTGTCGGGCACGACGAACACGTTGGAGCCGGTGCCCTCGCAGAGCTCGCCCCGGGTGTTCGCGAGGATGGCCTCCACGGCTCCGAACTGCTTGGCGCGGGCCAGCGCGATGACGTTGTCTGCGTAGGACGTCGTCTTGAGCCCCGCCGTGGCCGCCCGCTCGTTGCGCGTCCACGGCACGACGGCGACCTTGCCGGAGCCCGTGGGCTGCACCTGCTCGACGGTTGTGACGATGTAGGTCAGGCCGCTGTCGTCCCGGTCGGACCCGAGGGGCCCCACTCCCCCCGTGACCGTGAAGCGCAGCCGCCCGAAGGCGATCGGCTCGCGCGCCCCGAGGACGGCCGCGATGCCCTCCAGCACCAGGTCCCGATCCACCGGCGGGAGCCCGAGGCCGGCGACCGACCGGTCGAGCCGCTCCAGGTGGCGAGTGAGGGCGAAGGGTCGCCCCTCGACGAGCTTGGTCGTCTCGAAGACCCCGTCGCCGACCGTGACCCCGTGGTCGACGACGCTCAGCGCCGCCACCCCCGGATCGACCAGCTGGCCATTGACCCACGCCGTCACACCCATGACACCAGCCTGTCAGACCACGTGGCCCACCGCTGGCGGCGACCCGCGCGACCCCGGTGACCCATGACTCCCCCAACGTGCGTCACCGGCGCCCCGTTCCCCGCGACACACCCTGCGTACGACGTGCCGTCGGCGCCGCCTCGCGGGGATGGCTCTCGTGCGCACGACCCGGGGGATCGTCGCGGCGACGGTCCTCACCGCCGCCGCCCTCGCTGCGTGCTCGACCGGCACCGGGACAGCGACCGGCCCCAACCACGGCGGTTGGCCCGCGGACAGCGGGTGGCACGGGCTCCCCGCCGACCATCGCGACACCACCCGTCGAGGTCGACGACGAGCAGCCCGTCCCCGCTTACGGACGACGGGTTGGATGCGCTGCGACCGCTGCTCGGTGCCGCCGACCTGTCGGTCGTCAACCTCGAGACCGCCATCACCGACCGGGGCACACCCCAGCCGAAGCTCTACCACTTCCGCACGTCCCCGCAGACTCTGGTGACGCTGCAGCACGCGGGAGTCGACGTGCTCAGCATGGCCAACAACCATGCTGCTGACGGGTGGCGGTCCTCGCCTCGACGATGAGACGACGACGACGTCGACGTCGGTGGCCACGCCCACCGGGTGCCGGGCCACGGCTGGAGTGGTTCCACCTTCGTGGGCTACGGCCTCGGCAACTTCGTCTGGCGCACCAGTCGGGGCCCGGTCGACGCCTGGAGGGGGGTGCTCACGGTGCGGGTCGACGCCGTCGCCGCGCAGGCGGGCCTAGAGCGGGCGCAGCTCGACGCCGCACAGCCGTGCTCGCGCCTCAGCCCGTCACCGGGCTGAGGCCAGACGCCAGCCCGACCAGCGTGTCGGCCTTGAGCTGGGTCTCGGCCCACTCGCCCTGCGGGTCGGAGCCCCACGTGAGGCCGGCCCCGGTGCCGAAGCAGAGGTCGCGGCCACGCTCGTCGTCCTCCACCCAGAAGGTGCGGATGCCGACCGCCAGCTCGGCCTCGCCTCGGTCGGCGTCGACCCACCCGATCGCGCCGCAGTAGGGGCCCCTGGGCACGGGCTCGAGGTCACGGATCACCCTGAGGGCACTCGACTTCGGCGTCCCCGACACCGAGGCGGGGGGGAACGTGGCGGCCAGGATCTGCGCCCACCCCACCTCGGCGCTCAACCGGCCCGAGACCGTCGACACCAGGTGCACGAGCCCCGGGTGCTCCTGCGGGCGACAGAGGGCCTCGACGTCGACCGAGCCGGGCTCGCACACCCGCGAGAAGTCGTTGCGCACGAGGTCGACGATCATCACGTTCTCGGCGTGGTCCTTGCTCAGCATCGCCTCCGCCACCGTCGCGGTCCCCTTGATGGGCGACGACACCAGACGGCGACCAGCCCGCCGCAGGAAGAGCTCGGGCGAGGCGGAGACGACGTCGAGACCCGCCGACACGACCCGGATGCGCGAGGCGTAGGGGGCGCGGTGGCGGGCGCGCAGGAGGTGGGCGAGGTCGTCGAGGTCGGCCTCCTGCGCCAACGGGTGCCGCAGCACCCGGCAGATGTTGGCCTGGTAAACCTCACCGGCGGCGATCCGCTCGCGCGTCTGCTCGACGGCCCGCACGTAGGCCGCGTGGTCGAGCGACGTCGTCCACTCCCCGTCGAGCGGGGCCCAGGCGGCCCCGCCAGGAGAGGTCGCCTCGGGGACCACCTCCGGTGATGCCTCGTCCACCCGCTCGAAGCGTACCGCGGTGACCTCGCCCTCGAAGGTCGCCACCACGACCCAGAAGCCGGCCTGGTCGAGGCCGCTGACGGCATCGCGTCCGTGCCGGACCTCGACGACTCCGGTGGCGACGCGGTCGCCGAACCTCGCGTGGTCGGGAGCGCCCGGTGGGTGTGTCGGCACCGAAGGAGGATAGGCCCCACCCTGCCTCTGCGTCAGCACGCTGGGCGCCCGTGACGCAGGCGGGCCCGCACCAGGATCTGGTGCGGGCCCGTCGTGGTGCAGCCGCTGTCGCCGCAGCGGGAGCGGCCGGTGATCAGCGGCGGCGGCCGAGGATCCAGCCGAGCAGGACACCGAGAGCCAGGACCCCGACGTGCGGCGCGTACGTGCGCAGCAGGATCGGGATCACCGCCGACCCGAGGTCGAGTGCCTCCGACTCCTGGGCCGGTGCCGCGCGCGGCGCCGGTCGGGGAGCGGGACGCGGCACAGCCGCGGCGGGCGCTGGTGCGGCCACCGTCGCCGGTGCTGCGTCATCAGGCGGTGTCGCTGCACCCCCGGACGTGACGGCCACCGCTGGCGCGGCTGCAGCCTCGGGTGCGACCTCGGGGGCCTCGTCCTCGGAGAACCGTCGCTCGAGACACGCGACGAACTGGCCGAGGAGCTTGTCGGAGACGTCCTGCATGACACCGCGACCGAACTGCGCCGGCTTGCCCGTGACGTTGAGGTCGGTCGTGACGTCGACCGCCGACCCGGTGCCGTCCGGGGCGACGACGATGGTCACCGTCGCCCCGGCCGTGCCGTTGCCGCGCTTGTCCTTCCCCGTCGCCTCGATGACGGCCCGGTGGGTGGCGTCGTCACGCTCGACGAAGATGCCCTTCCCGGCGTAGACGAGTGCGATCGGACCCAGCTTGACCTTGACGGTGCCGGTGAACGAGTCACCGTCGACCCCGGTGACCGCAGCCCCGGGGAAGCAGCCGGCGACGTTCTCGAGGTCCATGAAGGTCGCCCACGTCGTGGCGACGTCGGCTGGGACCGTGAAGTCGTGGTGCAGGTCCACCGGGACGTCAGCCCCCGGCCGCGGCGAGCACCGCACGACGGGTGAGCACGGGCGCCAGGTGCTTGCGGTAGGCGCTGTCGCCGTTGAGGTCCGACGGCGGGTTGGTGCCGTCGGCTGCCGTCGCGACCGCGGCCTTGACCGCGTCCTGCGTCGCCGGCTGACCGACCAGCGCGGCCTCCACGGAGGCGGCCCGCAGCGGGGTCGACCCCATGTTGGTCAGGCCGATCCGGGCTTCGCTGATCGTGCCTCCCTCGATCTTGACCGTCGCCGCCACGGCGACGATCGCCCACTGGTGGGCCACGCGCACGAACTTCTCGTAGTGCGCCCCCCAGCCGGTGTGCTTCGGGATGCGGACCTGCACGAGCAGCTCACCCTCCTGCACCGCCGTCTCGAAGAGGTCGACGAAGAAGTCGGCCGCCGCCACCGTGCGGGTCGCCCCGCCGGGGCCGGCGATGACGAACTCGGCGTCGAGCGCGAGGGCGGCCGCCCCCACGTCACCCGCGGGGTCGGCGTGCACGAGGGCACCCCCGACGGTGCCACGGTGGCGGATCTGGGGGTCGGCGACCTCCGCGACCGTCTTGTGCAGCAGGAGCGCGTGCTCCTTGACCAGGTCGCTCGCGACCACGTCGGAGTGGGTGGCCATCGAGCCGATGACCACGTGGTCGCCGTCCTCGCTGATCTCCCGCAGGGCCGCGATCCGGCCCAGGTCCACGACCTTCTCCGGGGTGTTGAGCCGCAGCCGCAGCACGGGCAGGAGGCTCTGGCCGCCGGCCAGCACCTTGGCGTCGTCACCCGCCTCGGCCAGTGCGGCGAGGGCGTCCTCGACGGACTCCGGAGCCACGTAGTCGAACTTGGAGGGGATCACTCGGCACCGCCTTCGGACGCGTCGAAGTGCGGCATCGCCGCACCCTCGGTGGGATCGGACTGGTTCTTGCCGCCGCTCTGGATGGCCTTCCACACGCGCTCGGGAGTGCACGGCATGGTGATGTCGTCCACGCCGAACTGGCGCACGGCGTCGACCACGGCGTTGACGACGGCGGGCGTCGAGGCGATCGTGCCCGCCTCGCCGACGCCCTTGGTGCCGAGCGTGTTGGTCAGCGACGGCGTCGACGTGTGGTCGATGTCGAAGCTGATCATGTCGGCCGCGGTCGGCACGAGGTAGTCGACGAACGACCCGGACACCAGGGTGCCGGAGTCGTCGTAGACAGCCTCCTCGAAGAGCGCCTGGGCGATGCCCTGGGTGAGCCCGCCGTGGATCTGCCCCGCGACGATGAGCGGGTTGATGACCGTGCCGATGTCGTCGACGCAGACGTACTTGCGCATCTTGACCTCGCCGGTCTCGGTGTCGACCTCGACCGCGCACAGGTGGGTGCCGTGCGGGTAGTTGAAGTTCACCGGGTCGTAGGTCGCGTCGGAGTCGAGCGTCGGCTCCATACCGTCGGGCAGGTTGTGGGCCACGAAGACGGCGCCCGAGATCTCCTGGATCGACAGGCCCTGCTCGGTGCCCTTGACGCTGAACCGTCCGGCGGAGAACTCGATGTCGTCGACCGACGCCTCGAGCAGGTGGGCCGCGACGGGCTTCGCCTTCTCGATGACCTTGTCGGTCGCCTTCACGAGCGCCTCGCCACCGACGACCAGCGAGCGCGAGCCGTAGGTGTCGAGCCCCTTCGGGGCGATCTGGGTGTCGCCGTGCAGCACCTCGACGTCCTCGAAGGGGACGCCCAGCCGGTCGGCGACGATCTGGCTGAAGGCCGTCTCGTGGCCCTGGCCGTGGGCGCTGGCTCCGGTGACGACCTCGACCTTGCCGGTGGCGAGCATGCGCACGCTCGCGCTCTCCCAGCCACCCGCACCGTAGTTGAGCGAGCCCAGCACCCGCGACGGGGCCAGACCACACATCTCGGTGAAGGTCGAGACGCCGATGCCGAGCTGGATGGGGTCGCCCGACTCGCGGCGAGCCTTCTGCTCGGCCCGCAGCCCGTCGTAGTCGAACATCTCCTTGGCCTTGGCGGTGGCCGCCTCGTAGTTGCCGGAGTCGTACTCCAGCCCGGCGACCGTGGTGAACGGGAACTCGTCGTGCTTGATCCAGTTCTTCTCGCGGACCACGAAGGGGTCGACCCCGAGCTCGTTGGCCAGCTCGTCCATCAGCCGCTCGATGGCGAAGGTCGCCTCGGGCCGGCCGGCGCCACGGTAGGCGTCGGTCCAGGCCTTGTTGGAGAACACCGTCTGGCAGGTGAACTGGTAGGCCGGGAACTTGTAGATGGCGTTGAACATGAAGGCGCCGAGCACCGGCACCCCACCGCCGACGACCGCGACGTAGGACCCGAGGTCGGCGAGGAGCTCGACCTTGAGCCCGGTGAGCGTGCCGTCCTTGGTCGCCGCCATCGTGAGCTTCTGCCACTGGTCGCGCCCGTGGTGGGCGGCCATCAACGACTCGGAGCGGGTCTCGGTGTACTTCACCGGCTTGCCGAGGCGGCGCGCGATGCACCAGACCAGCCACTCCTCGGGGGTGACCTGCAGCTTCCCGCCGAAGCCACCACCCACGTCGGGCGCGATGACCCGGATCTTGGACTCCGGCACCCCGGTGGTCGCCGCGAGGGCGAAGCGCACGATGTGCGGCACCTGGGTGGCCGACCACATGGTGATCTGCTCGCCCGTGGGGTCCACCACGCAGGAGCGCGGCTCCATGAAGGCGGGGATGAGGCGCTGCTGGCGGTACTCCCGCTCGATGACCACACCCTCGGCGCGGGCCGTCGCGATGGCCGCGTCGACGTTGCCGCCGGTGCCGGCCTCCTCGGAGTCGAACTTCCAGATGGCGGAGGTGTTGGTGCCGAGGGCGGGGTGGGCGAGCACCTTGTCCTGGGCGTTCTCGCGCAGGTCCAGCGCCGCCGGCAGCTCCTCGTAGTCGACGTCGACCAGCTGGATGGCGTCTCGGGCGGCGGCGGCGGTGCGCGCGACGACCACGGCGACGATCTCTCCGGCGAAGGTCACCCGGTCGCCGACCATCGGCAGGTGGACGGGCGTCTTCTGGTCGGGCGTGATGGCCCAGGCGTTGATGAGCACGCCCTGGCTGTCGCCGAGGTCGGCCGCGGTGTAGACCTGCAGGACGTTCTCGGCCGCCTTGGCCTCGGTCGTGTCGATCCTGGTGATGTTGGCGTGCGCATACGGGCTGCGCACCATGGCCAGGTGGAGCATGCCGTTGAGCGTGATGTTGTCGGTCCACTTGGTGCGGCCGGTGATCAGGCGCTGGTCCTCCTTGCGCGTCCGCGCCTGCCCGACCTCCTTGGCCACGGTGGGCCGGTCGTCGACGACGGTCATCGCGCCACGCTCCCTTCGGCCGAGGCCTGCTGCACGGCCTTGACGATGTTGTGGTAGCCCGTGCAACGGCAGAGGTTGCCCTCGATGCCGACCCGGATCTCGGCCTCGGTGGGCGAGGGGTTCTCGTTGAGCAGGTCGATCGACTGCATGATCATGCCGGGCGTGCAGTAGCCGCACTGCAGGGCATGGCACTCGTGGAAGGCCTTCTGCATCGGGTGCAGCTCGCCGTCCTGCGCCAGACCCTCGATCGTGGTCACCTCGTGACCGTCGACCTGGACGGCGAGCACGTTGCACGACTTCACGCTGCGACCGTCGAGGTGGACGGTGCAGGCGCCGCAGTTGCTCGTGTCGCAGCCGACGACGGTGCCCGTCTTGCCGAGCTGCTCTCTCAGGTAGTGCACGAGCAGCGTGCGCGGCTCGACCTCGTCGGTAAAGCTCTCGCCGTCCACGCGGACAGTGATTCGGGTCATCCTTGACTCTCCTCCATGGGTCTGGTGATGCTGGTCAGATCGTGCTACCTCATGCCGTGTGAGGCAAGGGCTACTCTCCGAAGGGAGAGGGTTCGAGGGTGTTGACCCACCCCGTTGTGGGGTGGTGGATCGGGCCCTCCACGTGGGTGAGCCGTTCACCACGACCACCCCACCGCAGGGCGATGATCTCGGCGGCGATGCTGACGGCCGTCTCCTCGGGCGTGCGGGCCCCGAGGTCGAGCCCGATCGGGCTGGAGAAGCGGCCGAGCTCCTCGTCGCTGAGACCCCGGTCGCGCAGCCGGGCCAGGCGGTCGTCGTGGGTGCGTCGCGACCCCATCGCCCCGATGTAGGCGACCGCCGGCAGACGCAGGGCGACCTCGAGCAGCGGCACGTCGAACTTCGGGTCGTGGGTCAGCACGCAGAGGACGGTGCGCTCGTCGATGCGGCCGGCGTCGACCTCGGCCTGCAGGTAGCGGTGCGGCCACTCGACGACCACCTCGTGGGCCTCGGGGAAGCGGCTCGCGGTGGCGAAGACGGGCCGGGCGTCGCACACCGTCACCTGATATCCCAGGAATCGACCCATGCGCGCGCACCCCGCCGCGAAGTCGATCGCGCCGAAGACCAGCATGCGGGGGGCGGGCGCGTGCACGGAGACGAAGACCCGCAGGCCCTCTCCGCGACGCTCACCGTCCGGCCCGTAGGTCAGCGTCTCGCTGTGGCCCGAGGCCAGCAGACCGAGCGCGTCGTCGAGGACCGCCGCATCGGCGCGCTCGCTGCCCAGCGACGTCGTGGGAGCGACCTCGGGCCGCACGACGAGCTTGCGGCCGACCCACGCGGGGTCGGGGTGGGCGACGACCGTCGCCACGGCGACGGGCCGACCGGCCTCGATGTCGGCCGCGACCTCCCCGAGCTCGGGGTGGCTGCTCGGCGTCACCTTCTCGACGAAGACGTCGAGGATGCCTCCACAGGTCAGACCGACGGCGTAGGCGTCCTCGTCACTGACGCCGTATCGCTGCAGGACAGGGCTCCCCGACGCCACCACCTGCTCGGCGAGCTCGTACACCGCACCCTCGACGCAGCCGCCGGAGACCGAGCCGACGGCCTCGCCACCCGGGCCGACGAGCATCTGGGCACCGGGCTGGCGTGGCGCCGAGCGCCAGGTCGCGACGACCGTCGCCCGGGCGGCCGTGAGTCCCTCGCGCCACCACTGGAGCAGCTCGGGCAGGTCGTCAGCCACGGGTCACCACCTCGGCCAGCTCGTCGAAGGTGTGCAGCGTGTGCCCGGCCACGAAGGCGTGGCAGTGCGGCAGGGACGCGACGATCCCCTGCTGCACGGGCAGGTAGCCGTCCTTGCCCCGGTGGGGGTTGACCCACACGACACGGTGGGCGAGCGACCGCAGCCGGGCCATCTGCGCGGCGAGCAGCTCGACGCCACCGCGCTCCCAGCCGTCGCTGCACACGACGACGACCGCGCCACGCGCCATGCCCCGCTGGCCCCACCGGTCGAGGAAGGCCTTGAGGGCCTCGCCCAGACGGGTGCCACCGGACCAGTCGGGCACGGTCTCGCCGGCGGAGCGCAGCGCGCGCTCGGGGTCGCGCTGGCGCAGGGCCCGCGTGACGTGGGTCAGCCGCGTGCCCATGGTGAAGACCTCGACCGGCGTGCCGCCACCCACCCAGTGGTGGGCCACGCGCAGGAGGGAGTCGGCATAGGTGCTCATCGAGCCGGAGACGTCGACGAGCAGGACGACCCGGCGGGAGCGGGTGCCGCGACGGCGCCAGGCGAGGTCGGCGGGCTCACCGAGGTGGCGCAGCTGGCGGCGCAGCGTGCGCCGGGGGTCGAGGGTGCCGCGGCGCGAGGGGGTGGCCCTCGTCGCGCGGCGCACCGGTCGCGGCCGGTGCAGCGACGCGAACATCGAGGCGAGCAGCGCCTTCTCGTCGACGGTCATCGCGCCGACGTCCCGCTGGCGCAGCACCTCGGTCGAGCTGGCGGTGGCGTGGATCTGCTCGGTGCGGTCCTCACCGCCGTCGTCACCCTCGCCCTCGTCGTCGAGCAGGTCGGCCTGCACCACCGGCGGGGTCTGGGCGGGGGCCGGCGTGCGCGGCTTCTCCTGGCGCGCGGTGAACCAGGCCGAGAAGACCTGGTCGTAGCGCAGGATGTCGTCCGGTCCGCCCGTGAGGGTGGCCCGACCGGCCCAGTAGGTGGCGCGCTCGTCACCCAGCCCGACGGTCGCCACGGCCGCGAGGTACCCGGCTTCCCGGTCGGGCGTCACGGCCAGCCCGGCGGCCCGCAGGGCCCGCGCGAAGCCCAGCAGCAGGGCGTCCGGAGCGGTGGTGAGGACGGCGGTGTCCCCGGTCGTGGTGGTCATCTCAGCCGCCGATGATCCGGTCGAGGCTGGCGCGCACACGGTCGGCGTCCTCGCGGTACTTCACGGCGACCCCCAGCGTGGCGGCCGCGCTCTCGACGTCGAGCTCGCTCGTGCCGAGCATCTGCAGGGCCCGGGCCCAGTCGAGGGTCTCGGCGACACCAGGGGGCTTGACCAGGTCGCCGCCGTCACGCAGCCGCTGCACGACGCCGACGACCTGCTCGGCGAGCCGCTCCCCCACCTCGGGCGCGCGGGAGCGGACGATCTCGAGCTCCCGGGCCAGCCCGGGGTGGTCGATCCAGTGGTAGAGACAGCGGCGCTTGAGCGCGTCGTGCAGCTCGCGGGTGCGGTTGGAGGTGAGGATGACGATCGGCGGGGTGACGGCCTTGACCGTGCCGAGCTCGGGGATGCTCACCTGGTAGGTGGAGAGCACCTCGAGCAGGAACGCCTCGAACTCGTCGTCGGCCCGGTCGACCTCGTCGACCAGCAGCACCACCGGGCTCTCGCGCAGCGCCTGCAGGACCGGGCGGGCCAGCAGGAAGCGCTCGTCGAAGAGCCCCTTCTCGACGTCGTCCCCGCCCACGGCACCGGTCTCGTCGCCACCGAGCCGAGCCGTCGTCTCGAGGGCGCGCAGGTGCAGGATCTGCCGCGGGAAGTCCCAGTCGTAGAGCGCCTGGCTCGCGTCGATGCCCTCGTAGCACTGCAGCCGGATGAGCGGGATGTCGAGCGCCTGGGCCAGGGCCTCGGCCATCGCCGTCTTGCCGGTGCCGGGCTCCCCCTCGAGCAGGAGCGGCCGTTGCAGGCCGAGCGCGAGGAAGCCGATGGTGGCGAGGGCCTCGTCGGCGAGGTAGCCGGTGCGACCGAGCGCATCGGCGAGCTCGGTTGCTGACTGCGGTGACGGCATGGAGCGATCATCACCCACGAGAGATCTCCTTGCTGCGGGGGGGCACGACCTGCGGTGTGTCGCGGTCGTCGCCGGTGGCGAGGTCGCCGCACTCCACGAGCCTCGGAGGGTGTTGCCGCAGGTAGTCACGGGCGCCACGGTCGCCCTCGGCCCCCGCCGCGACCGGCGCCCAGTGGTCGGCGCCCAGGATCACCGGGTGACCGGCCACCCCCGCGTAGGCGGCGCGCGCGAGGGTGGCTCTCGCCGCGCCTGCGGATCCGGCCGGGGTGGAGCCGACCGGGGTGGAGCCGACCGGGGCCACGGAATCGAGCAGGCGGGCGACGACGTCGGGGCCCATGTCGGGCAGGTCGACGAGCGAGACGACGGCGATCTCGGGGCCGCCACCGGCCGAGAAGGAGTGGGAGCCGAGGTGGTGCAGGCCGGCTCGCAGCGAGGCACCCATGCCCTCCTCCCAGTCGGCCGCCACGACGACCGCGACGTCGCCCGCTGACGGGTCGTCGTCGAGCAGCGACTGCGCCCGGTCGTGTGCCGCCCCGAGGACCACGACCAGGCGGGTGCACCCTCCGGCCCGCAGCGCGCCGAGCGAGCGGTGCAGCCACGACGTCCCGTCGGGGTCGTGCACCAGCGCCTTGGGGGTCCCCATCCGGCGCCCGGCACCCGCAGCGAGCAGGAGTCCGACGGCGGAGGTCATCGTCATATCAGATCACGACGAGGGGCCTCTTGGCCCGGCTGCACGACTGGCCCGGGGCCCGGGGGCTCAGAGTCGGTGCAGTCGGGTGCTGTGCAGAACCGGCTCTCCCGCCTCGTCGGAGTCGTCGAGGTCGACGAGCGCGACCACGCGCCAGTCGCGGTAGCCCTCTGGGTCGGCGACGACCTGCTCGAGCGCCCAGCGTCGGTGTCCGTCTTCAGGCACGTCGATCTGCGGCTCGACGAGCTCGGCCACGTCGGTGTGCACCCGCAGCAGCGCCGGGCCGCGGGCGTCGCCGTCGAGGCCGACGTCGTCGTGCTCCTCGAAGTAGTCGCGGGCGGCGTCGGCCCAGTCGTCGGGCGACCAGCCCCCCCGCCGCTGGGTGACGCCCTCGGCGTCGGCCGCGGCGTCGAGGGTCGCGAGGCCGGCCCAGTCGCGGCGGGCGAGCAGCTGCACCCGCTGGAACATGGCGTTGCGCAGCAGCACCCGGAAGGCCCGGGTGTCGGTGCTCAGGCGACGCGGAGGCGGGGCCGGCGCATCGCCGGGACGTCGTACGCCGTCGTCGGGTGCGGTCATCGCCTCCCACTCGTCGACGAGGCTCGAATCGGTCTGGTGCACCACGGCGCCCAGCCAGGCGATGAGGTCGTCGACCTCGTCGGTCTTGACGTGGTCGGGCACGGTCTGGCGCAGGGCGCGGTAGGCGTCGGAGAGGTAGCGCAGCACGACCCCCTCCGACCGGGTCAGGCCGTAGACCCGCACGAAGTCGCCGAAGCCCATCGCGCGCTCGTACATGTCGCGCACCACCGACTTCGGCGTGAGCGCCGTCTCGGGCACCCAGGGGTGGCTGGTGCGGTAGGTCGTGAAGAGCGCCGAGAGCAGCTCCTCCAACGGTTTTGGCCAGGTGACCTCGTCGAGGAGCTCCATCCGCTCGTCGTACTCGATGCCCTCCGACTTCATCTGCGCCACGGCCTCGCCGCGGGCGGCGAACTGCTGCGCCATGAGGATCGGGCGGGGGTCGTCGAGGGTCGCCTCGATCACCGACACCACGTCGAGGGCGTGGGTAGCCTCCTCCGGGTCGAGGACGTCGAGCGCGCCGAGCGCGAAGGCCGACAGCGGCTGGTTGAGCGCGAACCCGAGCTGGAGGTCCTCGACGAGGCGCACGATGCGGCCCCGCGCGTCGGGGGTGTCGAGCTGCTCCACGACACCGGCCGCGAGCAGGGAGCGGTAGATCTGCACGGCCTGACGCACGAGCCGCACCTGGCGCCGCGGGTCCTCGTGGTTGTCACGCAGCAGCTTGCGCATGGCGGCGAGCGGGTCCTCGTCACGGGCGAGCACCCCGAGGATCATCGAGTGGGTGACCCGCATCCGGGAGACGAGGGGCTCGGGCTCGGCGGCGACGAGCCGGTCGAAGGTCTCCTCGGTCCAGCCGACGAAGCCGTCCGGGGCCTGCTTGCGCTGCACCTTGCGACGCTTCTTGGGGTCGTCGCCGGCCTTGGCCAGCGCCTTGTGGTTCTCGATGACGTGCTCGGGGGCCTGCACGACGACCGTGCCGGCGGTGTCGTAGCCGGCGCGACCGGCGCGACCGGCGATCTGGTGGAACTCGCGCGCACGCAGCACCCGCGAGCGCGACCCGTCGTACTTGGTCAGGCCGGTGAGCAGCACGGTGCGGATGGGCACGTTGATGCCGACGCCGAGGGTGTCGGTGCCGCAGATGACCTTGAGCAGGCCGCGCTGCGCCAGCTGCTCGACGAGGCGGCGGTACTTCGGCAGCATGCCCGCGTGGTGGACGCCGATGCCGTGTCGCACGAGCCGCGACAGGGTGCGGCCGAAGCCGGCGGCGAAGCGGAAGCCGCCGATCTGCTCGGCGATCTCGTCGCGCTCCTCGCGGGTGGCGACGGTGACCGACATCAGGGCCTGGGCCCGCTCGAGGGCCGAGGCCTGCGTGAAGTGCACGATGTAGATCGGGGCCTGCCGGGTCTCGAGCAGCTCCTCGATCGTCTCGTGCAGGGGGGTCATGGCCCAGTGGTAGGACAGCGGCACCGGCCGCTCGATGGAGGTGACGACGGCGGTGGGGCGCCCGGTGCGGCGCACCAGGTCCTCCTCGAAGCGCTCGGTCTCGCCGAGGGTCGCCGACATGAGGACGAACTGCGTCTGCGGCAGCTCGAGCAGCGGCACCTGCCAGGCCCAGCCGCGCTCGGGCTCGGAGTAGAAGTGGAACTCGTCCATCACGACCTGGCCGACGTCGGCGTGCCGGCCCTCGCGCAGGGCGACGTTGGCGAGGATCTCGGCCGTGCAGCAGATGATCGGGGCGGACGGGTTGACCGACGCGTCACCGGTGAGCATGCCGACGCGGTCGGCGCCGAAGACGTCGCAGAGGGCGAAGAACTTCTCGGAGACCAAGGCCTTGATGGGGGCGGTGTAGTAGGTGCGTCGGCCGTCGGCGAGGGCCGCGAGGTGGGCGGCGACGGCGACGAGGCTCTTGCCCGACCCGGTGGGGGTCGCGAGGATGACGTTGGCCCCCGAGACGACCTCGATGACGGCCTCGTCCTGCGCGGGGTAGAGCGTCAGGCCCTGCCCGGTCGTCCAGTCGACGAAGGCGTCGTAGACCGCGTCGGGGTCGGCGGGGCCGCCGCCGGCGGGTCGCAGGCTCATGGCGAGCTCGCCGAGCGCCGGCGTCGGCGGGGCGGTGGTGGCGTCAGTCATCAGGGCCTCATCCTCCCGCGAGCAGGGGGTGCGCCGGGACGGCGGCCCCCACAACGGTGCGCAGGTCGCGGGGGCGCACCCCCCGCTCCCGCAGCAACGCGGCACTCAGGGCGAAGCCACTGCCGTAGCCCACCCGGCGGGCCACGGTCTCCACCGTCAGCGACCGGTCGGCGAGCAGGTCGGCCGCGAGGTTGAGCCGCCAGTGGGTGAGGTAGGTCATGGGAGGCTCACCCACGACCTGGGTGAACCGGCGGGCCAGGCCCGAGCGCGACCAGCCGACCGCGCTGGCGAGGGCCTCGAGGGTCCAGTGGTGCTCGGGCTGCTCGTGGATCAGCGAGAGGGCGGGACCGACGGCGGGGTCGGTCTGCGCCCGCCACCAGCCCGGGGCCCGTGTCCCGTCGGCGGCGAACCACTCGCGCACGGTCGACACCGTGAGCAGGTCGAGCAGCCGGTCGAGGACGACCTGGTGGCCGCCGAGCCCAGGGCCCTCGCGCGCGACCTCGCCCGTGAGCAGCGTGGTGAGGCCGAGGCTCCATACGCCGGAGGGCACGACCGCGGTGCGCGGGAGGGCGCGCCGCAGGCGGTCGCCCACCTGCGCCGGGGACTCCTAGACCCCGGTGACGAAGGTATGCGAGCCCTTGGGCGCACCCCACGAGCGCGTCCCGAGGGCCGACAGCCCGTCGAGCGGGCTCCCGTCGGGGGCGGCACACCGCTGGCCCTCGCGGATGACGACGGTGACCGCCGTCCCCAGCTCGTCGGTGAGGACGTAGGGAGCCGGCCCCTGCAGCAGCGCGACGTCACCCACCTCGACCCGCGCCGGCTGCTCACCGTCACGCACGACATGCAGGAGGTGGTCGACCGGAACGACGACCGCGAGCGGGGCGTGGTCCTCGATCGCCCATGGATCGTCCACGCCTGCCCGCGCACGCTGCATCGGAGGTGCGCCATGAGCGCGCTGCTTGTCGGGTATGCCCGATGCTCCTCCGATCAGCACGACCTCACGGCCCAACGCGACGGACTGCTCAGCCTCGGCGTGCAGACCGAGCGGATCTAGACCGTCAGCGTCGTTGTGCGCGTCGCGGTGGGTGAAGGCCTGCACGTCGCCCCCGAAGATCGAGGCGTGCAGACCCTCACGACCTCAACCAGCTCGTTGGCCGTCGTACCCGGTGGCACGAGTCGGGCGTCGGACCACTCCGCGCAACCCCTGGGCCTGGAGCGACGTAGGTGGCGCGCGGATCCGCTCAAGAGCAGCAGGAGCAGCCCGGGGCGCAGCCACACCCGTCTGCGTCCGCGGGGTCTGAGCCGAAGGCCAGAGCGGTCGTCGGTGGGCAGCAGTCTTTGCCCTGCCAGGCGTTGGTTCCCTCGCGAACGGCGACGGCGGCGATCACCAGGGCCGCGATCGGGTCGGCCCAGGACCAGCCGAAGATGGTGTTGACCAGCAGACCTACCAGCAGGACCGCCGACAGGTAGGTGCACAGCAGGGTCTGCTTGGAGTCGGCGACGGCCGAGGCCGAGCCGAGCTGGCGACCGGTACGCCGCTGGGCGTACGACAGGAACGGCATCACGGCCAGTGACACCGCCGCCAGCACGATCCCCGCGGTGGAGTGACGGGCTTCGGCCGTGCCGGTCAGGGCGCGGAGGGCATCGACGGTGACGAAGACGGCAAGGGCGAAGAACGACACCGCGATCACCCGCAGCGCAGTGTGCTCGCGGGCCTCGCGCACCGCGTGGTCACGGGCAGAGAACTGCCAAGTGACGGCGGCGGCCGAGGACACCTCGATCACGGAGTCCAGGCCGAACCCGACCAGCGCGCTGGAGGAGGCGGCCGCGCCGGCGGACAGGGCGATCACCGCCTCGATCACGTTGTAGCTGATGGTCGCGGCGACGAGCATCCGGACCCGTCGGGTCAAGACCGCCCGCCGCACCGGAGAGGGGTCCAGCTCGATCAGTCTCATCGGCAGCAGTCCTTTCCAGCCACCGACGCGGTACAGGCGTCGGCGTCCACCGCCAGGACCACGTCCAGCAGGTCGGTCAGAGCGTGGGTCAGGCGGCTGTCGGCCAGCTCGTACCGCATCCGCCGGCCTTCCGGGACCGCGACGACCAGCCCGCACCCCCGCAGGCACGCCAGGTGGTTGGACAGCGACTGCCGCGACACCCCGATCGCCTCGGCCAGGTCCGCCGGGTAGGCCGGGGCCGTCCGCAACGCCAGCAGCACCTGCGACCGGGTCGGATCCGACAGGGCATGCCCGAACCGGGTCAGCACCTGGCTGTGCGTAGCGATCTCCACTCTCCGACAGTACACGCACGACTGTATTCATCGATCTGTGTACAGCCGGGTGGATCGGCGACCGTCTGGGGGAGGCAACCTGCCGCGCGAGTCGTGTCGGCGGCCTGGCGCAGGGCTGCGTGAAGCGGGGGGGCGAGGACCTCGCACAGCTGGCCCGCTCGATCGGGGGCATAGACGCCGCCCCCGGGTGGTTGAAGAGCCATGACCACCATGCAAGCCGTCTGGAACGGCACCGTCATCGCAGAGTCCGACGACACCGTCGTCGTCGAGAACAACCACTACTTCCCGCGCTCGTCCGTGCGCGACGAGGTGCTGCGCGAGAGCGCGACCACGAGCGTCTGCCCGTGGAAGGGCACCGCGTCGTACTTCTCGCTCGAGCTCGACGGGACGACCAACGCCGACGCGGCGTGGTTCTACCCGGCGCCCAAGGAGAAGGCCGAGTCGATCCGCGACCACGTCGCCTTCTGGAAGGGCGTCACGGTCAGCCCGAAGAGCTGACCGCACGCCCCTCCCCCGCCTCCTAGAGGTAGAACGCCGGCGTGGTCTCCGACCGTACGGAGACCCGTCGGCCGCTGCTCTGCGCCTCCACGCCCGCCTCGCTGGCCAGCGCCGCGAGGTAGCCGTCCCACGCCGACGGCCCGCCGATGCGTCCCGCGCGGGCCGCGTCGACCCAGGCCTGCACCTCGAGGTCGTAGGCCTGGGCGAAGCGGCCGACGTAGCCGGGGTGCTCGGCGACCCGGGCTGCGCCCTGCGACCACAGCGTCAGCCCGGCGGTACGCCCGATCTGCGCGACGCCCTGCTCGAAGACCGCCTCGGTCGTGACCTGGTAGCCGAAGCCCAGGTTGACGCTGATCTCCACCTCGGCGATGACGCCGTTCTCCAGCTCGAGCAGCACCAGCTGCGGCTCGGACACGCCCTGCGGCGCCCGACTGTTGCGGCGGGTGCGCAGCACCTCCACCGACGCGACCGGTGAGCCGGCCAGCCACGGCACGATGTCGAGCTCGTGGACGACGGAGTCGGTGATGAGCATCGACTCGGTGTAGCCGGGTGGGGTCGAGGGGTTGCGGTGGGCGCAGTGCAGAAGCAGCAGGTCGCCCACCTCACCCGACTGCACGAGCTGCCGCAGGGCGACGTACTCCGGGTCGAAGCGGCGCATGAATCCGACCTGGATGCGGGGCCGATGCCCGGCGATCTCGGCCTCGACCACCCGCCTACTCCCCTCGGACGTCGGCGTGAGCGGCTTCTCGCACAGGATCTCCAGACGCGCCTCGAGCGCCGTCAGCACGGCGGCCTCGTGGAAGGGACCGGGCGACGCGACGATGACCGCGTCGAGGTCGTCGTGGGCGATGGCGTCCTCGAGCGTGGCCCGAGCCGACGCTCCGGGCGCGATCGAGGCCACCTGGGCCGCGCGTCCCTGGTCGGGCTCGATGACCGCGGCCACGGTGGCGCCCGCGGTGAGGGTCGAGAGGCGGTGCACGTGGTCGGAGCCCATGATGCCGGCTCCGATGACGCCCACCCGCAGGTCGCTCACAGCCACTGCCGCAGCACGCGACGGTTGGTCTCGGCGTCACGGGCCGGCGCCTGCGGGTCGGCTCCGGCGACGGGGTAGACATCCTGCTCGACGACCAGCCACCCGTCCCAGCCGGTGGCGATCACGTCGTCCATCAGCGCGGTGACGGCGAGGTCACCGTCACCCAGGGGCACGAAGGTGCCGCCCGACCAGACCTCGACCATGCCGCCGCCGCCGCCGACGATCTCGCGCAGGACACCGGTGCGCACGTCCTTGAGGTGCAGGTGGTTGATCCGGTGGCGCCAGCGCTGCCACGACTCGAGCACGTCACCCCCACCGATGAGCAGGTGCCCGGTGTCGAAGGTGAGGTCGACGTCGGTGCGGGCCAGGAAGGTGTCGACCTCGTCGGGAGTCTCGACGAAGGTGCAGGCGTGGTGGTGGAACGTCGGCTCGAGGCCGCGGGCGCGCACCCGGGCGGCAGCGGTCGCGAGGTTGCGGACGAAGCGGTCCCAGCCGGACTCGTCGAGCGAGTGGCCCGCTCCCCCACCGGGGTTGGCCTTGCGCACGGCGTCACCGGAGTCGGCGAGCGTCGGCAGTGGAGCCCGCACCGGATGCCCGTCGACAGCCTCGGAGAAGGCGTCGAGGGCGGTGTCGAGCGTCGGCAGCGCTGCCGCGAAGGCGTCGTCGTCCGAGAAGGGCAGGTCGACCCAGCCGCCGGCGAGCTCGAGCCCGTGCCGCGCAAGCCGTTGCCGCAGCTCGGCTCCCCGTCCGAGGAAGCCGACCGGCCCGAGGTCCACCCCGGCGTAGCCGGTGCGCTCGAGGACCGTCGCGAGCTCGTCGGCGGTGGGGAGGACGAGCGCGTCGTCGTCCGGGGTGAGCTCGAAGACGCCGAAGCTCACCGGGGCTCCGGCTACGGCGATGGTCATGGGGTGCTCCTGGCTGGTCGAGAGGCGCCGGTGGCGGCGACATTGACGCGGTGGGTGGTCGTGAGGCAGCCTAGACCACATTGTTAAGACAAACTAGTCCGTCCAGGAGGACTGATGACCGCCCCCAGCCAGACGATCGAGCCTCATGAGCCGCCCGGGCCGTACGACGTGCTGACCATGGGCCGGGTGGGGGTGGACCTCTACCCGCTCCAGGACGGGGTCGGTCTCGAGGACGTGTCGACGTTCCAGAAGTACCTCGGGGGGAGCGCGGCCAACGTCGCCGTCGCGGCGGCGCAGTACGGCCGACGCACCGCCCTGGTCAGCGGGACCGGTGACGACCCGTTCGGCCGCTACGTGCGGCGCGAGCTCGTGCGGCTCGGCGTGAGCGACCGCTTCGTGCGCGTCGTGGGCGAGCACCTCACGCCGCTGACCTTCTGCGAGATCTTCCCGCCCGACGACTTCCCCCTCTACTTCTACCGCCGCCCCCAGGCCCCCGACCTGTGCCTCACCGGCGACGACGTCGACCCCGAGGCCGTGCGCACCGCACGCATCTTCTGGGCGACGGTCACGGGGCTGAGTGTGGAGCCCAGCCGCAGCGCCCACCACACCGCCTGGGCCGTGCGGGATGGAGCACCCCTGACGGTGCTCGACCTCGACTACCGCCCGATGTTCTGGTCGTCACCGGCCGACGCGTCCGCGCAGGTCGGGCTGGCCCTGGAGCACGTGACCGTGGCCGTCGGCAACCGCGAGGAGTGCGAGGTGGCCGTCGGCGAGACCGAGCCGCTGCGCGCCGCCGACGCGCTGCTCGAGCGCGGTGTCGAGCTGGCCATCGTCAAGCAGGGGCCCAAGGGGGTGCTCGCCCGCACCCGCGACGAGACGGTCGAGGTGGCTCCCTACCCCGTGCAGGTCGTCAACGGCCTCGGGGCCGGCGACGGCTTCGGGGGCGCCCTGTGCCATGGGCTGCTCGAGGGCTGGGGGCTGGAGCGGATCCTGCGCTTCGCCAACGTCGCCGGTGCGATCGTCGCCTCGCGCCGCGAGTGCTCCACGGCGATGCCCACCACCGCCGAGGTCGAGGCCGTCCTGGTCGGCGGACCCGTGTCGTCGGGAGCACCCCTTGACGTCCGCTGAGCTGCGCGCGCTGACCGCCGAGCAGCTCGAGCACCTGCGCGAGACCAGGGCCGGCGACCCGGATGCCGTGGCCGCCGCTCTGTCCGCGCGCCGTCGCCGGCCCCTGCTGCAGGGCGACCGTCGCCTCATGCTCGTGGCCGCCGACCACCCGGCGCGACACGCCCTCGGTGTCGGGGCCGACCCGATGGCGATGGCCGACCGATACCAGCTGCTCGACCGTCTTGCCGTGGCCCTGTCCCGGCCGGGGGTCGACGGCGTGCTCGGCACCCCTGACATCATCGACGACCTGGCCTTGCTGGGGCTGCTCGACGACATGGTCGTGGTCGGGTCGATGAACCGTGGCGGCCTGCGGGGTGCGACCTTCGAGATGGACGACCGCTTCACCGCCTACGACGTCGACGGCGTCGTGCGAGACGGCCTCGACGTGGCGAAGACCCTGGTGCGGGTCAACCTCGAGGACCCGGGCACCGTCGCCACTCTCGAGGCCAACGCGCGGGCCGTCGGCGCGGCCGCCGCCGCGCGGGTGCCCATCCTGCTCGAGCCGTTCATGAGCCGGTGGCAGGATGGGCGCATCGTCAACGACCTGACCCCTGATGCCGTGATCGCCTCTGTCGCCGTGGCCTCCGGCCTGGGCTCCACCTCGGCCTGGACCTGGCTGAAGCTGCCCGTGGTCGACGACATGGAGCGGGTGATGGCGAGCACCACGCTGCCGACCCTGCTGCTCGGCGGCGACCCGGCCGAGCAGGCCGACGAGACCTTCGCCGGCTGGGAGGACGCGCTGGCCCTGCCCGGGGTCCGCGGCCTCGTGGTCGGTCGCACGCTGCTCTACCCCGGCGACGGTGACGTCGCCTCCGCCGTCGACACCGCGGCGGCCCTGGTCCACTCCCCTGATACCACCGCACCCGACCCCCGAGGACGACGATGACCGACACGATTCCCACCGCCACCACCGCCACCAGCACCGCTGGCACCGCCACCACCGGTGCAGACGGCCAGCTGCCGCTGCTCCCCCACTGGGTCGACGGGCGCGAGCTGATCTCGACCTCGAGTCGCACGGCACCGGTCTACGACCCGGCGCTCGGGGTGGCCACCAAGCGGGTCCCGCTGGCCGACGACGCCGAGATCGCTGCCGCCATCGCCTCGGCCGCAGCCGCCTTCCCCGGCTGGCGCGACACCTCGCTGGCCAAGCGCCAGACCATCGTCTTCCGCTTCCGCGAGCTGCTCGACGCCCGCAAGTCAGAGCTCGCCGAGATCATCACCAGCGAGCACGGCAAGGTGCTCTCCGACGCCCTGGGCGAGATCTCGCGTGGCCAGGAGGTCGTCGAGTTCGCCACCGGCCTCGCCCACCACCTCAAGGGCGAGTACTCCGAGCAGGTCTCCACCGGCATCGACGTCTACTCCACCCGCCAGCCGCTCGGCGTCGTCGGCGTGATCTCGCCGTTCAACTTCCCCGCCATGGTGCCGATGTGGTTCTTCCCCGTCGCGATCGCGGCTGGCAACAGCGTCGTGCTCAAGCCGTCCGAGAAGGACCCGAGCGCAGCCAACTGGCTCGGCGCCCTGTGGAAGGAAGCCGGTCTGCCCGACGGCGTCTTCACCGTGCTGCACGGCGACAAGCAGGCCGTCGACGGCCTGCTCACCAGCCCGGACGTGCGGGCCATCTCCTTCGTCGGCTCCACGCCGATCGCCCGCTACGTCTACGAGACCGGCACCGCCCACGGCAAGCGCGTCCAGGCCCTCGGCGGCGCGAAGAACCACATGCTCGTGCTGCCCGACGCCGACCTCGACCTGGCCGCCGACTCGGCCATCAACGCCGGCTTCGGCTCGGCGGGCGAGCGCTGCATGGCCATCTCGGTCGTCGTGGCCGTCGACCCGGTCGGTGACGACCTCGTCGCCAAGATCACCGAGCGCATGGCCGGGCTCACGGTCGGCGACGGTCGGCGCGCCTGCGACATGGGCCCGCTCGTCACGCAGGCCCACCGCGACAAGGTCGCCTCCTACATCGACGTCGCCGACGCGGACGGCGCCACCGTCGTCGTCGACGGCCGCGGCATCGAGGTCGACGGCGACGCCGCCGGGTTCTGGCTCGGCCCGACCCTGCTGGACCACGTGCCGACGACCTCGCGCGCCTACACCGAGGAGATCTTCGGTCCGGTGCTGTCGGTGGTGCGGGTCGCGAGCTACGAGGAGGGGGTCGACCTGGTCAACTCGGGCGCCTTCGGCAACGGCACGGCCATCTTCACCAACGACGGTGGGGCGGCCCGCCGCTTCCAGAACGAGGTGCAGGTCGGCATGATCGGCATCAACGTGCCGATCCCTGTGCCCGTCGCCACCTTCTCCTTCGGTGGCTGGAGGGACTCGCTCTTCGGCGACACCAAGGCCCACGGCGCCGAGGGCGTGCGCTTCTACACGCAGGTCAAGGCGATCACGAGTCGCTGGCTCGACCCCAGCCACGCCGGCATCAACCTCGGCTTCCCCCAGAACTGAGGTCTGCGTGACGAGTTCACCGTCGAGCCCGCCGACCAACGCCTGGTTCCATCGCCGTGGCAGCCTGGTCGACGGCCCTTGGGAGAGCGTGGTCGACTCCTCGCTCGAGGGCTGGCAGCACACCGGTCTTCGGGTCGCCCAGCTCTCGTCGAGCACGGTGCTCGACCTACCGGCCGGTGACGTCGAGCGACTCGTCGTGCCCCTGTCCGGGTCGTATGCCGTGGAGCACACCAGCGGCGACGGCGCGTCCCAGCGGGTCGAGCTGGAGGGTCGGGCCGGGGTGTTCGACGGACCGAGCGACGTGCTCTACCTCGGGGTCGGCACCGCGGCGACGGTGACCGGCAGCGGGCGGGTCGCCGTCGCCGAGGCACCGGCCCACACGGCGTACCCGACCCGGCACGTGCGCCGCGACGAGGTACCGGTCGAGCTGCGAGGAGCGGGCCGCTCCAGCCGCCAGGTGCACAACTTCGGCACGCCGGCGACCCTCGACGCCAGTCGCTTCATCGTCTGCGAGGTCATCACCCCGGCCGAGAACTGGTCGTCCTACCCGCCGCACAAGCACGACACGCTGGTGCCGGGGCAGGAGTCGCGGCTGGAGGAGATCTACTACTTCGAGGCGGCCGTCACCCGGGGCGTGAGCGCCCCGCCGCAGGCCGACCCGCACGGGTGGATGCGCACCTACGGCTCGTCGGCCGGGCCGATCGACACCCTCACCGAGGTGCGCACCGGCGATGTCGCGCTCGTGCCCCACGGCTGGCACGGCCCCTGCGCCGCGGTGCCCGGCTACGACCTCTACTACCTCAACGTGATGGCCGGACCCGACCCCGAGCGGGTCTGGCAGATCAGCGACGACCCGGCCCACGGCTGGGTCCGGGCCACGTGGGACGGCCAGGAGCCCGACCCGCGCCTGCCCTACCTGCCCTCCCCCGCCACCACCCCCGACGAGAGCTGAGTGATGACCCCACGGACCCGCAGGATGACGGTGGGCCAGGCCCTCGTCGAGTTCCTCGCCCACCAGTGGAGCGTCGACGGCGGCCACCGGGAGCGCACGGTGGCCGGCACCTTCGGCATCTTCGGACACGGCAACGTCGCCGGGGTGGGACAGGCCCTCAAGCAGCTGTCGGTCGACCAGCCGGGGCTGATGCCTTATCACCAGGCCCGCAACGAGCAGGCCATGGTGCACCAGTCGGTCGCCTACTCCCGGATGCGCCGACGCCTCGGCACCTTCGCCAGCACCGCGTCGGTGGGCCCCGGGTCGACCAACATGGTCACCGGCGCCGCCCTCGCCACGTCGAACCGGCTGCCCGCGCTGATCCTGCCCAGCGACACCTTCGCGACCCGGGTCGCCGACCCGGTGCTGCAGGCGGTCGAGCTGCCCCACGACACCGGCATCACGGTCAACGACGCCTTCCGCCCGGTGTCGCGCTACTTCGACCGGGTGCAGCGGCCCGAGCAGCTCTTCTCGATCGCCCTGGCTGCGATGCGGGTGCTCACCGACCCGGTCGAGACCGGGGCCGTCACCATCTCGCTGCCCGAGGACGTGCAGGCTGAGGCGCTGGACGTGCCGGTCGAGTTCCTGCAGGACCGCGAGTGGGTGCTGCGCCGGCCGCTGCCCGAGCGGGCCGCGCTGGCTCGTGCCCTCGAGACGATCCGGGCTGCCCGACGCCCGCTGGTCGTGGCCGGCGGAGGCGTCATCTACTCCGGCGCCGAAGCGGCCCTGGCCCGCTTCGCCGAGAGCACCGGCGTGCCCGTGGCCACCACCCAGGCCGGCGGCGGGTCGCTGCCGTGGGACCATCCGCAGTATCTCGGCGGCGTCGGCGCGACCGGCTCGAGCGCGGGCAACCGGCTGGCGGCACAGGCCGACGTGGTCATCGGCATCGGCACCCGCTACAGCGACTTCACGACCGCCAGCCGCAGCGCCTTCCAGCACCCGGGCGTCGCCTTCGTCAACGTCAACGTCGCCTCGTTCGACGCCTACAAGCACGGTACGCAGGTACCGGTCGTCGCCGACGCCCGTGAGGCGCTCGACGCGCTCGGTGAGGCGCTGCAGGGGTGGCACGTCGAGTCGTCCTACAGCGTGCTCGTCGCGGCGGAGAAGCACTCCTGGGACGCGATGGTGGACGAGGCACTCGCCCCGACGGGCACGAGCCTGCTCGGCCAGCCCGAGATCATCGGCGCCGTGCAGTCCGCGAGCGACCCGACCGACGTCGTCATCCAGGCGGCGGGCTCCCTGCCGGGCGACCTGCACAAGCTGTGGCGGGTGCGCGACCCGCTGGGCTATCACGTCGAGTACGCGTTCTCCTGCATGGGTTACGAGATCGCCGCCGGCCTCGGGGTCCGGCGCGCGGCGCCCGACCGCGACGCGATCGTCATGGTCGGTGACGGGTCCTACCTCATGCTCCACACCGAGCTGCTCACCGCGGTCGCCGAGCGGATCAAGGTGATCGTGGTGCTGGTGCAGAACCACGGCTACGCCTCGATCGGGCACCTGTCCGAGACCATCGGGAGCCAGCGGTTCGGCACCCGCTACCGCTACCTCGACGAGGCGAGCGGAGGCTTCGAGGCCGGCGAGGTGCTGCCGGTCGACCTGGCGATGAACGCGCGCAGCTACGGCATCGACGTCATCGAGATCGAGCCGGGGCCGGGCGCGCGCGCGCAGCTGGTCGCCGCGGTGACGACGGCGAAGGCCTCCGGCGGGCCGACGCTCATCCACGTCACCAGCGACCCCCTGGTCTACGCCCCCGATGGCGAGGGGTGGTGGGACGTGCCGGTCGCCGAGGTGTCGACGCTCGGGTCGACGGCTGCCGCCCGGGAGGCCTACGAGCAGCAGCGGCAGGTGCAGCGACCCCTGCTGGGGTGAGCCCGACCCGGGTCGAGCCGGGGCACCTGGTCGTCAGCGGCTGACGAGGGTGACCTCGAAGGAGTAGCGGTCGGCGAGGTAGAGGTGCTGACCGAACTCCACGGCCCGACCGACGGCGTCGAACCCGGTGCGGTCGGCCGTCAGCAGCGCTGTGCCCGCGCGGACCCCGAGCAGGCGGCCCTCGGCGGCGGTGGCGGTGCGGGCACTGATCCGCTGGCGCGCCACCCGCACCGCGACCCCCCGCTCCTGCAGCAGGTCGTAGAGGCTGCGCTGCTCGAGGGCCTCGACGTCGAGGTCAGCGAGGTCGGGCGCCATGACGTTGTCGAGCAGGGCGATGGGAGCGCCCTCGGCGAGACGGATGCGGCGCAGGTGCAGCACCGGGGTGGCGACGGGCACGCCGAGGCCGACCGACTGGACGTCGTTGGCGGCGACCACCTCGTGCCCCAGCAGCGTGGTGCTCGGGTGCCGCCCCATCCGCTCGAGGTCGGCGTGCAGGCTGGTCAGCTCGGCCCCCCGCATCACGCGTCCGTGCACCACGGTGGTGCCGACGCCGGGCCGCCGCACGAGCAGACCCTTGTCGACGAGGTCCTGGATCGCCCGCCTCACCGTCGGCCTCGAGATGCGCAGCCGGTCGCTGAGCGAGACCTCGTTCTCCAGCCGAGCACCTGCCGGCAGCAGCTCGTCGCGGATCGCCTGCTCGAGCACGCTGGCCACCTGCTGGTAGACCGGCAGCGGCCCCGACCGGTCGATCCCCTGCCAGACCGAGGCCGGCAGCTCCCACTGCGCCTGGGTCATCGGTGCACCTGCCTCACGCGCGAAACCTACCAGCGGGCACGGGTGCAGGCTGATCAGCTCGTGACGTCCTTCCCGGCGAAGCGGGCCCAGGCGAGCAGGCCGAAGACCACGACGTAGGCGCCGGCGACGAGCAGGCCCTGGCGCACGGTGTCCCAGAAGGGGGGATCACGCAGCAGGTCGGCGAAGGCGGTCCAGTTGTGGACCAGGAGGTAGGGGTGCAGCCATTCCAGCTGCGGCACCGAGTCGAGGATGAAGGACAGCGTGGAGAAGATCGTCACCTCCACCGTCGCGGCGATGGGCTGCTCGGTGAGGGTGGAGACGAAGAGCCCGACGGCGGCGAGCCCCGTGAGGCAGCACGCGAGGTAGAGCATGACGAGCAGCAGCCGCCAGCAGGCGTCCCCGAAGCCGATCTGCGTGCCGGAGAGAGTCGTGAGGGGGCCCGTCCCGAAGAGCGCGATGCCGATGACCGCACCCGTGAGGCCCACGACCAGCACGCCTTCGAAGGCACCGATCGCGAGCGACAGCAGCTTGACCACCAGGAGTCGGGCCCGGCTGACCGGCACGGTGAGCAGGTAGCGCAGCGTGCCGAGGTTGGCCTCCCCGGCGATGGCGTCGCCCGCGAGGACGGCGACGGCGAGCGGCAGGAAGAGAGGCAGCTCGAGGGTCAGGGCGGCGAAGGCGACGAAGAGACCGTTGGCGGTGACCGACGAGAGGAAGTCGGGACCGCGGCCGCTCGAAGGGGCCGACGTCACCTTCACGGCGACGGCGAGCACGATGGGCACCGCCGCGAGCACGAGCAGCCCCATCTGGTTGCGACGGCGCCCGGCAATGAGGCCGAGCTCGGAGCGCAGCAGACGGGCCGCGGGACGGCGGGAAGTGGTCGTGGGGTCAGCCGCTGACATCGAAGCCCTCCCCGGTGAGCTGGACGAAGAGGTCCTCGAGGCTGGGTCGCTCGACCGTGAAGGCCCGCACCCCGACCCCGTCGTGGACCAGGGCCGCCACCACCGTCTCGGGGGCCAGGTCCCCCAGTGGCGCCCTGACCTCGTCAGCGACGGTGACGACATCGGTCAGGCCGAGACCGACCAGGACCCGGTGAGCCTCCTGCGGCTGGCCGGTGGCGACGCGAGCCACCACGGCGACGGACCCGCGCACCTGCGCAGCCGTGCCCTGGGCCACGAGACGCCCGGCGCTCATCACCCCGAGGTGGGTGCTGATCTGCTCGACCTCGGCGAGCAGGTGGCTCGAGACCAGCACGGTCGTGCCCTCGGCGGCGAGCGACCCGACGAGGTGGCGCACCTCGCGCGTCCCCTGCGGGTCGAGACCGTTGGTGGGCTCGTCGAGCACGAGCAGGTCGCGCGGCACGAGCAGCGCTCCCGCGAGGGCCAGCCGCTGGCGCATGCCGAGCGAGTAGTTGCGGTAGCGCTTGCCCGCAGCCGCGAGCAGGCCGACCCGGTCGAGCGCGGCGTCGACCCGGACCCGGGTGGTGCGGGGGTCGGCGCGCAGGTCGGCTGCGTCGAGACGCCTGAGGTTGGCGCGTCCCGACAGGTAGGGATGGAAGGCCGGGCCCTCGACGAGGCAGCCCACCCGGGCCAGGGCGGCTCCGGCATCCCGGGTCATGTCGTGGCCGAGCAGGGTGCGTGACCCGGCGGTCGGCGACACCAGCCCGAGCAGCATGCGGATCGTGGTGGTCTTACCCGAGCCGTTGGGACCGAGGAAGCCGTAGACCGCTCCGCTGGGCACGACGAGGTCGAGGCCGTCGACCGCGGTCTGGGCGCCGAAGCGCTTGGTCAGACCCGTCGTGCTGACCGCGAGCTCACCCGTCGTGACGGGTGAGGGGCTCACGAGGCTGCGAGGGCGGCATACAGCTGGGCGGGGGGCACGGCGCCGACGGCGACCCGGCCGTCGTCGGTGAGCACGGCGGAGAACAGCCGCCCGTCGAGCAGGCGCCCGGTGCCCCAAGCGCCGGAGACGCGAGGCAGAGCCGAGAGGAGGCTCTGCGCCGCGCCGTCGCTCGGGGTGCCGCTCGGCGTGACGCCCGTGGTCTGCGGGAGCCGGGCGACGAGCACCGAGCTCCAGCCGGTGCCGACGACCCGGGGCGAGGCCTTGCGCTCGGCTGCCGTGGCGACCGCCTTCGACGCGGCGGAAGGAGCCGTTGGGAAGGGCCGCTGGGTCACCGTCGTGCCGGGGGGCGGGGTGAAGGTGAAGGTCGAGGCCGGCGGCACCGCGAAGTCGACCGAGGTGTAGGCGACGTCGATGGCGGGCGTGCTGGCGCCGGTCGCGAACACCTGGGTGCGCAGGAGCACCTTGGTCTCGCTGTCAAGGGCCACGCGCACCTGGCCGACCCTCGTCGTGGTGTCGCGGGGGGTGAGCACGAGCTCGTAGGCGGAGCGTCCGGCCACGGTCGCGAGCCCCGTGGTCGTCACCTGCGTGGTCGGGCTGATGGTCGCGAGCGCACGGCTGGCCGCCTCCGCGGGAGTGCGGGGGGCGTCGGTCGGCAGGGCCCGGGGAGCCTGGCCCGCCTGCTCCGCAGGCAGGGTCGTGTGCATGGCGCTCTGGTCCTTGCTCGACCACAGCCAGACGTCGCGGCCGTTGCGCACGACGTCGGTCTCGCCCATGCCACCCATCAGGGCGACCCGCTGCGTGGTGGCGCCGCCGACCCACACCCGCCAGGTGTGGGTGCCGCTGACGATCGAGGTGAGCGAGGCGTCGCCGCTCGCTCCCCCTGCGCTCGAGAGACCCGGCAGCTGCGGCAGGCCGAGGTCGGCGGTGCTGCTCACGACGCCGGAGAGCCCGCGCACCTGACCCGACACGGCGGACGCCTGCGCGTCGACGAGCAGCTGCTGCGCGGTGAGCGTGGGCAGACCACCGTCGGCGGAGGCGGTGACCCGGCTGAGGCCCACCCCGGCCGCGAGCAGGGCGACGGCGGCCGCAGGTGCGGCCCAGCGGAGGGAGGAGCGATCGGTCAGGAGAGGTCTCACCCGTCTATTGTGACCCCGTGCCCTGTGCGGCGCCTCCCCCCGTGGTCGCACATCGGCTGTCAGACGGGACGGGCCCACGGACGCCGCCACCTCGGCCTCAGCGGTCAGAGGGAGGCCGAGACGGGGGTCATCGGACTCGCCTGCGATGCCTCGGTGTCGACGGGTGAGGCAGGTCGGGGGGCCCGGCCGAGGCCCAGCGCGTCCGGTGCTGCCGGCCGACAGAGGTAGTAGCCCTGCGCGAGGTCGCAGCCGTACTCCGCGAGCTTGGCCAACGTCCGTGCGTCCTCCACGCCCTCGGCGACGATCGACAGGCCGAGGTTGTGGCCCAGCTCGATGACGCTGTGGACGATCATGTCGTCGCTGCCGCCCTCGGCCATGGTCATGACGAAGGACTTGTCGATCTTGAGCTCGCTGACCGGCAGCGTCTTGAGCTGGCCGAGACTGGTGTAGCCGGCGCCGAAGTCGTCGATCGAGATACGCACCCCGAGGGCGGACAGCTCCTCGAGCAGCCGCTGGGCGCGGACGGGCTCGGTCATCAGGGCCGACTCGGTGACTTCGAGCACGAGCAGGTCGGCAGCGACGCCGTGTCGGGCGAGGAGCTCCTCGACGACCGCTGGCAGGTGCTCGTCGAGCAGGTTCCGAGCCGAGAGGTTCACCGAGACCGTCACGGACTGCCCCGCGTCGGACCACCGGCGCGACTGAGCCAGGGCCAGGTCCAGGACCCGTCGGCTCAGGGCTCCGATGAGGCCGGTGTGCTCAGCCATGGGGATGAAGTCGTCGGGGAAGACCAGGCCCCGCTCCGGATGCTGCCAGCGGACTAACGCCTCGAAACCGATGACGTCACCGGTGTCCAGGCCGATCTTGGGCTGGTAGTGCAGCACCAGCTCGTCGTTCTCCAGCGCCCGTCGCAGGTCACCCAGCAGGGACAGCTTCTCCGGGGTGTGGCCGTCGAGGTCGGGGTCGTAGATCGACACGCCGGCGCTTTGGGCCTTCGCGACGTACATGGCGATGTCGGCGTGCTGCAGCAGGATGCTGGCGTCATCGCCGTGCTCGCCGGAGACGACCACCCCCACGCTCGCCTCGACGTCGAGGTCGACTCCGAGGACGTGGAACGGGGTCTGGAGGGCTGCCTGGAGCTTCGTGGCGATCGCGACGGCGTCCTCGACCGTGCGGATGTCCGGCAGGAGTACCGCGAACTCGTCACCACCCAGTCGGGCCACGGTGTCCACCTCGCGCAGTGCGGCAGTCAGACGCGGCCCGATCTGCGCCAGGAGCTCGTCGCCGTAGTGGTGGCCGAAGGTGTCGTTGACCTCCTTGAACCGGTCGAGGTCGATGAGCAGCATCCCGGTCCTCGTGCCGCTGCGTGCGTCGGAGCGCAGCGCCTGGCCGAAGCGGTCGGCCAGCAGGGTCCGGTTGGGCAGCTTGGTGAGAGCGTCGTGCAACGAGTCGTGCACCGCCTGCGCCCGCTCGGCACCGAGCAACCGTTGGTGCCCACGGGTCACCTTCGCGAGGGCAGCAACCAGCAGGAGGCCGAGGAGGAACACCATGGGGGTGAAGAGCCGGGTCACCATCTCCAGACGCTGCAGGGCACCCATCTGGTGCAGCGACTCCACGTGCATCTTCTGGGCCGCATCGAGGACGGATGCCTCGATGGTCCCGAAGGACGGGTCGACCTCGTCGGTGTCGACCCGGTTGGCGGCAGCGGTGTCGGCGCGGTCGGTCGCGCTGAACAGCCGCACGATCGCCGCGAGGTACTTCGTGTGCAGCGCCAGGACACCGTCGACGAGTGAGCGGTCGTGGTCGCTGCCGTCCCGACGGACGCTCTCCAGTGCGGCGACGAAGCGAGCGGCGGCCGCGTCGTACTTCAGCTGCACGTCCGGGCCGGGCTCCAGACGGTACTTGCGCTCCAGGGACTCCTCGGCGCCGACGGCGCTGGCCGCCTCGGAGTAGTCGTCCGAGAGCAGGCTCGCGCTGACCGCCCGGTCGACGGCTGCACTCGTCGCCTGAGACGACCACACGGCGAAGGCGCTGACGGCGAGCAGGACCACCACCAGCGCGATGCTGGCGAGTCTGCTGCGCCGGCCCACACGGACCTCAGCGTGCTCGGCGCTGGGCACCGCCACCTGCTGGGGACTTCCACTCGTCGTCATCGCGTTCCTCATCGTCGTTTCCCCTCGCGCGACAGCAGCCGCACCTGCGGTATCGGCAAGAAGATGCCGGGCCTTCGTGGAACGCTCCATCGCAGAGGACTACCGTGGGCGCACGCCGGGAGGCGCGGCAGAACCGGGTGGGCTGCGTGGGCCTCCACCCTGCCCCGAAAGGTTGCGCCATGCCTGGAGAACCCTCCGTCGACCACGTCCCGAAGAAGCGGCTCGACGACGCTGAGCACCTGCGCGTGCTGGGATACGACGACTCGTTCAGACGCTCGATGTCCCTGTGGGCGAACTTCGCCCTCGGCTTCACCTATCTCTCACCGCTGGTGGGCGTCTACTCCCTCTTTGCGCTCGCCCTGAGCACCGGTGGCCCGCCGTCGATCTTCTGGCTCGCCATCGTCGGGTCCGGGCAGCTGCTGGTGTCACTGGTCTTCGGCGAAGTGGTGTCCCAGTATCCGATCGCCGGCGGCATCTACCCGTGGACGAGACGCCTGTGGGGAAAGCGCTACGCCTGGATGGCCGCCTGGGTTTATGTCTGGGCGATGCTCGTCACCATCACGGCGGTCGCCGAGTTCGGGACCGGTTTCCTCGCCAGCCTGCTTGGCGTCGAGGTCACGGACACCACCACCCTCGGGCTCTCCGTCGTCTTCCTCGTCGTCGCCTTCGCGCTGAACTTCTCGGGGACGACCACGCTCGCGCGCGTCGCCCGGATCGGCCTGGCGGCCGAGCTCATCGGTGTGATCGGCCTCGGTCTCTACCTGCTGGCGTTCGAGCGCAAGCAGGGCTTCGGCGTGTTCGTCGACTCCATGGGGGTCCAGGGCGACGGCAGCTACGCCGCCGCGTTCCTCGGCGCAGCCCTGGCCGGCCTCTTCCTGTTCTACGGGTTCGAGGCGTGCGGCGACGTGGCGGAGGAGGTCGAGGACCCGGCCCGTCGCATACCGACCGCGATGATCATGACCATCCTCGTCGGTGGGGTGTCGGCGCTGTTCTCGTTCGGCGGCTACGTGATGGCGGCCCCCGACCTGCAGGCCGTCGTCAGCGGGACGGACGGTGATCCCATCCCGGCGATCCTCGAGTCGTCACTCGGCACGGTGGGGGCGAAGATCTTCCTCGTGGTCGCCCTGACGGCCTTCCTGTCCTGCGTGCTCAGCCTGCAAGCCGCTGCCAGTCGCCTGCTCTTCTCCTTCGCGCGGGATGGCATGCTGCCGGGCCACGCGTGGCTGGCCCAGGTCAGCCACCGGACCGCGGTGCCCGTCAATGCGCTGATCGTGGCCTGCGCCATCCCACTCGTGCTCTGCCTGCTGATCTACGTCGGCGGCAGCTCTCTCCTCACCAAGATCACGGCCTTCGCCGTGATCGGCATCTACGTCGCCTTCCAGGCGGTCGTGCTGGCGGCGCTCCGCCAGCGCATCAAGGGGTGGAAACCTGCGGGACCCTTCAGCCTGGGCAGGGCTGGCGTCGTCGTGAACGTCGTCGCGCTCGCCTACGGGGTCTTCGCGATCGTCCTGCTGGCGCGGCCGGGGACCACGGGAGTGTTCCTCGACGACTGGATCGTGCTGGTCGGGCTCGCGGTCGTGGTGGGCAGCGGCCTGCTTTACCTGTTCATCGCTCACCCGCACAGCTCGTCGCACGCACCCGAGGGTGACGCCATCGAGATCGCCCGGCTGATCCGAGAGCACCCCAGCACGCGGTGAGTCCGGTCCGCGGCGCTGGTCGAGCGATGACCGCTGGCTCCAGGCTGGATGTTCGGCAACCTGCTTGGCGTGCTCGTCGCCGGCGGTGTTGCAGGTGATGTCGACGGTGACGCTCTCGTGGTGGACTCGATGACGTCGAGCGCGGCGACCTCCGAGCTGGCGGCCGCCGCAGCCGCCGCCAGCTCGGAGGTCGCGGTGAACCCGACGGGGGCTGAGACCCCGCATGGTGATGGCATGGCCTGGGGTCGGCCGCGTCAATTGCTCTGTCCTCTCGGGTGAAGACCGGCAGACCCCTGTGCGGATCTGACGTTCGGTGCAGCCTCACGTGACTGCGGTTGGGCGGTATAGGCGCCGTCAGTGAGCCCGAACGGGCGCCGCACTCTCGCGGGCTCGTCGGACCGTGCCGCCGAGCCCGAAGCCGGCCAGCAAGCCCTCGTAGGTCTTGGGTGGTGGGGCGGCGAACTCCTCGACCGTGCTGGTGCGCAGGCCCAGCGTCACGAGTCCTTGGACGGTGACCGTCGCTGCGGCGACGCCGTCAACGACCGGGACGCCGATCGCCTCCGAGATGTGCGCGCACAGGTCCGCCATCCCGGCGCAGCCCAGGACGATGACGTCGGACTCGTCGCGCTCGAGGGCCTCACGGCAGGCCCGCGTGATGCGCTCACGGGCATCGGGTGACGTCTCGAGCTCGAGCACCGGGATCTCGCACGCGTACACGCCGCGACAGGCGGTGGAGACGCCGTAGGTCTCGGCGAGGTCCCACGCCCGGCCGCGAGTGCGACCCAGCGTGGTGACGACGCTGAAGGAACGTCCGAGGTAGGTCGCAGTGCGCATCGCCGCCTCGGCGATGCCGACCACCGGGCCACGGGCCAGCTCGCGTGCCGCCTCCATGCCCGGGTCACCGAAGCACGCGATCACGTAGCCGTCGGCGCCCTCCGCCTCGCCCCTGGCGACTTCGGCGAGGATGCCGGGGACGGCCAGGGCCTCGTCGTAGTGGCTCTCGATCGAGACCGGGCCCATCGTGGGGGAGACCGCTTCGATGACCACGTCCGCTCCGGCGACGGATCGGGCGCTCTCCCCGATCAGCTTCGTCATCGACCAGGTCGTGTTGGGGTTGATCACCCGGATCCGCATCATCAGCCAACCACCACGTCGTCGCCGCTGCGCAGGTCCATCATCGTGTCGATTCCGGCACGGCGGGCGAGCACGTAGTAGACAACGAGCCCGAGACCGCAGCCGATGAACCAGCTGTAGTCGTTGGCCCGGTTCATACCGGGGACGAAGACACAGGCGATCGCGATGACGGCGGCGATGGCGGTGGCGGCGACCGCGGCCGGGTTGAATCCCCGGGTGTAGTGGTAGATACCTGACTCGTCCATGGTGAACAGGTCGTCGATGGCGACCTTCTGCTTGTGGATGAGGTAGTAGTGACAGATAAGGACCCCGAACAGCGGTCCGATGAACGCACCGAGTGTGTCGAGCGTGTAGTGGATGGTGTCCGGGTTCTTGTAGAGGTTCCACGGCGTGATGAGCACCGACCCGACGGCCGCGATCATGCCACCGGTGCGCCAGCTGATCTTCTGCGGGTTGACGTGGGAGAAGTCGAACGCGGGGGAGACGAAGTTCGCGACGATGTTGATGCCGATGGTCGCCGTAGCGAAGGTCAGCGCGGCCAGGACGATGGCGAACGTGCTGTCCATCTTGCCCACGGTCTTGACCGGGTCGGTGATCAGCTCGCCGTAGACCGGGAGGGTGGCGGCAGCCGTCAGGACGGTCAGGACCGAGAACATCGTGAAGTTGACCGGTAGGCCCCAGAAGTTGCCCTTCTTGACGGCCTCGAAGCTCTCGCTGTAACGCGAGAAGTCACCGAAGTTCAGCATCGGCCCGGAGAAGTACGACACGACCAGTGCGGTGGCGGCGAACATGGTGGAGATCACCGCGGTCCCGGTCAGGTGCTTGCTCGACAGGTCGAGGTTGATTTGGAACTTGGCCTGGACGAGCAGGTAGCCGCACAGGAGGATCATGACGACGTAGACCGCCGGCCCGCAGAAGTCGATGAACTTGCGGATCGTGTCCATGCCGGTCCAGAAGACGGCTGCCTGCAGCACCCAGAGGATCGCGAAGGTGACGTAGCCGAGGGCCGAGAGACCGAGGAACCCGTGCTGGGCCACGTCGCCGTAGGAGGCGGCCGACGGCCACAGGCGCACCACGAGGATGTCCAGTGCGGCGGACGCCAGATAGGTCTGGATGCCGTACCAGGCCACCGCGATGAGGCCGCGGATGATCGCCGGGATGTTGGCTCCGACGACTCCGAAGACGGACCGACAGATCACCGGGAAAGGGACGCCGGTTCGCTGGCTGGGCTTGGCCACCAGATTGGTGAAGAAGAGCACGATCGAGATCCCGGCGATGAGGCAGATGAAGACCTGCCAGCTGGTCAGTCCGAGGGCAAAGAGGCTGCCGGCCGTGACGTACCCGCCGACACTGTGCACGTCCGACATCCAGAAGGCGAAGATGTTGTACCAGGTCCAGTTCTGGTCCCGAAGTGGTGCGAGGTCGTCGTTCGTGAGCCGGGGGTGGTAACCCGGCTTGATGACGCCGACGCCGGCCGGGTGCTCCGCGCTGGGGGGAGCTGGTGCGTCTATGATCGTATCGCTCATGGTGGGCACTCCTTCGTTGATCGGGCTGTGCCTGGTGGCACCCCCGAGCTGTGGCCCGACGCTAGTCCCGAAGTGGTTTTTGAGAATAGACCCGTGCGCGTATATCCGAGATATATGACCCCACCTGCATGAATAAATGGGCCCTGTTCGGCCCGGATCCACCGACGCTGATTCCGCAGCGGGTGCTGACTCTGCCGGCTGCTGATCCTCACTGCCTGGGACGAACACGTGGTGGAGCCCCCGGTCTGTCCGGCTCTTCCACTCCGCCCAGGGCCAGCTCGTCGGTAGGTGCAGCGTGAGTCGGCGGGCCGACGACGCGACCCGGGCGGGTACCGCGATCAGATGGGTCCGCAGGTGGTCCGCCGGGCTTTGGCGTGGCGGGTCGAGGCGGCCACCCCGGAGACGCGCAGGAGGTTGAACGCGACGCAGGCCAGCGCCAGCCAGGCCGCGCTCGCGTCGAACTTCCGCGGCGGGGCGTGGGCGAGGGCCCCGGTCTACAGCTCGGCATTCGACCTGCTCGACGACGGCGTGGTCGCGGTGGGTCTCGTCCGCGGCGATAGCGGTTGATTCGACTTGGGTGACGAAGCTGTGGTGGCGCCAGCTGGCGGACAGCTCTTGACCTGTAGCGGAAGCGGCCTTGTTGAGGCGTTGGACGCGGCGGACCACGAGCCGGCAGGGCAGGTGCTGGGCCTTCCGGGCGGGCGCGAACGCGGCGAAGTGCGTCTCGGCGACCTGCGCTTCGGAGATCCACCGATTCTCGTCCTCGTCCCAGATCGCCCGCGGGTACTGGTCGTGATCCATGCCCCGTCGGGGATGACCGCGATCGCCCGCGCCACGCCGGAATTCATCCGCACGGTGACCGAGAACCACGCCTTGGCCTTGAGGGCGGCGGTGGTGGTCAGGTCGCGACGGTAGTACCCGGAGTCGGCGCGGACCATCACCTGCCCGCCCGCCCCGGCCCGGCGGGCGGTCGCCACGGCGTCCCCGGCCAGCTTCACGCCCTGCCCGAAGATCGTGTTGCCCTTACGCAGCCGGGAGCCGGCGATGAGCGGGGCGCGCGTCGGCGACGCCTACTGGCGCGTTCAGACCCTTCACACCGGAGCATTCGTACGCGACGCCCTGCCTCTGGTACCCGTGGACCTCACGGATCGTGTCGTCGATGTCCACGGACGCCATCGCCTCGGTCCCGGACAGCAGCCGCGCCACTACGCCCGTCAGCCCAGCCAACACCCGGGAGGAGTCCGCGTCGAGCTGCTTCACCTGCCCGAACTCGAACGCCCGCAGAACGTCCCAACCGTCGACGGCGCCCGCGCCCCGTGACGACCTTGCTCAGTCCGCCCTGGCGCAGGACGTCGAGGTCGTCGATGCTGTCAGCGCCCGCGATCATCCTCACGACCACACACCCCGCCTTGGTTGCCGCGTTCGGCGACGGCACGTTAACCGCTCCTGAAGCGACTGCTGCAACCCGGCCTGCTGCGTCAAACCGCAGCACCGGGACCAGCCCCGCCGCACCGATCAGGTTGGGGTCATCGAACTTCGTGCTGATCGTGTGGAGTGCTTGCATCTCTCGGATGCCCCTTAGTGCCGTTTCACTCGGACTGTCGAAGACCCAATTCCTCCGCCCCACAAGGGCATTCGCGTATCACGACCCGCCGCTGCTGCTAGATCATCGGAGGATCAGGGTTCAGGCATCGTCGACGGCTCGCTCGAGCCGCTTGTAGTGCTTGCGGGAGCGTCGCACCAGCTCGTCCGCGTCGCGCGCGACGAACGCCGCCAGCATGGCGGAGTGGTCCGCGTACATGCGCTCCCGGTCGACGGTGGACACCGCAGCCATGGGTTGGGCAGGATCAGTGACGTTCCACGCCAGCTCGAACATGTGGAGCAGGCGCTGCATACCAGACGGCTTGAGGAGAGCGAGATGGAACCGTCGGCTGTCACGGTGATACGCCCGGTAGTCCTCGGCCACGAGCTCAGCGGCCAGCGCCTCGTGGATCGCCACGGCGGCAGCGTCGTCGGCGGCATTCGCCCTGGCGACGGCAGACCGCAGGCCTGCAGCCTCGAGGACCTCACGGATCACGTAGAACTCGCGGAGCTCGTCACGAGTGAGCTGGGCGACGCGGTAACCGCCACGGGGCACATGGTCGACCAGCCCCTCACCGATCAAGGTCTTCAATGACTCGCGCACCGGGATGACACTCACCGCAAAGAACTGCGCGACCGCTTCGAGCGGAATGGACGTGCCTGGCGGTGCGTCTCCAGTCAGGATCACCCGACGCAGTTCTTGAAGGATCTCCTGCTGCCCGCAGGGTTGTCCGGGACTGACGGATACCAGCCGTTCAATGAGCCCGGACTGCGACGATGCTCCGGCCACGGCAACCTCCTCGACTCGGCGTGCCGACACACCTTGGCACTTAGTGGGTCACCCTCGCACGTTTCTCTCACCGAGGAGGGACGTTCCCGATCACCACCATGTTCAGCGGTGCCCGGGCACCCCGTTTGCCCCCGGCGTCGGCTCTCAGGCACAGGCACCTCCTGCGACCGCTCCTGTTGGACGGCTGCAGATTGTTATGTCCAGCAGGCACAATCACTGACCGATCCAGTGCATCGACGACGTCAACGACACCCAACAGGGGCCTCAAGGTCACGATGCTGTTCGTCGTGTGGATGACCTTGCGCGGGGCCGGGCCGAACGCGAGGAACGGGGTGAACCGGTCCCAGGCGTTCTCCCAGGTCGCGACCGCGGCGGGGTACTTCCTGCCCCAGGTCGAGTCGCCGAAGGCGGCCATCGCCATACGTGCGGCGTCCTCGTCGGGGGCGGTGTAGATCGGGCGCAGCATCGCGGCGACGGCATTCCTGTCGGCGTAGGCCACGAACCGCATGGACGCCCGGATCAGGTGCACGACACACGTCTGGACCATCACCCTCGGCCAGTCGCCTCGATCGCTTCGGGGAACCCGTTCAGGCCGTCGCAGCACACGATGAGGACGTCCAGGTCGACCCCGACCGCCATGTGCGCGGACCGGTTGGACACGTGCGCGCCGTCGCGGATCTTCACCACCAACGCGTCGGGGTAGATCACGGGTAGAACGCCTCGAGGGGGCGGGACTGCCCTCGGTGACCTCGTCCGCGACGGCGTGGCGTCGGTAGACATGGGTGGACAGGTACAGCAGGACGTGGTGCCGTCTGGCGGACAGGCTCGCTGTGCTCCTGGTCGCACACGAAGGTGTGTGTCACCCCTGGGACCGCCGAGCACAGACGACCTGAACGTCGGTGGGGACGTCGTGACCCTCGGCGCCGCGGGAGGTGGCAGCGGCCACGAGAAACTGCCCGGAGGCGGCCACATAACTGCCCGGTAGCGGCCACGAGAAGTGCCCGCTGACGGTCACGGGATCTGCCCGACACGAGTTCGTTGGCCTCACCGCATACAGCGGTTGAGGCCCCTCCTGGGGTGCGGTGGCGGTGCTGATGCGCCTGCCGCCCCCCAGGAGGGACACCATGAAGTCTGCCGAGGAGATCATGAACATGTTGGAAGCCTTCGACCTGACCGGGTCGTTGCGGGACGCCGGGGAGTTGTCCGGGGTCTCGCACCACACCGTCGCGAGGTACGTCGCCGCCCGCGAATCGGGCGTCCTGTCCGATCGTCCCGCTGCGAGACCGCAGCTGATCGACGAGTTCCTGCCCAAGATCGAGGAGTGGATCGAGCGGTCCAAGGGCAAGCTCCGCGCGGATCGAGCCCACGAGAAGCTCGCAGCCCTCGGGTACACCGGGTCCGAGCGCACGACCCGACGCGCGGTCGCGGCGGTGAAGAAGGACTACCGCCTCGGTCGTGTCCGCGTCCACCGTCCGTGGGTGACGGAGCCGGGGATGTGGCTGCAGTACGACTTCGGTGACGGCCCGGTCATCGACGGGGTGAAGACCACGTTGTTCATCGCGTGGTTGGCGTGGTCGCGGTTCCGGGTGGTCCTGCCGATCCGGGACAAGACGATGCCGTCGGTGATGGCCGCGCTCGACGTGACGCTGCGCCGGCTCGGTGGCGCCCCGACGTACGTGTTGACGGACAACGAGAAGACCGTCACGACCGAGCATGTCGCCGGGGTGCCGGTGCGCAACCCGGGGATCGTCGCCTTCGCTCGGCACTACGGTCTCACCATTCACACCTGCGTCCCGGCTGACCCGGCGTCGAAGGGTGGGTCGGAGTCGTCGGTGAAGATCGCCAAGGCTGACCTGGTCCCGAAGGACACGAACCTGCGCGAGCAGTACGCCTCGTTCGCGCAGCTCGAGGCCGCGTGCGAGGAGTTCTGTGACCACGTCAACACGAGGGTCCACCGGGTCACCCGCCGGGTCCCGGTGGAGATGCTCGCCGAGGAACACGCCCGGCTTCACCCCATCCCGCTCGTCCCGCACACGGTCGCGTTTGGGGTGACCCGGACCGTGCCGCCGAGCACCCCGATGGTCTCGTTCGAGGGTGGGCAGTACTCCGTCCCGGCCCGGCTGCTCGGTCAAACGGTGTGGGTCCGCGTCCACGGCAAAGGCGCTGACGAGGTGATCGTGCTCGTGCACGTCGGCCCGACCGGGCCGGTCGAAGTCGCCCGCCACGCCCGTGCTACCCCGGGCAGCCCGAAGATCAACGATGACCACTTCCCCCACACCCCCGTGGGGGCGCTGGGGCGGAAACCGTTGGCCCGGAACGCTGCTGAGGTTGAGTTCCTGACCATCGGTGACGGTGCCCGGCTGTGGCTGAGCGAGGCCGCGGCCGCGGGCACGACGAAGATCCGGGTCAAGATGGCCCAGGCCGTGACGTTGGCGAAGCTGTTCGACACCAAGGACGTCGACTGGGCGCTGGGCCACGCCGCGGTTCACGCCCGGTTCGCCGAGGCCGACCTCGCGTCCATCCTCGATCACCACCAACACGTCACGCGGAACGCGGCGGTCAGCCGTGCCGGAGAAGACGGGTCCCTGACCCAGGGCACCTCCAGCTGGGCCGCCCTCGGCGCTGCCACGACTTCGACCTTGACCTCGGGCCCGGAGACGGCGTCGTCGTCGGCGCTGTGTAACGACCGTGCTGTCACGGTCAACGACCCTCGACCGGAGGTGACCTCGTGAGCTCGGCGACGAAGACGACCGCAGCCCCGGCCCTGGGTGTCCCGGCCCCACCGCCGCTGCCCGACGACCTCGAGGCGCTGCTGCGGCGGTTACGCCTGCCGCACATCCGGCGCCACGCCCCTGAAGTCGTCGCGACCGCGAAGGCCCAACGGTGGGAACCCGTCGAGGTCCTGCGGGCCCTGCTCGGCGAGGAAGCCGCCGGCAGGGAACGGTCCGCCCTCGCGACCCGCCGCAGCACCGCCGGGTTCCCCACGGGCAAGACGTTCGACGCGTGGGACCCGCAGGCCTCCTCGATCCCCGCGCCGACCCAGCAGGCCCTGCGGACCTTGGAGTGGGTCCACCGGCGGGAGAACCTCGTCGTGTGCGGCCCCTCGGGCACCGGCAAGACGTTCCTGCTCGAGGCCCTGGGCCAGCAAGCCGTCGAGCAAGGCCTGAAGGTCGCCTGGTTCACCCTCGAAGACCTCGGCATCCTGCTACGCCGCCACCGCGCCGACGACACCGTCACCCGCGCCATCGCCCGCGTCCTGCGAGCAGATCTCGTCGTGGTCGACGACATTGGCCTGCTCCCCGTGGCCCACGACGCCGCCGAGGGCCTATACCGCCTCGTCGATGCCGCGTACGAGAAGCGGTCCATCGCGATCAGCTCGAACCTGCACCCCGCCTCGTTCGACGAGCTGATGCCCAAGACCCTCGCAACCGCGACCGTCGACCGGCTCCTGCACCACGCCCACATCTGTCAGACCACCGGCGACAGCGTCCGCCTGACCCAAGCCCTCGCCGGCGCGGGGGTGAGCCCCTTGACCTGACCCACCCCCTGAGGCCGAGGGTGGCCAGCACTGGGCAGATCCCATGGCCACCACCGGGCAGTTCTCGTGACCGTCACCGGGCAGGTCTCACGACCGCCTCTGGGCAGATCTCAATGGCCCTTGACAGGAGGAGTCGACAATCTTGCACGTATCTTGCACGCGCCGCCTAGAGACCCGCCTTGGTCACACCGTACGTCGCCTGGTCGAGCGTGTAACCGTCGCCAGCCGAGGACGTTAGCTGCTTGATCAGGCCCGCCCGTGAGAAGGACGTCAGGCCGAGGTAGTTTTTGGCGGCTTTGGCAGCCTGATCGTTCCAGTTGACCTCCACGTGATCGGCCGCGTAGGTCGCGTCTTGGACCGAGTAACCGTCGCCGGCCGAGGAGGACAACTGCTTGATCAGGCCCGCACGAGAGAAGGCCGTGAGGTTGAGGTAGTTCTCGGCTGCCTTCACAGCGTTCCCCTGACCAGCTGTCAACGCGGGAGCAGCGGGCTTTGGCGTTGCTGCGGGAGTCTTGGCTGCAGCGGCCTTAGTTGATGGAGCGGCTGAGGCCGACGCTGCCGGGGTTGCCGCTGTCGTCGGCGCGCTCCCGCCGCCGGTGGTGGCGGCGCGGCCGATGATGAGAATGAGCAGGACTGCCAGCCCAGTCAGGATCTTGTGCCTCGAGAACCAGTTGCGTTGTGCCTTGGCTCTGGCCTTCTCGGCGGCCTTGTCTGCCTTGGCCTCGCGCTTGCTCAAGGAGTCGTCATTGTTCCCCATTTCAGTCAGTTTCGCCCCTATCATACCGATTTCCGATGCTACCGGAGGTCTCTTCGCCCAATACCGCGGGGCGTGAGCAAGCGGTCTGGCTGATCCACAAGCCGACCCGAGGACGAGTTGCTCGCCGCCCCGGGCCCGCGCCAGCTGGGCCGTCCCCTCGAGCGGGTCGTGGGTGACAGTCGGGAAGGGTCAGGCCTGGCCGGGCGTGCGAGTCAGTCGGCTTCCGTGCTGAGACGGACCTCACGCTGTGCAAGCTCTGATCTGAGCGCACGTACCTCCGCAGTCAGCGCGTCGATATCCGCGCGTGTGGTGCCCTGGCTTTCCTCCTCGACCTCACGGACCCTGTCCAAGAGCCATGAGGCGAGAGAGGCTGTGACGATGCCCAGCAGTGCGATCCCCGCGAGCATGAGCCCACCAGCGATGAACCGCCCCTCGGTCGTCACCGGGAACCGGTCGCCGTAACCGACCGTCGTGACCGTGGTCATCGACCACCACAGCGCGTCCCCGAACGTCGTGATGTTCGCGCCCTCGGCCTGCCGCTCAGCGTCGAGCACCGCAAGCGACGCCACGAACAGGATCAGAGACGTCGACCCCGCGACGTAGACCGCGACCCGGCCGCGCAGCGAACCCCCCGCGTAGCGGTTCATCACCGACAGCAACGCCACCAACCGTAGGAGCCGCAAGGGGCGCAGCAGCGGCAGGGCGACGGCACCCAGGTCCAGCACGTTGCTGCGAACGAACGCCACACGGCGGCTCGACAGCACGAAGCGGGCGACGTAGTCAACAACGAAGAGCGCCCACGTCGCCCAGGTCACCACCTGGCAGCCGGCCGCCAGCGGACCGGACAGATCCGGCTCGAGCACCGGCCAGGCATAGGCGATCAGGAACAGGACGGCCGCGAGAGTCAGGGGCCGGTTCGCCCTGGCCTCCCAACGCTGACGCCGCGACTCATCACCGGAAGGGTGCTGTCCCTGCACGTCGCTCATCCCCACGGCGGGAGCCTATGGCATCAGGTGCCTGGGTAACGCTCGGCCCGGCGCCCATGGCCCTATCCCCCGAGCGGGTCATGGGCGCCACTCCGGGTCCAGCGCTGGGCCGCATACTCGCAGCCAGACTGACGAGCGCCCCGGGCGACACACCCCCACGGTGTGCCGCGCCGGTGGCGCCCGACCCCCCTATCCCCTCGATCACGCCTACGGCTGCTCATGCCCCCCACGGGCAGATATAGCCGAATCGTCTCGAAGGTCCTAGTTATACCCATACCCTACGGTTACGAGACGAAACCCCACGCTCGACTCGCCGACGCACGACACCCCTGACCCCCTCCCGCGCAAGCAGACACAGAGCGCGCGCCGTGGGCGCCGGGGGTGTCGTTTCCGGGTGACCCCACCTCCAGTCCAGCCCTGAATGTAGGGCTGCACCCCCTGCCGGGTGAGCTTCCGGACAAGCCGCTACCCCCGACCTCGGCGCCCACGACCTCATCCCCCCAGCAGGTCGTGGGCGCCGCTACCGCACATGTACGGTCAGCGGATGGGTTGGTCGGGGGACAGGGAAGATTCGGCAGACGAGCACCGTCGCGGCATCGAACAGCTAGAACAGGCGTTCGTCCTCGTCAACCAGTGGCAGACCGCGCCCGCCTCGATGGACGTGCAGCCCCGCTCCACACTGGCGGGCGATGACACGGCTACCGCACCGTTCCAGACCTCCCACATGGCCCGGCACTCCCTTGGGGTCGCGGTAGACCACCTGCACTGCCTGCGAGCCGCGATCCTCGGTGCCGACTCGCTGCATGCATGGGCGCCGTTCACGCTGCTGAGGTCCGCTATCGAGAGCGCCGCCGTCGCCGCCTATTTGCTCGGTCCGGCGCAACGCAACGAGCGAGTCTTGCGCCGCCTCATGCTGGTCCGTGAGGATGACCTCGACCGGGAGGCCGTAGACAAGCTTCTGGGCACCCCCACCGAGCCGTGGATGCTAGCGAGGCTCGCTCGGCTGCGCGAGATCGCCGGACGCCGACCCGGGCTGGACCCGATGAGAATCGGGCCACGATCCAAGGGGTACGCAGCCAAGGTGTCCGCTGGCGGCGACGCGACGGTGTTCGGCGGCGAAGAAGCCGTGTTCATGTGGCGGATATGTAGTGGGCTCGCTCACGGGAAACAGTGGGCGACGCACTCAATGCTGGGGATGCATCGGCTAGAGCAGGTGGCCGAGGGTGTACACAACGTCAGAATCACCTCGGACGCGAGCACGGTTGCGACGATCACAGATGGCGCGCTCGCCCTCGTGCTCGAGGCTCAGCGCATCTACTCACTCCGCGCCACCTCGCCGGATACATGATGAGGCGACACACACGACAACACCCCCGCTCGCACCTCGAGCGGGGGTGTTGTTCCGTCTGCCGAACGCTCACACGGTCCCCTCGAGTACCTCCGCGGCTCGCAGCAGTCCCAGCCATCGCCCGCGCCTGCGCCGGCGTGAGGAACACGTCGCCCCCGGCGTAGACCTCAACGACGGGCCCCAGGGAGCCGTTGACCCTCAAGGGTGACCGCCGGCTAGCCGTCCCTGTTCCGCTCGCCGCTCCAGAAGGTCCGGTGACACCAGCCGAGCTCATTGAGGCCATCCCCAGGGAAGGCCGGGAGGGCGACGTGGTCGGTGCACCACGGCTCGTGCTGGACGGCCTGCGCGGTCGCGGTGTTATCGCTGCGCCTCCGGCCTGGTCGTGATCCGGACGACGTCGGTGAGGGCCTTGTCGCGCCCCATCTTGTAACCCCACTCGTAGTTGCGGAACATGGCCTCGAGGTCGGTCTGCGGGCGGACGCCGGAGACGCGCCCGCCGAGCATCCTCAGCCGCTCCGCGAGGCCGACGATGCGGTCTCCGAGGTCGGATCTCGCGAACTCGAGCCGAGTGGGTCGCTGGTCGTCGTGCAGGTTGGTCGTGCTGGACATGGCTGCTCCTCCAGAGGAGAGCGTCCCTCATCGGACACGTATCGGACACGTGGCGGTTACGACGAAGGCCCCTGCTCTGCGTTTCCGCAGGTCAGGGGCCGTTTCGTGCTGGTGGGCGATACTGGGTTTGAAACAGGTTTCAGCCCCTATCCGGAACCTGGCCGACGACCTCCTGCGCAGGCCGCTGACCTGCTGGTATAAGAACCAGTAGCCCAGGACACTAGTGGTCACACGTGGACCCGTTTACACTCTCATCCGACACGTATCCGACACGAAAACGCGGATGTGGGAAGGACGATAGTGGCGCAGAAGCGGGCCTTCGGACAGATGACCAAGCTGCCGAGCAAGCGCTACCGGGCGCGCTACACCGGACCGGACACCTCGCTTCACAACGCGCCGCACACGTTCGAGACTCGGATGGACGCCGAGGCGTGGCTGACCGACGAACGACGTCTCATCGTTGCCGGCTCATGGACTCCCCCACGTGACCGCGAAGCGCGGATCCGGGGACCGCTGACCTTCGGCGCCTACGCCAAGACCTGGCTCGCCGACCGCGACCTCAAGCCTCGTACCCGGCAGCACTACGGGTCCCTCCTGCGCTACCAACTCGCGCCCCTGGACGACACACCGCTCCGGGACATCACTCCCGCGATGGTCCGCCGCTGGCACGCCAGCCTCGACGAGACCAAACCCACCCTGCGCGCCCACTCGTACTCGCTGCTCCGGGCCATCCTGGCCACCGCAGTGCAGGACGAGGAGATGGTGGCGAACCCCTGCCACATTACCGGGGCGGGCGCCGCCAAGCGGGTCAAGACCATCAAACCAGCCACCCTCGCCGAGCTCGAAGACATCGTCCGCGAGATGCCCCCGCGCTACCGGCTCATGACGTTGCTCGCCTCCTGGTGTGCCCTGCGCTTCGGCGAACTGGTGGAGCTGAGGCGACGAGACCTCGACCTGACCTCTGGCCTCATCCACGTCCGCCGGGGGGCGGTCCGAGCCGAGGGCAAAGTCATCGTGGGAACTCCCAAGAGCGCCGCAGGGATCCGCGACGTCGCCATCCCACCTCACCTCATGCCACTCGTGCGAGAGCACCTCTCGAGCAGCACGATCGGGCGCGATGGACTGCTGTTCCCAGCGGCCGACGGGACGAGCACACTGGCCCCCTCCACGCTCTACCGCGTGTTCTACCGAGCCCGCGAAGCTGCCGGACGGCCCGACCTGCGCTGGCACGACCTCCGTCACACGGGAGCCGTGCTCGCCGCCCAGACGGGGGCAACCCTCGCCGAGCTAATGAACCGTCTCGGGCACTCCACCCCACAAGCCGCCTTGCGCTACCAGCACGCGGCCCAGGGCAGGGACGCCCAGATCGCTGCCGCCCTCTCCCGTATTGCCGAGGGCGCCAATTAGCTGAACTGCAATGAGCTGAGGCAGCCGGAGGAGACCTCTCACCTCCTGCGGCAAACAAAGTTGCGCACCCGCAAGCTCTCGCTGCGTCTAAGGTCGCTACTACTAGCCCAAGGGCGCCCCGCCCAATATTCGTCTGCCCAAGCTGAAATGGATAAGGCAAAATAATGTGGCGGTCAGCAGAAGGATATAGCCAGGGAACAGGACACTGATCCAATCCCATCGTTGGAGCGATAATATGGTAATCGAGCCGTTGATAAATCCACAGAAGTAAGCTTCTGGACTTTCTGTCTCCGGAAACCTAAACGCCTTTAAAAGAGTCGGTATACCAGCTGCGAGGTCCGCGGCGATGGCGAGGCAAACAACAACAACAGGGTCGTGCGATTGAGTCCACAAAGCAAGCGCACCGATAGCTGCAGCCCCGCACGCGAAATCAAATCGGCCAACATGCCAGTAAGCACTATCGTTTACAAGTGAGACCGTAAAGATCAACAGGGGGCCAGCTGCGACCGATAGTGTCATCACGACTGAGAAGCCGACACCGTTAGCTAGCTGCACGCCCGCGATAATGATTGGCACAAGAAACCATAGGAGCCACGTTACACGGTTAGGCTTCGTTAGTCCACGAAGTGTGCGACGCGCATATATGGAGCTCCCGAACAGACTAATCGCTGCTCCAAGAAATACAAACCGCGCATCGATCATCGTTTTGCGGAAAGTCGTTCTGCCATTAATAGCATGACTTGAACAACCGATCCGGATCGTACCGCTCAATTACTCTGTCAAGGGACGCTCGAACACCTGAAGGTATCACCCGCTCGGTCTTCGCGGCATAATTTGAGTAGGTCGCTGAAAACGCCGATTCAGCCAACTTCGAAAGAATTGCTTCTTTAGCATCATCAAGCCACTCGACTGATGCTCGATCCGCACCAGGATCGCTCCAACTAGCCGCCATTAGGATGTCGAAGTTTGCATCTCTAAGCGCAAAATCACTAGGGAAGCGCGGACCTTTTACCACTCCAGTCATACGCTCGACAAAGATCTGCAGGGTCTCAACCTTTGATTGCTCGAACACCCGCACCAACTCAGCGATCGCCTCATCCGGAAGGTTCCGAACAAACAGTGACCGCCAAGCCGACCGCTGCCCCCAGCGAGCGGGGTTGTCCAGCATTCGCTGAAGATCGCAGTAGGACCCCGTTCTGAACGATGTAGAGGATGGCGTCACAGGACACACTGACCGAATCCAGTCCCCGAACGAAATCGAACCAAACGACATACCGTCGACAGATACGAAGCTTCGATCGGAACGCCGTATCAGGGCTGGACTCCAATTGATACTGTCGGGACAAGCGCCAGACGCTGTCGACAGCGCATGCAGGACATCGTAAGCGTCCTCCTCGCGATATTCAATGGAACCAAATTCAATTCGTGTCGGAAGGGGGTGATGCACGAACTCGAACTCATGGATGGCCAGCCAGCCATGCCCAAACCCACGCGCAAGCTTCATCGCTACAGCGTCGTAGGCATCGTCGATTCGAGCGTCCTCAGCCAGGCCTGTCACTCCTTTCAGGCCTACTAAGCTGTCGCACGTAAGGCCGTAGGTGGGCAGCAACCATCCGACGCCCCCACCCAATGCCAGGCCTGCCACGCCGGTCGTTGATACGGTTCCCCCTGGAACCACCCATCCCCGAGACGCACCAAAATGGTCAAGCTCCGCCCAGGTACAGCCAGCGCCTACCTTCACCGTCTCGCCGGAATCCGTCATATTCCGAAACTTACGCATATCAATTATCAAATCCCCCGAAAGCGCCCGCCCCGCTATTCCGTGACCGCCACCACGGATGGACACGGACATCCCCGATTTCCGGGCTCTGTCAACGCAACCCTGCAACTCCTGCGGCGTCGAGGGCCACGCCGCATAGCGTCCGAGGACCTCCGACCGACCGTTGAACACACTCACCGTGGATCGGAACTCGTCAGAGTTGGCCGCGTAAAAAAGCGGTCCACCATGATCCACCGACGTCACTGAGGTACTCCAGCCACCGTCCACAAGTCGACCAGACGATCTCGTGCCGCCCGGAAGAGATCCGGCTCCCGGCACAACGCGAGTCGAATCTGCGAGGGTGCAGCTGCTTCAGACGACCAATAGAATTTCCTTGTATCTAGGGCAGCAATACCCGAGCGGTCGAGCATCGCCAAATGTTCATGCGATGTCCCCACATTAAGATCGAGCACTTCAACACCAATCGTCGATTCAGGATAAGCGACCGCCACTTGGACAACGTCCTTAAGGCACGCACGGAGAATTTGGCGATTCTCTCGAATCAGGCCACGTATAGATGCGAAATTATCTGCAATGCTATACCGCGAGTATTCGAGCACGAGCTGCAACAAGAAAGGCGATACGTTCAGAAGAACATCGTCTACTATAAGCTCAACCTCTTGAAGGAGGTCGCCGCTGCAGACCAAGAATGCCACCTTGAGATCTAGCGTGGGCCACAGCTTGCCGGTGTCCTCTATAACCACGTAGCTCACGCCAGACGAGTCTAAAAGCCCATAATGGTCAAAACAGGCCTCCTCAACCTGTCCCTTGAAGCTTTGGTCGAGGATCAAAACCTGTCCTGCGTCTGCGCACCTTCGGGCCAGTTTGGAAAGCTCAGTAGGATCCAAAAACTGGCCGGTGGGGTTGTTTGGCGTGACTTCGAATATTGCGTCCGCGTCTGAGGTGACCTCAAGTTCAGCGAGTCCAATTCGCGGTTTGACATCTAATCCCTCGCCCACTAATAAAGCATAGACATTATCAAACGTGGGGCAGGTGAGCCGAACACTCGCGCCTCGATTCCTCAACATGCGAGCCACAATCATAGAGGCGACTGAGGACGAGTACACGGCTATGCGGCGAGATTTTCCGGGGTTCTGGCCCATGGACAGTAAGAACGCTGCCGAACTCTCCTGCTCCAGCAAGGCATAGTCAGCCTGACTCGCTAGAACAAACATCTCCCCCATTCGCTCTCGGATACTACGAATCTCCGATGGGGACATTTCTTGGCGGGCATGGGCATCAGCCAAGTTCCAGCCAGCGCTTAACGCTGAACGCTCGTCCGAGGTCAGTGACAGGTCTGAATTCGCACCGTTGATCATTCGCTCATCTCCAAACGGATGACGACACGCAGGCTGAGATCGACGTATGCATTGCAGGGAGGGTCATACGACCGGAATGCAATATCACGCGTGAGCGGCTCCTTTGCCAACCACGAGGAACCACGCGTCACACGATCTAGAACATTGGTGCTCACCTCCGCGAACGGACCAACTGCATACTCTCGAGCACTTGAACTACACCACTCCCAAACATTACCCACCATGCAGTGGAGGCCGAATGGTGAACAAGACCATGGGAACGTTCCAATTGACGTCGAGCGCGTAAGCCATCCATCCGTACGTCGAACGTGAGCGCTGTCCTCTGTCCAGTCGTCGCCCCAAGGATATGAGCTCCTGCCAATACCCCGAGCGCAGTACTCCCACTCTTCCTCCGAAAGCAAAGTACACACTTCGCTTTCACTTATGACATTAGAGCCACGCAATTCCTCAGTTAGCCATGAGCAATATGCTGATGCCTCCCACCAGTTGATCCCGACGACAGGCTGGTTGGGATGGTTAAATCTCGCGTCGAGCCAGTAAAGAGGCCGGTTCCGCAGCAAAAGCGTCTGACAAAATTCGTGGACTAGATTTGTGTGGTCAAGCAGCGTCATAAAACGACCTTCAACGTCTTTCGAGTAATGCACTCCGAAGGAGGCCTCGACAATGCTTGAAAGCTCATCGATAAACGGGCCATCTTGAGTACGCCATCTGTCACCCTGTTGCGTCCAGTACCTCGTGGTCTCGTAGCCCGCCGCCACAATGAACCGGCCGAACTCGAAATTCGTCACCGGGTACTTTGACACACGAAGCGGGCCGATATTTGTCTCAAAGGCCGGCGCCCAATGAATCCTCTGATATTTGCGGTCGGTAGTCACCGGCGGTAACTGCTTGCCAATGTGAGCGCGTCCTGCCGGCACATCGACGTAGCGAGCCCTCAGCGACTCCTCCGAAAGCAACGGATCGCCGAGCTCCGCCAAGACGTCGCCGGCGCGCATTCTCAGATCCAACGCACAATTCCGTGTCTCGCGTAACGAAACCATGGCATTCAGCGCTCGTCCACTCCAACGTCGCATCCAACCCGCCCTCGTCTCCTCTGCTACCCGGCGTACGACAGCCACCAACTCTGCCGCCAGGAGATTGCTTCTCTCAGCATTCAATTCGAAGAGATCTTCCACCCAGAGGAGGACGCTGTCAATCGACTGGGTGTGTGCTTGCCCCTCCGCCCAGACCCGTAGGCATTCCGCCGGACCATCCTCACTTAGAGTAGGGACGCCGATCGTGGTCGCCGACGCTAAGTGGTGTCCAGAGAAGTACAGGCGGAAGGCATTTTGCCGAAAACCATAACCGTCCGGTACTACCTCGCCGAAAAAGTCTAAACCCTCGCGAAATAAGGTCAAGTACGAGACCACGGCAGTTGAAGACCGTAGGGTTCCGGTGCGCCCGCCCTTATCAATCACGTTCAAAATCCGGTCCCGGACTTCTGACGTAGCGAGGATGCCAAGTTGCCTATCATTGTTGTTAGCTAGCTCAGTTGTCTTCCAAGCTAGAGCTCTCAAAATTTGTTCGAGCTCTGCTCGAAAATCGCTCGGCGACAAACCGAACTGGCTACTGGACTGGGCTTCAGTAGCGTCAAGACAGCGCCTTGCGATCTCGTCGCAAAGTCCGCCCACGCCCACAGGCAATTGGCGCTTACGTTCGACGACACCTAGCACCAAACTAAGCATTAGTGGAAGCCTGCAGAGTCTGCTCAGATGTCGATCCGCAGTTATCTGAGCGATTAGCGCCGGAGGAGTCAGGACGTGGCTGCCTCTAATCTCCCACCATCGGTGAATCGCTAAAGCAATGTCTCGGGGAGTGAATAGACGCAGAAAGAAGGACTCTCCCAGATGACGTAGACCGAAATCTGGATCAAACCACACGTCTTCACGACAGGTGGCTACGATTCTGACATTAGCGTTTGACGCTTGCAACGTGCGGATTAGGCTCGTGATCGCGCGCTCCCGGGTGTGCTCGCCATCTGACTCCATCAGCACGAGATCGAGGCCATCTATGAACACAACGAGCGGATACTGAACCGACTCCAGCAGACGACTCATCACCTCCTGAGTGACGGTGACCCCCACCACGGACTCGGCGGCTGCCCGCGCAAGAACGTTTACCGCGTCACCCCCAGGTTCCGCAAGCAGTTCGCTGGCATTGACAAATATCGGAAATGCAGTACCCATCCCCCCAAACAGTTGCCGCGCTAGGACGGCACCCAGGTATTTCGTGATTGCGGTCTTGCCAGCCCCACGTTCACCGACAAGCAGCCTAATTACCCCGAGCTCACCATCGAGCAGCTCAGCTACAGGGAGGCCGACACTGTCTTGGTCGTCAATTGGCGGTGAGCCGGCTATTCGGCTGAGCGGGACCATTGAGCGATCGATCCAAAGGTCCCCAAGCGGGTCCCTAATATCGCCAAATTGTCCCGATTCCGGCGGTGTATGTGTGATGAGTTCAACGACGCTTCGAAGGTACGTCTGCTCCACTTGCGAAAGGGGCGGTCGACTCATACGCCGGCTGTCCACGTTGTCTGGCGCGTGAGGATCAATACGGCGGGGGGGTTCCACAGCAGTCAACTCCCACTTGCGGCGTCACAGGGCGTGGTGCCGTGGGCTAACACCAAAGTCTCGCTGCGGGACAACTCTCCACTTGAGTGGCGCAGCCAGATGCCTCCCTCTCGGTCCTCGAAAGCTACCTCGATCGGTTCCGCGTCCATGAAAGTTGCCCCAGGATACGCCGGAATCTCGTAACGAGTCGGCCCTGGCACGAGCGGGCCGAGCCGGCTTGAGCAGAGATGCCAGCCCGTGTGGTTGTGGGATCCCGATGGCGTTGCCAACCATCTGTAGATCGGAAACGCCGTATTGTTGAGAAGCGTAACCGTCCACCTCGGCGTGCCGTCATCCCGCCTTTCAAGGTCCATCCATGCCGCTACTGAACAGAGTTGGTCGATTCGCTGCGCACGCCGAGCAGAGGCGGACTCACGCAAAGCTACGACGACCGCAGCGACTGTGCCGACGCTTGAAACCCAGGTACCGAGGTCACCAACCTGACTCACGTCAAAATGAACCGGAAAACCATTTCCCCAGATGACGAGTCCAACTAGTAGAAGGCATAGGACCACCAGACCTGACTTGGTAAAGGAAGAGTTCCAGGCACGGCCAAACCGATTCATGCGAGATCGTACCCCTCGTTGCGCTTCACAATCTGCTTGTGACGTGCTGGGTTGCAAATATTTAGCGCACGGACTTCCCTTTCCCCCGCGTTAACCAATCCCAAAAGCACGGCCACAAGATGAGCACTAACTGGCGCGAGCGTGACTCCCAAGCCCTGATGCCCAGCGCAAACGATCAGCCGGGATCCTGAATCGACCGCTCCGATATACGGTATTCCATCAATTGACGCCGGACGGATGCCAGCCCAACGCCGCGTCTCCGGCCAACTTGTTGTAACAGGACACACCTCTGCCAGACCACGTCGGATTGACTCGATAGCCTGATCTTCCACCCGCTCTATCCCGACGTTCGGTTCATAGGTCACACCGCCTGCCACACGACCATCCGCGCGAGGCACCATGTATGCAGACCGCGTGGGACCACCGTTTGCGGAGTAAATGTGGTGACGAAACGCATAGCCGCTTAGAGCCCCTCTTAGTTCTAGCCCCTGTCCCCGCATTGGATAGATTCCACTCTTGAGCTCGGGCACAAGTGTGGGTGTTTGGAGGCCAGCCGCGACAACGACGTAGTCGAAGGATTGAACTATCTGGTCATCGAAGACAACCGATGCATGGCTCGCAGTGGATAGCAGCTTCGTAACCATACTCCCATTTGTCAGCGTCACGTTCGGCCGGGCGCTTAGCGTGATCAGGAGGGCCCGGACTATCTCCATCGGTTCCACGGCGATCTCGACCGGCAGCAAGACGGATCCGACAACGCCGGGTCCCAATAGGGGCTCAACGGCTAGGCTCTCAGCACGGTCAAGAACGTAGCTAGTAAAACCCTCGCTTGTCCAGACTGGAACAAGCTCGTTCTCAATTCGGGACATCTCCTCCTCAGACAATGCGACTTGGAGTTGCCCGGTGTCAAGAAGGTTAATCTTGGTGTCGCTGTGGCACTCAATATTAGAAATATATCCCCTGTACATTTCGGTGCTCCACGTGGCTACGTATCGGAGAGGGCCACGACAATAAGCCTCGCTTTGGGGTGTGATACCGCCGATGGCTGCTGACGTAGCGCCCAGCGAGAAACCATCGCTTCTCTCGACAACAGTTACCTCAGCTCCCCGGGCAGACAGATACTCCGCTATCGACAGACCTATAATTCCTCCGCCGACAACGCCGACACTCGGCCCCACGCTCACCTACGTGCCTTGCGCTAGATATGTTGGGTTGACGATCGCCTCGTCGGACCCCGTTTTCAGGATTTTTAGGATTGACTCAACCGCCATTGTCGACATAGCGTCCCGCGCATCGTGTGTCAAAGAGGCCACGTGTGGAGTAACGAACACCGAAGGACTGACCTCAAGGGACCGGGTCGCATCTGTAGCGTCCCGATAGTAGCCGTCAAACCATAAGGCGGAGACTGCGCCTGACTCTACAGCCTGCAAGATCGCTTGGGGTTCAATAACCTCGGCTCGCGCCGTGTTAATGACGATCATCGGATTGGAAGAACTTCTGGAGAGCAAAAGCGAGGACGTTAGCAAGTTTGTGGTGTCTGGTGTTTCAGGAACCATCAAAATGAGCGACTCTACACTTGCCGTGATGTCTTCAAGCGATGCATAGCGAATGCCAAGCGACTCCTCAAGGGCAGGCTTTCGAGTTCGACTGAAGTAGCTGACTTCGGCCCCAAATCCTTTTCGTAATATTTCAGCGATTCGACTTCCGGCCGCGCCGAGCCCAACAATGCCGACGGCATGCCCAGATAAATCCCGGGCTTTGTTTTGTGGGAACCCGGGCTCAGTTGCGAATCGGGTAATGTTGCGCCGAGCGTCGAGCAAGAGACCAACTGTGAACTCGGCAACAGAGTTGGCCAGCACCCCAGGCGTGCTAGTCACTGGAATATGCAGGTCCGTTGCCGCTTCCGTGTCCACAAACGACTCGTACCCCACCCCGAGGAAGGCGAGCACTTTCAAGCTTCGGGCCCGCTCCAGCACCTTGCGGGACGCGACCTCGTCACCCCCGAGTATGTAGCCAACGCACGGCTCAAGGACATGAGCTAGGTCATCTTCGGCAAGTATGGCCGGAGGGAAACTCTCGGCAGGGTTGATGACGATGAGGCCAGCGTCCGTCAGCCGCTGAAGATGAGCCCGGCTGACACTCTCGCCCGTAACGAGCACGGTGTTGGTCGATGCCTCCGTCATGTACTTCTTTCTTTTGGTTGGGAGTGGGAACGCTGGGTCTGGCCCAACTTCATGTGTCGGCCCGATGCGTAGCCGCTGTCATCATAGGGTTGACATCGGAGGCGACGCTATACCCGAAGCGTGTTGAATCGACCCAGGTTCTCTCCCGCTCCCATACGGGCTGCGGCTCGGGCTTGAGCGCAGCGTAGAAGGCGGTCCCACACTCGATCGGGGTGACGTAGCCGAACGAGCTGCGCGCGCGGCCTTCGTTGCACCAGGCGACTCAGCTGGCGGTGGCGTACCCGACGTCCGCGGGGGTCTTGTAGGGGCCGTCTTGGAGCACGGGTCGTACGGATGCCCTGGACAGTCATAGGGTGCCGATGTGTGTGACCAGCTCGTCGTCGTCGCGCAGGCGGCGCTGCCCGTGCGGCACGCCCATCGCGGCGAACAGGGCCCGGCCCAGCTCGACCGAAGCCTTGTCGCTAACGTCCGAGGTGTTCGGGGCGACGATCCCCCAGTCACGGGAGCCGCAGAGGTCGACGGCGAGCGCGGCGGGCATAGCACCATCCTCCCCTCCCGACATCGTGCACCTGGGCACCACGCGTCAAGGCCAGGTGACGCGCGCACGCGAGGAGCGGTACCGATAACCATGTGAGGGGCGGCGGGCGGGGCCTGAACGTCGTCCCCTCGGGCTAGTTCTACCTGAAGAGGCCCGCGTCATCGTCGGCTCCAGGTATGCCAACTAGGGTAGCGCGGTCGAGCAGCAGGTTGAATCTTTCGCAGCTGGTCTCGGGGACTAAAAGACACCCGTGGCAGGCAGCATGGTTCATACCGTCCACGCCGCTCTCGGTGGACTCGATGCAGACGGGATCCGTCGTGCACCATCGTGCACGTTCGATGCCGTTGGCGAGGGTGGCGGCGATTCGGTGGCGGTCGCTGAGTGCGGCTAGTCCCCCGAGACTGCCGGCGCCGTCGGCGGTGGCTGTGTAGATGAGGATCCCGGCCTGCTCGGGCTTGTCGTAGACCCGCTCACGCAGGGACGAGCTCGGGTACCCCGACGTCAGTGACATCTCGTCGAGCAGTACGTGGGCCAGCGAGTGCAGGACCAGCGTGCGCGGCGAGATGGTGGTCTCCCCCAGCATGCTGCTCTGCCCCTGCTTCGCACGCGCGGTCATCGAGCGGGTCAGGTCCCGGGTACGTGAGCGGGCGAAGTCGGTGGCGCACCACCGCTCAAGGAGGTCGTCGTCGAGTCGCAGGAACACGCCCTCACCGAGGACTTCCACCGCTGGCAGCCAGGACGGATCGGTCTTCTCGGTGAGCGGCGCGACGGCCACGTCCTTGTCACTCATGGGGGGTTCGATCCGAGTGAAGCCGGTGAGGGCTCGGACCTCGCGCAGCCGGCTGACGCGGGAGACCTGGACGACCAGGGGCGGTAGGCTGCTGCCGGCGAGGTCCACTTCCTGGCAGAGGAACTGGGCCTGGTCGTCGACGGGGCCGCGGCCTCTGACGAGGGCGGTGTACTCCTCCGCGCGCAGTTCGTCGTCGGTGGCGGTGGCGGGTGTCACTGCGGGGTTCCGCCATCGTTCGATGGAGTGGATCAGATCCTGCGTGGTGCAGCCGGTCGGTGGGTTGAGAGTGTCCGCGATGGCCTCGGGGGTGGCGTCCGGTTTGACGTCACGCATTCGTGGCTCGATGAAGGTGTCGGCGATCGAGGAGACGGACGGGATCGAGATCGCGGACCGGGTGACGGCGAACCAGACGTTGGCCGAGCCTCGTTGCAGCGTCCGAAGTGGTTGATCGCAGTCCGGCTCGGAGGCAGTCAGCCAGGGACGGGAGCCGGTGCACCGCTTGATCCCCTGAAGAGCTGCCTTGGCGAAGGCGCCCTCCATGGATCGCGATTCACCGCAGGAACACTCGATGACGAGGTCGCTGAGGGCTGAGGTGTGACCACGGGCCGTGAGCTTGAGGCTGTGTCCGGCGTGCGGGAGGCTCGCGTTCTTATGTACCCAGGCACTGTAGGGGAAGTCCTCGATATGACCGTTGGTGCAGCACGAGACGAACCGGGACGGTGAGAGTGGGTTGCTGCAGTGGACGCACGAGGTGGTGCCACCGTCGGAGAGGTTCCAGAAGGGGGCCAGCCGCCGACAGTGGGTGCAGAACGACCACTGGGGGAAGCGCACGGCGGGCACGTCGCCGTCGGTCTTGCGCCAGGTCGGGGGTGAACGAAACTCCCTGACCCCCAGGCTCCTGGCCAGTCGCGGTTCAGTGATGACGTCCCCGCCGTCGGGCCAGTCCTCGAGCCCGCAGATCATGACGGAGTCGTCCTGGGCGGGCAGGAGGGAGCCGACGCCGAAGGTCGAGACGAGGCTGGTGCGCCGGACGGTAGCTACGATGTCAGCCTTCACGGCGGCTCCTCCTTCCTCGGCGGATCAGGTACACGCTGGATTCGGCGTCGACGTCACGCATGCTGGTCAGGGTCGGCCACGGTGGCTGCTCGGGAGGCAGGCGCAGCGGGGCCTGTTCCTTGCCGATCGCCTTCGACGCCTCGACGAGCAGTGCGCCCTTGTGCTTGTCGAACCACCCTGCGTAGTGGGTCAGACGTTCCGGGGGGTCGGTCCAGTTGTCGATCAGGGCCTCGAGCTCGGTGCGGATCGTCTCGTCAGACTCGTCGTCCGGGCACTCCACGTCGGCTTGACGGGTGACCTGCGCGCGAGCGAGGACGACGTCGACCAGCGCTTCGAGCTCGTCCTGCCAGACCTCGACATCACCGGCTGCGCCGGGCGGCCCGGCGGCCGGGATCCGGTGTCGGGCCAAGGAGACCAGCACGGCGTGCAGTGCCCGGTCGCGGGCTCGCGGCGCGAATGGGGTGGCGCCGGTCGCCTCGACGTGGCGGTACAGGCCCCGGTGGTAGGCCGCGAAGTTCTCGTAGTGGGACAGGTCGCGGCTGCGCCGGGAGTTGTACAGGGTGATCACCAGGCCGGGCATGCTGCGTCCGACCCGCGAGGTGGCCTGGATGTACTCGGAGCTGGTCTGGGGTTGCCCCATGACGACCATGAGACCGAGGCGGTCGACATCGACTCCCACGGAGATCATGTTGGTGGCCAGGACGACGTCGGCGGCGTCGGGTTCACCCCGTCGGCGTTCGAGGATCTGCAGTTCCTGGGGGATCTCCGCGGACCGTTTGCGCGACGTCATCTCGCGGATACCCCCCGGATCGCGCACGGTCTCGTGCCGTCGGCCGGCGATGACTTTCATTTGGTCCGGGACATCGTCGAGGACCTGGATGTAGGCGCCGCCGAGGACGCGCAGGCTGTTGAAGTAGCCCAGTAACGTCCAGTACAGGTCGGCCGACGGGTCCGACGGGTCGACAACGGAGGCGGATTGGAGCAGTGAGGCGTAGACCCGGACCATGAGTGTGGTGTGGCTTGCTCCGGGGGCCATGGCGCCCACGTATTCGCGGCTGGCCTTGGTCTGGCGGGATGCCTCGACGGCGAAATAGGAGTCGGTGAGGCTGAGGCCGGGCGGGGGGAATTGGCGGGTGTCGCGGGCGAAGACGGCCCGCACCTGGTCGGAGGCACGACGGATCGTCGCGGTGGAGGCGACGATCTTCGCCGGTGCGTCGATGCTGGTGATCGCGTCGACCGCGGTCTCGTACAGACCGACCACCGTGCCCAGGGGGCCGCTGATGAGGTGCAGTTCGTCCTGGACGATGAGGTCCGGTGAGGCGTGATGGAAACCGTCGCTCGTTGCGTGGGTACCGCTGTCGACCCCGAGTAATGAGCCCACTTCCCGTTTCCAGGGCATCATGGCGAACTTGTCGACCGTGCCGATCACCAGTGACGGGCGGTTGGTGTAGACGTCCTCGTCGACGATGTGGACCGGTAGTCCGTGGCGGAAGGCACAGGTCGGTTCGCCGCAGGCGACCCGCATCCACGTCTTGTCGACGATGGCGTAGTTCCGGTAATCCAGGGCGTGCCCGCACCAGGGGCACTGTCGCAGCTGGACCGGGTCGCTGCGGTCGTCGTCGATGTCGGCGGCTCCCGGTTTCCGGGCCTTGTCCAGGGATCGGCGGGCGTCCTCGATCGTGTTGGGGGTCGAGGCTCCTCCCACCCACAACCCGATGGAGATCGGGCCCGTGTCGGGCAGGCGGTCGCTGCGGATCTTCTCCAGGGCGCAGATCAGGCCGGTGGCCCGTTGGTACTGCTGCAGGGTGAGCAACCGCAGGGTGTAACGCATGAGGACCGACACCCCGGCGGCGGCGGGGTCGCGTAACCGCCGCAGGAGGATGGCGATACCGATGATGCCGAGGTAGGCCTCGGTCTTGCCGCCGCCGGTGGGGAACCAGAGCAGGTCGGCGATGCCTCGATCGCGGTGGTGAGGATCGGCCAGTCCCCGCAGGTTGGTCAGGATGAACGCGATCTGGAAGGGGCGCCACGCCGCCGCGGAGGTCGAGGGCGGGTCCCCCTTACCTCCGGATCGGTGGTGGTGTTGACGGCTTCGTTGTTGCGCCATCGCCAGGTTCGTCAGCTGGAACGCGCGCGCGACGTCGCCGTCGGTACGCAGCAGCTCGAGGCCGGAGGCCATGCGATCGGCTGCTTCGTGGGCTTCGCGGATGTGCCGGTGGAGGGTGACGATCTCCTCGGGCGCCAGGCCTTTGGTGGACGCCTGGGGCTCCAGGCTCGTGATCCACTCCCGGTAGTCGGCGATCAGCCGGTCGAGGACGTCGAAGGAGTCGTCGTTTGCCAGCGCGTCCATCGACAGATCCAGGGTGTCTGCACCGGCGGCTTCGCTGAGGAGGAGTTCGTGGCGCGGCAGGAAGGTTGTCGTGATGCGTTCGGGGGTGTTGCCGTCCCACGCCACGGCGCACCCATGTCCGACGGCGAAGGATCGGACATCCCGGAAGAGCAGCCGCTGGGAGGCAACCTCGAGCTCGTCGATCCCTGCCCCGACCGAGGCGGGCCGCTCCCGCAGCCGGGTATTGACGGCCGTCGCGGCGAGGGTCGGGCGGAACCAGCAGGCGCCGTCCTTGTCGCCCAGCACGGCGGTGAGAGTGTTGAGCAGGGTCAGGGTGACGGCGATGATGCCATCACGGGCCGGCCGGGTGAACACCACGAGTTGAAGACCGTCCGCCACGGCGATCTTCTCCAGCCGGGGCGGGTGGATCTTCACCGTCTCGTGCCAGTCGCGCAGATCGCGCGCACGCCAATGGGTTTCGCTCCCGGGCTCGTACCGGGCGGCCGAGACGGTGATCTCCAGGGCGGCCCCGGCCTCGTCACCTGCGGCCAGGGTCATGCCCATGGATCGGGGGTAGCGGGCACGGGACATGGCCACTGCAGGGTCGACACCGGCGTCGGGGGCTGTCCCCCCGGTCTCGGCCTCGACGTCGTTCTCGACGTCCTCCTCGAGGACGAACCCCGAACTCGCTGATGCACCCGGCTCATTGGTGGTGACCTCGGGGTAGAGGATGCCCATGATGAAACGGGAGAGCGGCTTCTCGGTGAGGACGTCGTCATCCGGCCCGCCGAGCAGGTCTTCGCCGAGGCGGCTCATCACGAGTTCCCGTGTCTCGTATGCCGTGTCCGGAATGCTCATCCGGCATCCTCCCACTCGAACGACAAGGGCCCCGCCAGTCGTGCTCCGACCCACAGGCCGTGCCGGCCGGGACCGTCGTAGCCGTCGGGGGCGGTGTGCCCGGCGGGTCCGACCAGCGTCTCGAGCCCCTCGACCCGTCCACCGGTCAGCCCCGGCAGTCCGTCGCGGAAGGCCTGGCGGCGGACGAGTTCGCCGAACACCTCTCCGGTGCGGGCCACTACCCGGTCGCCGACCGTGGCGGTCCACGACGGGACCGCGAGGGCGTCGGCGGTGACGAGGTCCGCGGCACGTAACCAGGTCACCGCGGACCCCACTATCGCGGTGAGGTCTTCGGGGCACGGTCCGAGGTCGCGGGCCAGCCGTGGCTCCAGAAGCAGTCCCGTCGTTCCCCGGCCGCGAGGAGACCGCCGAAGCCAGACACCGGTGCGTGGGTCCCTCCCCCAGAACCGTGTGCAGACGCTACGGCCACGGGCCAGTCGTGCCCGCGCCCGGGACAGGGCCACGAACATCCGTCGGGCCGCCGCGATCGTCTGCGTCTCGGCGTGGGTGACGGCCACCCCGGCTACCCCCTTACGGGCAGCCTGGCCCTGTTCCTGCCAGGTCTCGGGGTCGACCATGATCACATTGTCGAATTCCAGACCCTTGGCCCGGTGCACGGTGGACGCGGTCACCATGGACCCCGGTTTGCGGCGCAGCGGCAGAGGTGAACCGCCTTGGCGCAGGCGGGCGGCAAGATCGACCAGGTCCAAGCCCCGGGTTGAGCGTGACACCCGCATCAGGGTCCGCCACCGGTCCGTGACCGTCGGGCCGCCTCGCGGGTCAAGCCCGGGCTCGGGGTCGTCGTCGCGGTCAGGGTGGTCGGGCCAGCCGGGGTGGGACCGGGATCGACCGACCAGGTCGGCGAATTCGTCGATGCCGATGGTGCGTGCGTGGTGATCGGCAAGGAGGAGACCGATCCAGGGTGCAAGGGACGGGTCGCTCGTGGCGGCTGCGGTCTCCACCGGCAGCCCAAGTTCGGACAGTGCGGCGGCCACGAGACCGGCGCGGACGTTGGTGTCGCACAACAGGGCTGTGGTGCCGGTCCAGGCGCGAATGGCGTCTGCGGCCTCGTGGTCGAGGTCGCCGAGGGTGGGCAGGTCTGCGCACAGGCCCGTCAGGCGCAGGAGCTGGTCCGAGGGCGTCAGTGCGGCCAGTGCGGTGCGGGCCGTGGCCGTGGCCGCGGCCTGCGGGGTTCGGGAACGGTACTCACCCTGCAGGATGATGGTCTCCGGCCGGTAGCGGTCCGTCACCGTGTCCAACAGGGCTTGCGAGGTGAGCCCGTCCGGCCCGTCGAGCTGGAAGTCGTAGAGGCCTTGCAGGGGGTCGCCGAGGAGGGTGAAGCCTGCATCGTCGAGGGCGTGCTCGAGCAGGGCCAGGAGGAACGCGGCGCGTATCCCGACGACGTCCTGGACCTCGTCGACGATCAGGTGACGCACGTCCGCGAGGACGTGATTCTCGGCTCGCTCGGGTGTGCGGGAGCTCTCGAGCAGGAGGGTGGCCCGCCGAATGGAGTCGTCGTACCCGGTGAAGTCCGAGATGTCGTCGTCGAGTTCGGCGCGGACCCGGGTGGCGAGTGAATCGAGTGTGGTGCAGTCGACACCACGGCCCTCGTCGACCACTTCCTTGGTCCGGTTCCGCACCACCTCCACGGCGGCATGCGAGAACGAGACGACGAGGATTTCCTCGGGGTACACCCCCTGCTCGAGCAGGTAACGGCACCGGCTGCCCACGACCTCCGACTTCCCCGCTCCCGGACCCGCGATGACAATCCGGCGGGCGTCGGCATCGGCCACGGCGGCCAGTTCCTGGGCGGGATCGAGGGTGTAGTGCCCACGCCCCGATTCAGGCTCGGAGGCAAAGTCGGAGGCGAGGGCGGTCATGTTCGTGTCCCTCGGGACCACAGGTGGTCGAAGTGGCGGAAAGCCAGTTCCTGGCCAAAGTTCGTGAGGTTGTCGGCCACGTTGACGATCAGGACCTCCTCCGTGCCACCGTGGCGTGGGCCACGCAGCCCACGGCCGATCATCTGCTGATAGACGTTGGGGCTGAAGGTGGGTCGGGTGATGAACACGGCGTCGACCCGAGGGACGTCGAAGCCCTCGGTGAAGACGTTGTAGTTGGTCAGGACCCTGACCTGTCCGGACTTGAAGTCCTCGACGTAGCGGCGTCGAAGGTTGGCGTCGGTACTACCGGCTACCGCCCGGGACTCGACCCCGTGGTAGGTCAGCAAGGCGGCCAACACTTTCGCGTTCTCGACGGACGTGGCGAACAGCAGCACGGTCTTGTCCTCGCCCAGCTCCAGCAAAGCGCGCACGATCTCGGTGTTGCGTTCCTCGTCTCGGCCCAGTCGCTTCTCGACGGAGTCGGGCATCCGCATCTTCGCCTGCTCGATCTCGGCCTCGGTCAGCACGACATCCGCTCCGCGCAGTTCCCGTTGCTGGACGCGAGCAAGGATCCCCTGGCCCTGCAGGTAGCCGTAGACGTCGTCGTCGGGGAAGACGCCCATGTCGAGGCGGTTGTTGTGGTATCTGCTGATCAACTGTTGGGTGCGCCGTTCGTCGAAACCCACGAACGGTGTCGCGGTCAGTCCCACGATCGGTGTGGTCATGTCCGCTACCCGACTCGCCCCACCGACGGCGCTCAGGGTGCGGGTGTACTGATCCCCGCTCGATCGGTGGGCCTCGTCGACCACGATGATCTGGGGGTTAACGAGCCAGCCGTAGTCCTGCTGCCAGCCCTCCCGTTTGATAACCGAGTCGAGCTTGTCGAGCGTGGCGACGACCACCTGATGGCCGCCGCGTTCTGTGGGCCACCTTGTGGCCCATAGTCGACTGAGGGTTAGGGGCGTCCCAGCTTTCCCCTGGGCCCGCCAGACCTGGGACCAGGTCTGCAACGCCTGCTCGCACAGCTCGTCCGTCTCGGCCAGCCAGATGACCAGGACGTCCGACTGGGCCTGTGCCATGTGCTCCACCAGTGCTTGGACCGCCACCCGCGTCTTACCAGCGCCGGTGGGAAGCCACAACAGGCCCCGGCGCATCTCGGCATCGGGGTCGAGCAGAGCCCGGACCCTGTCAGCAAGGTCCCGCTGGTAGGGGTTGAGGTCGCCCAAGATCAACGGTCCTTCCACCTCGACCTCCGCGTCACGCGAGGTGCCGCGGAACCCCGCGAACTCGACCGGGAAGCCGAGCCCCCGCACCCAGTCACGGGCCTCGCGGCATCCGGCCCAGGACGACGGGGGGTTGAGCCCTTGGGTCTTCAGCGCGGCTACCCGACAGTGCAGGATGGCGTAGCCCTCGACGGCGAGGGCGAGGGCAGCGATGTCCCGGTCCCCCACCACCCGAGCTGTGTCATGCCTAAGGGCATCGATCGCTGCCGCGGGGACGGCCGCGGTCAGGTCGTCGACCCCGACAGCGAGGACCAGCTTGTCCAGCAGGTCCGCCGTCTCGGCGATCTCCTGTCGCAACTTGCTGCGCTGCTGTTCCTCCATCAGCTGGAGCACCCTGTCGGGTCGGAACGTCGCGTCCAGTGCCCGACAGATCTGGGTGAGGACCTCTCGAGGGTTCTCCGCCGTAATGTAGATGGTGTGGGCGTCGCGGTGTTGCGCCAGCGGACGTGATTGCTGCCCTACCGGGGTCGACGTGAGCAGTTCCAGGCGCTGACAGGGCTGGGCGAGCAGGTCGTGGTCCGTCACGGGGAGGTAGTTGCGCAATGGAGGGAACCGGTCGGTCAGCGTGAACGCCTCACCTGCCAGCTCGTAGTCGACGGTCTCGGTGAGCATCGTGTCCCCGTCGGCCATCCCCCAGTTGCCCCGCAGCGCCTCGAAGTCGGTGCTCGAGGTCGCCAGCAGTGCCGGCACACCTGCGGTGACCAGCGAGGTGAACACCTCGAACCGGCACGTGACGGCCACCTCGACGGCCGGCACCTCGGCGAAACCGGGGCCACGTCTCACCCGGATCCGCATCGGTGAGGGTTGCTTGAGGAAGGCAGCCCATGCGTACACGAGGAACCGGCGATCGTCCTCCCAGGCCTTGGCCTGATCGAGGATCGCCGCCCAGTCCTGCGGGCGGAGCTCACCGGGGTCGTCCTTCAGCGCCAGGGCGTTCGCCTGGTGGTTCGTGACGGATGACTCGACGTAGGGCAGCGGTTGCGGCACTCCGTCGATCACGACCCCGTCCTCGTCCCGGCGCAGGCAACGCGACACGGGGTGTGTCCCGATGGCGGTGCGGAGACGCCCGTGGTCCCGCAGGTAGAGCCACGTCGGGTTGTCCACGTCCTTGGGTCTGCCTGCGCCGCTGCTGCGGGAGACCCTCCAGCGTTCGTCACCGCTCAGCTGCCGCATGACGGCCGCAGTCAAGGCGGCCCGTCCCTCCTCCGACAGACGCGACAACGTCTCCAGCGGCCACGGCACCCGGCCCTCGTCGACGTCGATACCCGTGTCGGGAAGACGCTGCTGATCGGTGTCCCTGCGGTAGTCATCACGCACGGACGCCAACTTGGCCGTGCGCCACAGCTCCGGAGGCGCCGAGAGCAGCTTGTGAGGCGCCGAGACCAGACCGAGCCGCTGCAGCAGCACCTCGTCCTGCTGATGGAAACGAGGATCGACCAGGAAGTCACCGTCGCGGGAACCGTCCCTCGGGATGACCTCCCCGGCGAGGAAGACCTCCCCCGGATGCTTCCATTTACCCGAGTAGGTACGGACCTGCAGCCTCTCCAACAGTCGATCCCCCAAGACATCCCGGAAGATCTCCTCGGACTGCTCGGCGGAGTTCTTCCGGGTCGAGGCCCACACGCGATGCCAGTCGACGTGCATTGCGGTCAGCTCACTGCGTAGCTCGCCCGCACTGTCGAAGACCTCGATCCCCAGGGAGCCGAGGGCCGACACCACGCCGGCGTCAGCGGCGAGGACCGGGTTGATGATCTGTCGATCGGGTTGAGGGGTCGGGCCCGGTAGGAAGACCTGGCCGCGGCGGCAGGCGTCGACCGACCCATCCTCGAGAAGCAGGACACGGGCCTTCTTCAGCTCGTCGACCCTGTCCGGCTCGGACAGCCGGCCGATCAATGAGGCGACCAGACGCACCGCGACGGCCGATCCCTCGACCGTGGGTGTCGGCGTCGCCTTGACCAGGTGCTGCACCCAATCGCGCAGGGAGATCGCGTCCCGCCCGTGATGCCCGAGCAGTCGGGTGACCTTGGACCGGTGCTCGGTGCTGGTGATCGCGTGACTGGCCCACCCTTCCGGGTCAGGGCACACCGAGGCCCACAGTCGTAGCTCCTCGGGCTCCAGTCCTTCGGGATGCAGCTTGACGCGGGTGGGATGGCGCAGTCCACCCGCGAGGGTCGGGATGCACGGGCGGGCGCTGACGGCCCGCATCACGGGTTCGTTAAGGATGTCGTCGGCGTGGTTGCGCCACTCTCTCCCGCGGGCGGGGAGGACATCCAGCACGGCGGTCGGTTTGCTGTCGCGGTGGATGGTGGCGAGGGCGTCCCCGACGAGGGTGGGCAACGCCTCGGTGAGGAGCTCGTCGTTGAACCGCCCGGTGAGCAGCGACTCACGATCGTCGGCCAGCTTCCAGGGCGCGTTGACGATCCCGGACAGCGTGGTCCCGGACGTGGTCGGGAAGTACGCCCAGAACGTCCCCACCCCCTTGGGTGTCCCTTCCAACGGCGCGGCCCAGGCGATCTCCACGCTCTCCCGGGCGGCGGCGTACCCCCCATCCTCCAGCGCCGCCTTGCTCGGTCGGGTGACCTGTCGTCGCACGACCCACACGGAACGCCGGTTGGCGTCGTTGAGGACCACCGTTCCTGCTGCGTCGGATGCCAGGGTGATGGCACGGGCTGAACCGGAGACGCGGTCCTCGAGCCCGAGCTGTTCGACGTGGGGCGAGAACAGGAGAAATTCGGCCGGGAACCGCCGAAGATCCGCGGCGAGGTCGTCACGAACCCGCTGCGGTCTGAGCAGGGGTGCCACCACGACCGTCGTGGCCCACTTCATCAGCCCGGTGAGGATCGGGTCGTCACGGCTGGCCTGGGCCGGGTCGATCGCCTCGGCCCAACGCAGCACCGGGTAGTGAGGATGTCCGGGGACCACCTCCTGGATGACCTGCTTGGCCTTGACGCGATCAAAGGCGAAGGAGCCCGACCGGCTGAACACCCGGGGGCCGTCGGTGACGGCGAGCAGGGACTTGAACCCGAGACCGAAGCGGCCAATCTTGTCGTCGCGTTTGACCGAGTCATGGGTTCCCATCAAGGCGATCACGCCTTCGACGGTGACAGGCTCGCCCGAGTTCGCCACGTACAGGGTGTCGGGCCCGAGGATGACCTCGCATCGGCCGGACGAGGTGCCCCGGATCGCGTCGGAGGCGTTTTGCAGGAGTTCGAACAGCTGACGCTTCGCGTAGGCGCCCTCAGCGCTCCCGCGTTCGACGTTCGCGTCCTGCACGACTCGCCGATTGTCGTTCCGGTACGTGCCCAGGACGGTGACGGCCTGCGCTTGGACCGCCTGTGCCACCACCCCGTCGAGCCCCTGCCACGCTCCTGCCACCCTCGCCTACCCTCCTCAGTACGGCTCCGGCACCCCCGTTGGTGTCGACCGCCGTCCTCGCGGCCACCACCTATGCTCCGGCGGCAGTGCATCCTGTTCCTATCACGGGCCGCAGACACCCCTGGGCAAACGACGACAATTCGAGTTCGGGGAGACAGACCATGGCCTACACCGCCTACACGCGCGACAGGACCTACTGGACCTTGCGCACCAAGGGCAGCTGGTACCTCGTGCTGCGCCTGCGCTCCGGCAGCTTCGAGGAGGTCGAACGGTACGGCTGGTACCGCAAGGCCGGAGCTGCTGCGACCGCCGTCGGGGCGTTGACCTACGCCGTCGCCCTCAACGAGGCCACCGAGTTGATCCGTGAGGGACTGCAACAACGCCTGGACGAAATGGGGCTCGGGGCGATCCCCAAGCCTGACCGGCCCGCGGGCAACCCACCGAACGACACAGAGGTCGGCTCATCAGCCGCCGATGACGGGGATGTCTGATCAACATCGTTGGGCCCGAGGACCGAGTCATGGTCGCCACCTGCGGACACCTGGTGGATCAGTCCCTCCGGGCGAGACGCCGACTGGGGGTCGAACTCGTCGGGTCGTTCGACGCTCCCTGCTAACCCTCTCGACGACCCCACCACCCGAGGCGCCGAGTCCCTTGCGGATCCGCAGGGGGACCTCGGACAGGTTCGAGACCCGGGGAGGCAGGCGGAAGCGGGGAGTGCGAGCGTCGGCGCGGTGACGACCCGGTCAGACCGAGAGGTCCAGAGGCAGGTCGGAGATGTCCTTCAGCCTGCCACCGTCGACCATGACGGCCAACATGTCCTGCGCGTCGGGAAGGTTGAGCGACGCCACCGTGTCCTGGAGCTCGTAGAGCGCGAAGTGGTAGACGCAGTCGACGTCGCCGGTGCCCAGGGCGATCGACGCGAGCCGGCTCGGCAGCGGCTCTGCGGTGATCACCGCGATGTGCGGTAGGCGGCCTTTGCGGTTGCGGATGAGGTTGAGCGCCTCGGAGCGGGCGTTCTGCGCGCGGTCCGAGCGCAGGGTCCACTTGCAGGACAGGCTGGCGTGAAGGATGGGTCGTTGGTTGACGCTGAGGCGGAGCGGGGACCTGGTGGCCACGGACGCGTCGACCAGGGGCTGCACGGCGTTGATGGTGCTATCCGGTTCCGGTGAACGCCACACCACGACGTCCGGCTTGATCGTGTAGTCGCTGCCCAAGGCGGCGGCCAGCTCGGGGTTGTCCCGGGCTGCCTTGTCCAACGCCTCAAGGTGGGCGTACTGCTCGTACATGGCCAACCCGGCGCGACGCTGTCCGTGGTACTGCTCCACCGTCCACATCCCGGGGCGCAGGTGTGCCAGCTGAAGGAAGGTGTTCCGCACGAAGCTCGCACACAGGGCCTCGAAGTCGTTCCCCGCGGTCTGCCCGGCGCCGCGCTGCGCGGTCACGGTGTACTTCAGCCGTTGCGCCAGTCCGAGCGCGATCGCCCTGCTGGCCGCGCTTCCTCGGTCTGCATTACTGGCAACGTTGTTCGTGTCCACCGTCAGGGTGGACTTCATCAGCCCCGCATACAGGGCTGCCCGCTCGATCGCGAACTGCACTTGTTGAGCTGGCTGAGCTGGCTGAGCTGGCTCAGCAATGGATGCACCGGTGGTCGAGTCAGGCACCGCAGACGGATCAGCGTCCCCGGAGCTGCTCGTGCCCGGAGATGGGGGTGGCTGGTCCGTAATGGAGGAGTCGCGATAAGGGTACCCGCCGAAGAGGTCGTCGGGGTCGTTGTCGGCGGTAGTCTCAGTCACTGCGATCGGGTCGCGGGGGCGGCTGGAGTCGGGGAGAAAGCGACACGGTGCACGTGTCGGGCTATGGCCTCGGCAAGGGCGGCAGGGACGGCGTTGCCGATCTGGCGGGCGATCTCGGTCTTGTTGCCCTCGAACATGAAGGAGTCCGGGAAGTTCTGCAGCCGGGCGGCTTCACGGTGGGTCAGGGGACGGTCCGCGGTCGGGTGCAGGTAGCGGCCCTTCTCGGGCTTGAAGAACTCGGTGCGGATGGTGACGCTGGGGCGTTCCCACCACAGTCGGCCCATGACATCGGTGGTGCCGGTCGGCTTCTCGGCCCAGCACCGGGGCAAGAGATCGGGTCTGTTGCGTGCCAGGTCGAACCGGTTGCCGCCCTCGGGGACGGCCCGGTAACGCTCCACTGACTCGGGCCGGGGTCGACGCCCAAAGTGGAGCAGCTGCTGGCCGTCGCTGTTGAAGGACACGTCGAAGCCTGTCGTCGCCGCGGGGAGATCCCCGATGGCCTGACGCACCGTCGCGTAAGGCAGCAGCCCCTCCCCCACGCCGTGGGTGGGCGGTGGGGGCCATGGCACCTGATCAACGTCTCGGACGGCGAGCAGGATCCCCCGCCGCCGGTGCTGGGGAGCGCCGTAGTCAGAGGCCCGCAGCACCCCGTAGTCGTATCCGTAGCAGGCCAGCTCGGGGTCGTCCTCCATCAACTGCAGAAGCCGGCCGAACTGGGCCGAGCGTTGGAACTCCGGCACGTTCTCGATGACGAACGCGAGAGGCTTCACCTGACGCACGGCCCGCAGGAAGTGCTGCCACAGCTCGTTGAGCTGGGCGCGACTGACGTCGTCTCGGTTGCGTCCAAGTGGGCTGAAGCCCTGACAGGGGGGTCCGCCGACGATGACGTCTGCAATCGGAAAGGTGCTGATGTCTTCGATGGATCCGTCGTAGACCTCGCAGCCGAAGTGAGCCTTGAACGTACGCGCCGCGGCCGGATCCATCTCCACCGCGAACGTCGGCTCGAAGCCCAGACCGGCCTGTTCGAAGCCCAAGGATAGGCCCCCGGCCCCGGCGAACAGGTCGAGCGTCGAGATGGTCTTGGGAGTTGCGAGCACGCCAAGATCCTGCCAGGCAACAGCTGCTGGACCCCGTAGGCGTGCCGTGTCGTTCGGCACGAATCGAAAATGTACCTGTCGTCACGTCCCCGCCCTTGGACCGTTTACATGGCTCCAAATGTCCCCTGCCCCCATCGTCCCCGACTCCCCCGCCGCTTGCTCTCTCAACACCCCGGCCCGAACGAACTATCGGCACACTGCGGGGGACCGGGCCAGGACCGGGCCGGGGCCGGCAACCACGAACGGACAAGTCCCGATTTAAGACACGAAGCCAGTCAGGTTGATGGTCACGTCCGTGGCCCCGTTACCAGCATCCGTGATCTCCGGGAGCAGCTCACACCCTCTTGACATGCGACGTCGGTGTCGATCGCTGCCCGCCGGTCGCTGAGGACAGCGATGCCTGGCCCTCAGCGACCGGGATCAATTTGGCGGCGGTTACAGCTTGCGAACGTAGCCTGCGAGCACCGCTCGGGCGAGTGGTACCAACGCCGCCGGTGACCCGTCGTCGGTGCTGTCAAACGCCAAGCACTGCCCGTCGTTGTTCGCACGGTCCGGCGGGTACAGCCCCACCCCCCAACCCTCGTGCTCCTTGCGGTTCCACGCCAAGGAGTCCTCGGCGTCGGTGACCAAGAGGGTGCTCCCACCCTCGAGCATGACCTCGAGCGCCGCGTTCATCCCCCCGGTCTGGATGAAGGTCGCGTCGAGTCCCGCCTCGCGCAGCACCTGCAAGACATCCTGGTAGGGGCTGGCGCCGACCGTCAGTGTCGCGTCGTAGCTCAGCACAGCTGCTCACCGCCCGCCACGCGGGCGGATGCTCTGCAGCAGCTGGTTGCTGCCGTCGTCCAGGAGCCAGAACGACCACCCGTTGCGGTGCGGGCTGACACCGGGCTTGTAGTGCCCCACGACCGCCCGCGCGGCGCCGGTCGGGCTCTTGAAGCTCTGACCGTCCAGTGGGCCACCCGTGATGTCGATGCGACTGGTGGCCGGGTCGAACCACCCTGTGGTCCGAAAGCCCTCGTAGTCGGCCCGAACAGCGATGAGGCCGTCCCGCCCTCTACTCGACGCAGAGGGTGTCAGGGCCGGGGCCGGTGCCGTCAGGCTGGCCTGATCCACCAACCGCGCCACCAGCTGAGCCGGTGTCACCTGCGCCATCCGTGCCGCGAACTCCAGCACCCGTCCGGTCTGGTCATCGATCTCCAGCTGAACCATCAGGCCCTTCCCTTCGTCTGGGCGACCCCGACGGCCGCCTCCAACTACGACGATAGGGGAGACGGAGGAGCTACGCAAGAGGAAGGGACAATTCTAAGGCAATGGAGACGCGCTCGAGGTTCTGACCGCAGCCCGGACCTGCTCCGCCGCCGTGAGAGGGTCCTGATGCTCCCAGACCCGGATGACTGTCCAACCCGCCTCTCGCAGTAGCCGATTGGTTTCGGTGTCGCGTGCGATGTTGCGTTCGATCTTGGTCTGCCAGAAGTCGGCGTTCGTCTTGGGGCGGGTGCCGTGCTCTGGGCAGGCGTGCCAAAAGCAGGAGTCGAGGAAAACCGCGACCCGCGCGCGGGTGAAGACGAGGTCCCCCCGGCGGCGGACCCCGGGCAGGGGTAGGGAGTGGTCGACCCGGTACCGCAGGCCGAGGGCGTGCACCGCGCGCCGCAGGGCGAGCTCGGGCTTGGTGTCGCGGCCCTTGTTGGCCTGCATGCTGCGACGGACCCCCGGCGACGACGCCCACGACCCGGTCGCCTGTCCGGGGCCGGGTCGTGGCCGCGCAGGGTCGGTGGGGGTCATGGGGTCATGGGGTGCCGATGTAGGTGACCAGCTCGTCGTAGTAGCGCAGGCGGCGTTGGTCGACCAGGCGGCGCAACTGTTCCGGGGTCTTCTTGCGGCGGGGGTTGCCTGCGGTGACGGTCTCGATCGCGGTGGTGAGGCTGGGCAGGTCGAGGTGGTAGACGCAGTCCACCTCACCGGAGCCGCCGCCGAGCAGGCGCAGCATGTAGGGCCGCGGTTCCATCGTCACTGCGGCGAAGTGCGGCGTCATCCCCCGTCGTAGGGAGGCCATCTTGCCGCCTTGGGAGCGGCAGTCCCGGGCGCGGTCGGTCCGCAGTGACCACTTCAAAGACAGACCGGCCTCGAGGTGGCGCTTACCTCCCGGGTGCGCGCGAGAGGCGGTGACGTCTAGGTTGAGGAGGGACTCCTCCCCTAGGTCGTCGATGACCTGCCGTCGCAGGACCGTTTCGGCTGTCATCGCGGTGTCAAGTGCCTCGAGGAGTTCGTCGCGGCGGGTGACGTCCCGTGGTGGTGTCGTGATGCGGCGGGTGACGAAGGTCCGAAGCTTCGTCAGGGCGGTAGTGACCTCGCGGGTGGGCTCGGCCCGGAACCCCTTGATCGCCGAGACGTGCCGGTACTGGGTGAAGGCGTCGAGGGCCTGCTCGGCCTGGACCTCGAGGTCGGTGGCACCGATCTGGCGGCCCAGGTCGTCGGCTAGACGGCGGGACATCTGCTTGTCGACCCCGTTCGGAGCCGGTTGACCGGGCGGCACGCCCATCGCGGCAAAGAGGGCCCGCCCCAGCTCGACCAAGAGCTTCTCGCTGACGTCCGAGGTGTTCGGGGCGCCGGTCCCACCGTCCCGGAAACCGCAGAGGTCGACGGCGAAGGCGGCGGGCATGGCACCATCCTCCCCTCCCCGACGTCGCGGACCTGGGCCACCACACCTCAAGGCCAGGCTCGCGCGAGGAGCAGCACCTGTGACCCTGCGAGGGCAGCAGGGGGCTTGGATGTCGTGGCCCTCGACGTGTCGACCCTTGGTGTCGGTGCGGGATCGTACGATCGTCGTCATGACCAACCCCACCGTGATCGACCTGTTCGCCGGGTGTGGGGGGATGACGGTCGGGTTCCGTGACGAGCACTTCGACCCCATCCTCGCGGTGGAGTGGGACCGCTACGCGGCCGCGACCTACGCCGCGAACTTCGGTGAGGACCACACCGTCGCCGGGGACATCGCCGCGATCAAGGACAAGGACATCCCCCGAGCGGATCTCGTGATCGGCGGCCCGCCCTGTCAGGGGTTCTCCAACCTGGGGCTCAAGCGCCTCGACGACCCCCGCAACCAGCTGTGGCGAGAGTACATCCGGTTCGTCAAGAAGGCCCGCCCGAAAGTCTTCGTCGTCGAGAACGTGGACCGCTTCCACGCCTCGCCGGAGTTCGCGATGCTCCAGGCCGAGGCCGACGGAGGGAACCTCAAGGGCTACACGCTGCGCTCCGCGGTCCTGAACGCCGCGGACTACGGGGTCGCGCAACGCCGCAAGCGCACAATCATCATCGGCTCGCGGGTCGGCCCCATCGAGCTGCCACCCCCCACCCACGCCAAGACCCCCCCGGCAGGCTCGGGCCTCCTGCCGTGGCTGGGGCTGCGCGACGTGATCGCGGACCTGCCGCGCCGGCCCGACGGGACGGAGCTGCCGCAGAGCATCACCGAGTTCTTCGGCGATCCCATGCCCGGGGTCTTCAAGGGCCTCGACATCCACTTCCGGCGTCAGCCCAACGACCTGTCGCTGCAGCGGTACTCCTACGTGCCACCGGGGGGTGGACGCTTCGACGTGCCGCCGGAGCTGCTGCCACGGTGCTGGCGGGAGAAGGCCACCGGCACCACCGACGTCATGGGCAGGATGCGGTGGGACGCACCGTCGCTGACGATCCGGACCGAGTTCTTCAAGCCCGAGAAGGGCTCCTACCTGCACCCCGAGTGGTCCCCCGGCCGACAACGGCGCGGGGACGACCCGCGGTACATCAAAGGCGACCCGAAACTGTCCGTGGACCGGGTCATCACCCACTACGAGGCCAGCCTCATCCAGGACTTCCCCGCCGACTACCAATGGGTCGGGACCAAGACCGCGATCGCCCGCCAGATCGGCAACGCCGTCCCCAGCGGCCTGGCCCGCGCCATCGCCCGCCACATCCACCCCCACCTGTCCTGACGCCCCTCGTCGCCCGCGACGGTCAGGCGGGCGGGGATGGTGGGTGCCGCGACCACTCAGCTCAGGGGCGCAACGCGACCCATGCTTCGCCATCGAGGTCGAACCCTCGTGCAGCGGCCTCGGCCCGCTCCTCCGGCCACGTACCGCAAAGGAAGCGTAAACCGTGCTCCTGCAGCACGCGCGCCTTGATCTCGCGGATCCGCCGCATAGGGTCGGCCCTGTTGGCGCAGACGGTCGGGAGACTAGACCGGGGGAACACCACCTCGGGAAGGAAGCCGAACAGCGCGGTCACCCGCTGGGCCTGCCCGTCTCGGGGGTGGAAGACGACCTCCCTCTGGGCGGCGGTAAGCAGCTTCAACGGGTTGACCGGCAACGGCGTCCAATCGAGCAGCGGCAGCGAGTACGCGGTCAGGGCGCCTGCCTGGATCCCGCATTTGGAGTCCTGGTTACCGCTGCCGCCGTGGAGCCACAACCGGTGGGTGCGCATGAGGAAGGAGCGATGACGGTCGTTGGTGGTGTCGACCTGGATCAGCATGCAGATCTCGCATTGACCCTCCCTGGGGATCATCCAGGTGGTCCCGATAGTGCCCTTCAGCTCGACGGCAACCCCGAGGATCTTGGTGTCGAGCGGCTTCTCCTTCTTTAGCTTCAGCGAAGCTAGCACCCGGTACTGCAGCTTCGTGCCTACCGTGCGCCGCTCGTCAGAGTCGACGTCCGGGGAGTCCAGGTCGAAGCGCCAAGTACGGGTCCCATCGAGGACGTACTCCACGGCATCGAAGACGGCACCGGTGAGTAGCGGCTCCAGCGGCCGCATCATCAGCCACTCGTACACCAGCTGAAGGTCTACGTCATCGTGCGGTCCCTCAATGAGGTGAGGCACTTGACGCAGATCGCTGGCACAGTTGGCCCCAGGACCAGGAAGCGGCGGTCTGTTCTTCGGCGGCACGGGCCACAACCTACGTGTCGAGTGCGTCCACTCTGAGGAGAAACGCGGTGTGATCGGCGCTGTGCGCCGCGCGGCTTGATAGTCCCCCGCGCCTCGGCCCGGCGCACCTCACAGTCCATGACGCGCGAGGGCCGCATAAGCAACGCCTCCGTGCCGAGTAGCCGGAGAGGCACCCCTCGGGTGCCCTCGAGACACGCCTGGCGACACTGCCTGACGCATGGCGCCTGACAACGGTGGATGCGGTTCTCGGCTACGAGGCCCTGGGCCGAGGACCTAGCTACGACGTTCATCGCCATCCGCGCCCTGACCCCGCTGCGGACCTGAAGCCTCGACCTCACCCGCCGACCCACGAGCCGGCCACCGGAGACGCGCCCCGCAGCGCCATGCTGTACCTGACCATACCCACGACGCACGGTCCTGCCGACCGGTCACCCGACGCCGACTCAGCCCACCTCATGAAAACCGGGGTTCGGGGACGGTCACTGAGCCTGTGCCCGCCCTGCCCCACCAACGGCCTTCCGTCGAGCTCGGCTATCACCGCCGCGAGTTCGATCTATCGTGCAGGGGTGCGCGATGAGCTAGAGGAGGTCCTCCTACTGCAGACCGAGTGGCAGGCTCGAAACACCCCGGAGATGGAGAGGCGAGGCCGCCTCATCCGTAGGGTGATCCCCGCCTGGCTGCGTGGCCATCTACCGAGTGCTGTGGCTCGTCTACCTCCTGGCCTACAGGACTTAGAGGTAGAAGGTCGCGACGGAACCGGCTTGAAGACCGAGATCCCCTGGGTTCGAGTCCACTCTGCTAGTCGGTCACCATCTGCCACCGAGGGCTGGTACGTCGTCTACCTCTTCAGCGCCCGTGGTGATCACGTCTACCTGTGCCTCATGCAAGCCACTACTCGATGGGACGAGGGCGAGTTCAAGCCTCGCCCCGTTTCCGAGCTCGAAGCCCGCGTCGCCTGGGCACGACAGCGGCTCGCTCCCGACCTGGTTCGGTGGCCCGGCATTGAGGACGATATCGACCTCCAGGCACGCACCTCGCTGGGCAGGGGCTATGGGCCTGGCGTGGCTCTTTCGATCTCCTACGCCCTCGACGCCATCCCGGATGAACTGACTCTGATCGCTGATCTCCACTACATGGTCGACCTGCTCGCGGATCTGTACGAGCTCGCCGATGGTCAGGAAACCATCCCCGGCGACCTCGCACCTGAAGTCATCGATGCGCTCCGGATGGCAGAACATGCCGCAGGTCGGCGAACCAGCGGCCAGGGGTTTCGTTTGACTCAGGCAGAGAAACAGGTCGTGGAGCGTCGGGCGGTAGCGGTAGCGAGCGAGTACCTGAAGGTCGACGGTTGGTCCGTAAAGGATGTCGGAGCTACCGAGTCTTTCGATATCGACGCGAGGAGGCCAGGTGCCCGTCTGTATGTAGAGGTTAAGGGGACAACCTCGCTGGGCCAGGAGGTTGTTTTGACCGCCAAAGAGGTTGCTCTGCACACCCGGCAGTATCCGGACACCATGCTGGCCATCGTGTATGGCATCGACCTAGACAGATCCGGCCCTACCGCCTCAGGCGGAGCTCTCCAGATTCTGCATCCGTGGATGCCTGACCCCAAGCATCTGAGGCCGATCTCCTTCCGCTACTCCGTCCCCGTAGGCGGGGACGCCCCAGAGTGAGTCCCTTGCCAGACCCTCGGTCAAGGGCATTCGATGGCCGCATCGCTATCCACCAGGTAGAGGCATACCTGTAAGCAAGGTTCTCAACCTTGAAACCGGATGGTGGAACGCTTAGCACCTAGATGGCCGTATCGGCTACTGCCCCCGGTCGACACGACACCACCATCCACACCACGGGTGAGGGTCCACCGGACGCTGGCGTCAACTTGGTCGGCCTAGAACGCGCCGTTGGTCCTGGCTTGCCCCCGTGGCCGTCCAGGCAAGCCGTGCCACCAGCACCCGTCATCGAGAGAGGCGACCTTAGCGCGCGGGAAGACAACGTCGGCCTCCCGCGCAGCCCAAGTAGGGGCCCGCGGTGCATGAAGTGCCGCGGGCTCCTGCCGTGAAACTCCAGTCGAAGCGCGAGCTGGGGCCGTTGCGGACTTCCTGCTTGCGCATCCTCACGCCGGCCGCGCCCGGGGAGGCCCAGGCCTGCGGGGCGGGCTCAGGCGACGAACTTGCCACGGATCGGGGCCTCGTCGAACAGCGTCTTGAGCAGCGTCGTCATCGCCTCGACGGCGGTGGCTGGGGCCTCCCCGTCGTCCGGGCCCTCGGGCATCGCATCGAGCCAGGCGCGGGGGTCGTGGTCGCCGGCGACGCTCTCCCACTGCTGCCGGGCAGTCGTGTCGAGCGGCTCGTCCGGGCCGATGGCGTCGAGCAGCAGCGTCGACGCGGCGGCGTTGGTCGCCTTGGCTAGGGCGTTGGCCTCGCGCCCACCCAGCAGCCCCGAGCTGCCGTCGGCTGGCTTGAGGACTGCCAGTACTGCCAGCGCGGTCGGGCGGTGGTTCGCGATGGTCATGCGAAACAGGTTGTTCACGATGTCCTGGTTGGTCAGGGCGAGCGCGGCGGTGCTGTAGTCCTTGCCGTCGCGGAACACCTCGGCCATCCACCATAGCCGGGCCAGGGCCTGCTTGCTGTCCGGGCCGATGAAGCGCTCGGCCTTGGCGGCGCGGTCCGGGTCGTCCTCGCCTTCCGGCGGGCCGAACCGCCACCGCACGTAGTCCGCAGCCCACAGGCCAAGGAACCGCCACAGGTCGCGGTTGCCAGCCTCGCGACGGGACAGCCGCAGCGCCGCGTGGAGCCGCGGCCCGAGCCAGGAGTCCGACGACGCAGCCTCGGGCTGGCCGTAGCGCTCCATCGCCTCGTCGAGCACCACCCTGACCGGGTCAAGTTTGTGCGACCTGATGCCGGGCAGCGGCACGAGGTGGCCCAAGACGTCCACGTCGGCGACGCCGAGCCGGAACGCCGGGGTCAGGCGGACGACGGCGCCGACACCTCCGACGGTCGTGCGGTCGTTCAGCGGTAGCGCGGTTCCGGTCACTGGCCCGCTCCCTTCATCTCGGCGCTCTTTTCGAGCAGGGCGATGCCGCGGCGCAGCAGCCCGGACGTGCCGACCTGCCGCGCGGCGGCAGGCAGGAGTCTCTCCAGCAGCTCTCCGGACCCCTCGCCGGTGCGGCGGGCGGCGGTGGCCTCGATGAGCGCGTCCTCAGGCCCCAGGTCGGGGTAGATCCGCGGGAACAGCGTCTTGAGGACGACAACGCGCCACTCTTCGGCCGGCCACTCCGGCATACCGTCGTCGTTGGTCTCGACGGCATCCAGGGCGGTGACGAACATCGCCGTCCAGGCGTCGCCCGCGATGTTGACACGGGTGCTGTCGTGCATGGCGAGCTCGGCAGGCTCGCGGCGCCGCCGGTCCCCGAGCAGCGGCTCCAGTCCCTCGAACCCGCTGTTGAGGTAAAGCGCGGGGGCATCGGGATCGAGCCGGAGGTGGTGCGGGTCCTCCTTGTAGTCGGCAAGGCCGAGGCTCTCGTCCGTGGCGAAGTCGACCCATTGGACGGCGATGCTGCCGTGAACAGGCGACGGGGGGAGGTCGTCAAAGGACAGTGCCCACGACTCGCTCCCGCCGATCACGCGGTGCGGAACGCCGTCGACAGTGGCTGGCACGATGGCCCGCAGGGTCGCCCGTCCATAGCAGGCGTCGCGGTCGAGCTTTACCGTCCCGGTCCACCGGGCGGGAGTGCCGGGGTCGACTTTGAGCGGGACTGCCAGCCTTGTGTTGCTGTAGTGGCACAAGACCTGAACCAGGGCCTGCGGCTCCTCCCAGGCGGTGCTGGCGGCGATCTCGCCGGCGGGGGCAGTGACGACGACTTCGATCGTGGCCTCCTTCCACCCGTCGGTGTCAAGGTCGCGGAACGCGATCTCGGGCACGTCGGGGTTGATGTAGGCGGTCGGCAGTCCCTTGCCATCGATGGCGACCTTCGACACGGTCAGTCGGACGTCACCGATAAGGCTGTCGTACGGGTAGATGGTGATCACGCCACGCTCCCCTTGTAGATGCGGACGTCGACAAGCGCGGTGGCCCGTGACGCGCCGACAGGGTGGGTGTCGGACTTGGTGGTGCCGGTGAAGCGGACGGTGCGGGCACCGGCGTCACCCGTGATGACGTCGTCGTCGACAGTGCACCGGTCGACCGGGACGAGTTCCTCCCAGACGACCGGGATGGCCGCGCCGGACTCGGTGCCGAACCGCAGGACGGGGCTGAACCGCCACGGCTTCTCACGGGCGGGCAGGCTGACGGAGACGTCGACGCACCAGCGGCCCTCGGCGTCAGGACGGCCGTTGGCGGACTTCACCTTCGGGCGCTTGGTGGTGTCGAAGGCGGGCGGGCTAATCCGGAGCAGCTCCTTGAGGGCGTCGGGGCCGTCGGAGAGATCCCGCACGGGCCGGCCGACGATCTCCTTGATTGCCTTGCGGACCTCCGCATTGAACGCGGTAAGGGCCGCTCTGGAGCCGCGGGCGTAGGACCGGGAGAGGTCGGGGGTGACGGTCCACCGGTCATGCTCGGGCGGCTCGGCGGCGCGTAGGAACCGGTCGGCGGCACGGTCGGCCGGGTCGTCGCCGGCGGCGAGGCCAGCCAAGACGACGGCGTGGAACGATCGGCTGCCCATTGGCAGGCCGACCACGGGCTCGTCCTTGACTATCATGTGGCTGCCGCGCATCCAGCCAACACGGTTCACGTCGTGGCTGGCCTTTTCGATGCCGTCCTCGTCCTCGGCGGCCTCGGTCACGAGCAAGATGGCCTCGTGCTGCTGAGCGGTGTGGGGGCCGTCGCCGACCCGGCGCGGGACGTTCAGGACGACTCGCCGGCGTACGACGTCGCCGGGCTGATCGAGTGTGTCCACGGTGACGTCGTTCAAGTGCGCTTGCATCAGGCGGGCCTTGTCCGGTGCGCGGGAGGCCGGGTCGACGAGGTCCTGCTTGACGGTCGCGCCGTTGCGCTCGGACCGGACCAGCGCGGTCATCAGTCCGGGGTCCCCGTCAGCCCGCTCGACCAGGGCTGGCCAGAAGCTCCGGTTGAGCGACACGACGAGCTGGTCGTGCATGTCCTCGATCGTCCCCGGCTCATCGGAGGAGGGGTCGTACGCCCCGACAATGAGGAAGGATGTTCCCGAGTCCTCACCGTCACGCCGCAGGTGCGTGTCCTCCGCGAGCGCGTCGTTGCCCCAGTACGAGCGTGCAACCGGCTTGAGGGCGGGGTCCTCCCCGCCGAACCACGCCGGGCCAGCGAAGGCGCTAGAGCCGTCACCGCTCTCGGCGGGGAGGCGGTGCCAGGGCAGGTCGAGCCGGCCGACGTACCGGCCCTCACGCAATCCGTCCTGCGCTACCGAGAGGTTGCTGTTGATCATGACGAGCCCGAACTGCGAGCACGCCCACATCACGGACTTCCCGAGGCCGTACGAACCGCCGGCATTCTCGCCCTTGAACGAGTCGAGGATGTTGCGCACGACGGCCATGTAGTTGCCGTCCTCGTACTCCGGCCCTACGAGGCCCTTCGCGCCGTAGTCCTCGACGCGGAGCAGGACGAGCCGGCGGTCGGCGTCGAGGACCTCCAGGCCTTTGGCGATAACCGTCGCGACCTTCTGCATGCTCTGCGACGCGGCGTCCAAGTGCGGGCGCAGGTCGCCGAACCGGATTGCATCGAGGAAAGACGCTAGGCGGGCGCCGGAGAGCTCGACGAGGGTATACCGCGCCTCGACGGTCGACTGTCCGGGCTTGGCCTCGTCCATGATGTTCTGACCAGTTTCCCGGGCCAGGGTCGCTAGGCCCCCCGTGAATGCGAAGCCAGCGGCGTTCCCGAGCTCTCGGCCCGCATCCTTCGGCGCAGGCCGGTGGTACCAGCGGCAGTCAGCCTGATAGGCGTCGCGCTGCTTTTGGTCGACTAGGGGGCCAGCCGCCGCCAACTCGCCGTACTGCAGCCACGCCGGGCTAACGCCCAAGAACGTGGCGATCTTTCCAAGGTTGGTGGTGCTTGGGGTCTTCGCCCCGGACCGCCATTGCGACACGGTGGCGGAGGACACGCCCACCGCTGCAGCCAGAGCTGCCTGCGTCTTGCCCTGGCTGTTCAGCTCGGCATCGAGCCGGTTGTGGACCTTCATCTCACTCCTAGGCTTACTGCAGGCTAGGCTTCTCCCGCGATCTGGCCCCACCAAACACCACTGTTAGCCTCAGGCTAGTCGCAGCTCGGTCTTCACCGCGGCGGTAGACATGGGTTCACCCCACACCCAGACTGCCGACCCTATTCAGAGCTCGCTCTCGAGGGGGGACGGTCGGACAGGGCGCCCGCCTCGCGGGCGGCGCCGAACCCCGCGACGGTTTGGTGCGGGACCTCGGACAGCTCTCGCCAGCCCCGCCACCACACTGTCAGTCACCCCATGACGTGACGAGTTTCAGGCAGCACCGGATGCAGTTGCCGTGGCACTAGTGCAGGACCCGACCCGCCGATCGGCGAGCTGGCGTCCCCCTGCTTGGCGGCCGCGCCCGCCGCGCTCGAGGGGTTGGACTACCTCGAGGAGAAGTGGGGCAAGCCGTACCCGGCTATCCCGAAGCTGTGGCTGGCCGCGTGGGAGAAGTTCACCCCTTCCTCGACTACGACGTCGAGATCCGCACGGTGCTGTGCTCGACGAACGCGATCAAGTCGCTCAACGCCCGCTACGCGGGGCCGTGACGACCAAGGGACACTTCCCGACCGAGCAGGCGGCGCTGAAGACGCTGTACCTGGTCACCCGCTCCCTCGACCCCAAGGGCACCGGGCAGGCACGATGGGGCATGCGGTGGAACCCGGCCCTGAACGCCTTCGCCGTCACCTTCGCCGACCGCATGCCCGCGGCCGAGAGCCTCTAACCATGACCGCCAGTTACACCGTCAATCGGACAGACCCAACGATGCTGCACGAGGGAGATTACGCGACTTCGAGACGTGGGCTCTACCTCTCGCGCCCAGACAGGGTCCGGGAAGAGGATGGGCCGGGCGGGACGCGGTCCGGGAGAACTGTGCCCCTGCGCTGCGGAGGCCGCTCGACCAGCCTTGTCGTCTGGTCGCCGGTAGGTGCGCCGGCGCTGTTGAGATGGGCGAGGGATCCGTCCAGGGCCGTGCGACTGCTGCGGGTCACGTCGGCGGCGGCCACGACCACGATTTTCCACACAGGGTCGGGTAGGGCGACGTTGCGGTTGGTCACCAGGTCGCGGGGAGTGACCCAGGCGCTCTCGGGGCTGGGCTTCAAGGTCCGTGGCGATCTGGCGTCCCGGTCTGGGGCTGTCGATGACTCCCCGACCTTCCACGACTCGCTGAGTGGGCTGCAGACGGCGAGGGCGTGGACTCCGCGGGCGGCGCCGACCAGGTCGGCTCTCGACGCGACATCGGCGACGACGTGGGCGAGGTCGAGGCCGGCGGACAGCACTTGGTGGCTCAGCGGTCCGACTCGGCTGAGGTCGGTCCGTGTGACGATCAGCTCGGGGGTGGCAACGGCGGCGCCGTCGCGCAGGATGTCGTGGATCGCCGCGCGGCATTCCTGAGAGGCGCGGGCAAGGTCGAGCTGGGGTTGGAAGGCGCTGACGGCCGTCAGGTCCCGCCACAGGCTCGTCATGGTCATCCAGTCGGCCTGGCTGGTGGCGAGGGCCGCCAGCAGCCGAGGGGGTGGGTCGCCAGGCGTCGGCTGGAGCACAGGGTCCTGGAGCGGGGTCTGGCGGTGGGCTGTTTCGGGAGTTGTCGGGGGCAGTCCGGCGAGGTGCCCGGTGGCTGCGGCGGCTCGAAGCATGGTCGTGGTGGCCGCGAGGATGAGGGCTTGGGTGTGGCCGACGAGCATCAGGTCCGCGGTGTTGGTGCGGGCGCTCAGGGTGCGGTGGGCGTGGATGTCGAAGCCGGCGAGGGCTGCAGCCAGCCGGTTCGGCGCCGGTGTGGGGTGATGTTCCCCAGTCAGGTCGTGGGGGTGGGTGGCGGAGACGACGGTGCCGGCATGGTGCTCGATCGCGCTGAGCCGTGCACGGGCGGCTCGGGTGCGGGTGAGGGACTCTCCCGGGGGGAGCTTGACTCGGCTGGCGATGATCCGTTCCAGCACTGTTTGGTGGTGCCCCAGTGCGACGCCGACGGCGTGGGAGCCGAGGTAGAGGGTGTGCATGATGTGGGCTTGGGTGGCCCGGACGTCGCGTCGCTCGCGGTCCGTCAGGGGTGGTTGCGGGGTGCGGCCGACGGCGAGCAGGTCAGTCGCCCGGGTGAAGCTGTGCGCGACCTGGACCAGACGGGGATCGCTCGGGCCGACTCCGGGCCACCCCATCTCAGTGTGGCCTCGGTGGCCGGCCCCGTCCGGCGCGGACCCCGTGGAGCGAGCCTTCCTACCACCCGCAGCCAGGTCGTCTGGGCTTTCCCTGCTGGGCGACGTGCCGCACACGGTGTGGCTGATGGCGTGCAGGCGGGCCATGGTCAGGTCGGCGGTGCTGGGGACGGTGTCGCCGGTGACGGTGGAGGGTCCGGTGGTGGGCGGGAGGGCCTGCCAGAGGTGGGTGGCCGCGGACACGACGGAGTTCCAGCTGCGCAGCAGGGCAGCCGCGTCGTCCTCTTTGACGTCGATGAGGAGGTCCCGGACGGTGTGGTCCGCCTCGACGAGCAGTTCGCCGACACTTCGATGATCCGCCAGTGCAGGCTCGCGTCGTGGGTCCCTGTCGGGTGTTCCGTGATCGGCAGCGCTACCGCCATGGCTATGCGAAGTTGCGCGCTGAGCCGAGGAGGCGAGCCGGCCCATTATGCGTTCCCCGCGCGGTGGTCAGACGGGACGTGAGAGCCAGCCTGGCGTGGGTCGATGTCTCCAGCATCGCCCGGGCCGTCCAGACCAGCCGTCGGAGGCCTCGCGGTGGCCGCCGCAGGAGCGCCACCCGCACTGGTCACCCGAGCCTGACCGGATGACCACTCCCCCGCCGCCTGCACACCCTGGTTGGGGCGCGTAGCGACGCCTTTCGGCAGGGCGGCATAGTCGCGGAGTAGCTCGTACACCGCCATGAGCAGGGGCGACATCCCGATCGGCAGGTCGCCGCGTGGAGCCTGTCGCATGAGCTGCTCGCAGCTGCGCACGAGCTCGACGGGGACGCCACGCTCGGCGCTGTCACGGGGGTTCGCGTCATCTGATGAGAAGGTGGCGCGTCCGTCGATCGCTGCAGCCGGGCGCCGCTCACCTCGCACCTCGAGACGTGGTGCGCGCAGCGGGTCCGCAGCCGCCGTCTCGACGCCCCGTGGACTGAGCGGGATCGCGTCGAGCGTGTCGAGGTCGCCCGGGGGGACCAGGCTGATGGCCTGGGCGGCCGCCAGCTGGAGGGCTAGCGCGCGGTCCAGCGCCACCAGTCCCCCTGTCATCCCTTCGGCGTCGCGGCCTCCCCCTGTTCCCGGGCCCCGGCGGGCGGTGGTCACGCAGGGGGACGCCGCGTGGGTCCACGCCTCGTCCGCGGCCTCGGCGAGGTCCCGAGCGACCTGCAGCAACGCCGCGCCTAGGGGTCTGGGCGTCGTTGGGGGACTCTGCGCGAGGTGGCGGGCCATGCGCGCCGTCGGGTGGTCGTGGTTCGACGAGTTGGTGCTGGTCATGTCGCCTCTCCTATGGGTGTCGGGCCGTTTGTGGTGACGCGTTCCATCGAGCAGGAACGCGTCGTCCGCCGACAGCCCCGCAGTGGGCGGCTGGGGACAATGCCAACCCGGCGCACCGGGTGGGGACGGGCCTGATCCATCTCTCGTTGCGGCCTCGTCGGACTGCGACGGCTACTTCCCGACGGGTGGGCACCTTCGGCTGCGGCGCCACGGTCGCCCGCCTCAGGCTGCGATGCTGGGGTGGTCTCCAGTACCTGCCTGGGGTGGTGCTGGTGACGGAGCGCCTCCTCGGACACGTCATCGGACACGTCCGGGGGCGGCCGTTGCTCGAGCGTCGAGGGCGACGGCCGCTCGTGCCAGGCGCATCGACCTGTGCAGTCGATCCGACCCGCGGGGGTTGGCCCCGACGCCAGGGGCGTCGCCACCCGGGGCGATGCGTGACACCGTCGCCTCGAGACTCGCCGACTCCCTGATGAGGTCACGGGGATCTGACCGGCGGACGCCTGCGGGGTGCGCGGTGGGAATCCCGTGCTGTTGACGCATCCGCAGCACGGTGCGCGTCGACACCCCCAGGGCGGTCGCGACCTCTCGGTCCGACTCACCCCGCCCCGTCAGCGTCCAGGTCACGGCCAGGACCTCGTCTGGAGTTAGTCGGATCCGGGTATCGCAGCCGGCGGATGTCACTGCCGAGGCCCCCGCGGTCACGACCCGGTCGACAGCGACCTGGTCCACGTCCCCGGGGTCGCACGGTTGCGTGGTGTGGTCACCGCGGTCGGGCCGGGCCTGCGGGTCGTCGATGGTGTCGTCGTCCCAGGCCAGGGGTGGGGCGTACCCGCGGGCGGCCGCGCGGGCCCGGGCGGTCGGTGAGGGGCCGGGGGTCATGCTGAGCCGGTCGTAGACCACCCGGACCCGCCGCCACGCGCTCGCGCTGATCCGGTGCCGTGGGCGGGTCACCAGCTGCGCCGGTGGGACTCCCTCGGCCAAGAGGTCGCACTTGCGCCAGCCCAGGGCCATCAGGGCTTCGACCCGGCGGACCGCGCCCACGGTGGGGACGTGGCCGGCAGCTTGGTCATAGACCTGCGTGAGCGTCACCGCGGCCACGCGCTCCGCGGTGCGGTGCTGGACCTGCCGGTGCCGGCCGTCGAGGATGTGGGCGACGGCCGTGTCGCTGAGGCCCGTCGCCGCCGCGACCGCTGCCCGGGGGACACCGGCCTGCGTGAGATCGCGCAACCTGGTCCGCGTCTCGTCGGCGGGCACGTACCGTCGGCGACCTCGGGCCCGGTCTCGCACGTACCCGACCTCCCACGCCTTGCGATTCGACACCCTGACCTCCTCACCGGTTTGCGCTTCCTGCCGTCACCGACGAATGCCGCGCGTTGCGGCCCCGGTGGACAATCCGCGGCCCCCTTCTTGTCCACCCACGGCCGGGCGGAGTCATTCGTCGGTGAACGATCCGACACGAGAACGCCGTCCGGATGTATGCCGCTATACACATCGCCTTCGACGTACTGTATAGTGATATACATTCGGACGGGTGGAGACGAGGGATGATGGAAACACCAACGACGTGTGAGGCAGCCGGTGGTCGAGGGGTGGCCGCGTTGGAGCATCAGCGGGTCGCGCTGCTCGCCTCCGCTCGGGTCCTGCGCCGCACTCACCACTGCCGCGCCGCCGTGCAACTGGAGGACGCTGCGGTGGCCGTAGCGGACGAGATCCTGCGGGTGCGGGCCGGTGGCCGGGCTCGCTGGCGGACGTGTCGGCTGTGCGGATGCACGCAGGACCGGGCCTGCCCGGGGGGGTGTGTGTGGGTCAGCGCCCCGACGGGGGTCGACCTGTGCAACCGCTGCGCCGAGGTCGTGGATCTCGACCTCATGACGGCGGCCGCAGACGACCTGCGGGCCGTGCTGGATCCGGAGGGTCTGAGCCGATGAGCCCACAGGAGAGGCAACTTCCCGAGACGGCCCTCCACTCACACCCACGAGACGGGCAGCCCTTCGTCGAACCGCCCTCTGCCCCCGCCGCCCACCGCACGTGGGATGAGCTCTTGGCGGCGACCATCTCGGCGCTGACCGAGGCGGCACGGCTTCAGCTGCCCGCCCCAGACCCGGACGGTCGCGAGCAGTCCAGGCCGGACGAGGTCAGCACCGAGCCGATCGACTGGGCGGAGTTCGTGACGCTCGCCCTGACCGGCGCGGTGGCCAACCTCGGCGGGGTGTCACGGGCCCTGCGGGGCCGGCCCGGGTCCTGGGAGGCGGAGAGCCTGCGCGGGCTGCTGCAGGGCGCGGTCGGGGACGACCCGGTCACGCTGCTGCGTCACCGGACGGAGCCTCTCCTGGTCGTGCTGCGCCCGGCCGAGATCCTCGCCGACCTCGGCTACGACGCCGTGTACGACGAGTCGCAGCGGCTGCTGCGCGAGCAACAGCATCAGCAGGTCTGGCGCTACCAGCTGTAGGACGACCGGCACTAGCGACCGCTGGACGTGGACGCCCCACCGTACGAGGAGCCGGCCTCCGAGTACGCGCGCCCCGGCGACGTCATGGTCGTCCCCCGCTCTCCTCGGCACGAGCGGGAGTACGACCGGCTCCTGGACCTGGAGGCACGAACCGACGACCTGCGCTACGACATCGACCCGGCGACTACGGGCGGGCCCTGCAGGCGACCCTGCTGGCCACCGCAGCCGAGCTCTTCCCCGGCGTCCCGGCCGAGATCCGTGTCGACCTCCACGAGACCGACCTGAGCGTAGACGAGCTCGACGACACCGTCGGACCCGCGGAGATCCTGATCGACGCCGCCAGGGCCACGACCAGGTTGCCCTGGAGCGGCCTACGGCCGGCCGACCTACCCCCTGGGGAGGATCGTCGACCTCGAGCGCGCCGCCGGGCGGCTCCCCCACCAGCGCCTGACCTGACGCCACCCACCTACGTGGTCGGCGGGACAGGCTCCAGGAGGTGCCGACCCACCCAGCAGACCCACTCAGACGACCCACTCGTCCCCCCTCGGTCCCGGGCCCCAGGTGCCACCCCCCCGCCCCTCTGTACAGTCATAGACACCACGACTGTCAGGAGTCTCGAGTGCGCGACGCCCCGGCGGCCCAGCTGACCGCGTTGGCGAAGGCACGCCGGGCCAGCGAACGCGCGGACGCCACCCGTGACCGCGCCCGTCAGCAGCTGCGTCAGGCCGTCGTCGACGCCGTCACCGCGGGCGTCCCCGAGGCAGAAGTGGCCCGCCTCGCGGGAGTCACCCGCATGACCGTCCGTGCGTGGATCGGCAAGTGAGAGAACCGGGTCGCTGCTCGCGTAACGTACTCAGCCGCGCGTTCGACCTCCCTCGACACCCGGGTCGGGGCGCAGCGGGCCACGTGAGCCTGCCACCGTTGCCGTCGCGCCAGGCGGACGTCGATCGTCGTTGAAAGGCGCGAGCTGCCCTGCACTGAAGCCGGCCTGGGGTGGTGGTGCGTCCCCGATATTGCGGACCTCGCGGGCCCAGGCGCGGGCCCACGTCGGGCCGAGGTAGGACACGGCGGTGACCCCGGCGAGGACGCCCGCCACGATCCATTGGGCTGACGCGGCCGCTTGGACCGCGGCGATTGTCGCGACGACGGCACGACCCGCCCAGATCGTCCTCACCAGCGGCATCCGCGCGACGACTCTGCCGATCCCGGTGCCCGCCCCGCAGATGAGCTGAGCCGGCAAGGTCCAGAGGGCAATCGCCGGGTCGCTGCGCACCGCGCCACTGAGGACGACCCGTGCACCCCGCCCGAGCAGGGCGACCCCGTCATCACGGCGAAGTCGTCGTTCCCGCAGGGCCGCTGGTAGCCCCGCGGACACCACCAGCGTTCCTCGACCCACCCCGTGGACCGCCGGTGTACCTCCGGCGCTGACGAGTAGGCGCCACGGTCCGGCACGACCACCCCGCCCAGGCAGCATCGCCAGTGCCGGCGCGAGCGTCGCCAGCTCCACCGCGGTGGGAGTCCTGGCCCGCCAGAGCAGACGGACCGCGATGGACTCCCCACCGCCCGCCAGCAGCACTGCCGCCACGCCCAAGCCACCGACCAGGACCCCACCTGCCAGGGCTGCGGGCAGCACCCCACCGAACACGAGCACGAGCATGGTGCTGCCCACGACGGCTGGGCCGTACGCGGCCGTCTTCCTCACCACTGTCGTCATCCTGCTCACCGTCGCCATCTCTGCCTCCCTCACCACGGGTACCTGCGGAACCGGCACAGTCGACTGGGCTTCGACTGCTTCGACTGCTTCGACTGCTTCGATGGCACCGCCATCGCCGATGGCCACCAGTGTCAACCCCACCGACGACACCGACCCGATCCTCGACGGCCCGACATTCGCCTTGGAGTCCCCGGGGGCCACCTGCTCGCGGGGACCCGGCCGAGTCCACCGACAGGGACCCGGCAGCCACGATCGCGTCGCGCTGCCGTCCCCTGCTCAGTCGGGACTTCCGGTGTCGACCGAAGGCGACCGGGCCTCACGTGCCGCGGCGGCCCCGCTTGCGGTGTCCGTGTGGGCGGCCCGCAGCCGGCTCGCGTCCCGCCGGGTGAGGCCCTCGCCGCACCACAGGATGGCTTGCGCGAGCTCGAGACCCTCGTCGTCGGTCATGGCCCGTAAGGCGGCGCCGGCCCTGCGCTCACACCGGGCGACGGCCGCGTCTCGCTCACCCAACGCGACGGCCACCTCGATCCCCCACGCGCTCAACCGTTTGTCCCGCTCGAGGCGGCGCTTCTTCACCTTGTCCTGCGCGTCCAGCGCCACCCGACGCGCCGACTGCCGGACGCCCTGCGTATCCGCCGGCTTGTCTCCCGAACCCGCCTGCAGCTCACCCATCGACGTCACCGCTCCTGTCGCTGTTCGTCACTCGTCGGATCCCTCACACCCACAGATGCCACCAGCACCCGCCCCAGTGGACACCTTGACCCTGCCCAGCCACCGCCCCCTGAGCTCGACGCCGACCCCTACCCCGACGCCGACGCCCGTCCGATCGCGTCGTACCCCCCTGAAATGCCGAAACCCATGGCCCACACACCTCATGCACTCCCGGTGAGACCGCCGCCAATCGCTGCCGAACCCGTGTCCTCCCGACGGCAGGTCGGAGGCATTTGGGGGTGTGACGATGTCCATGCACAAGCTGACCGCGGGGAGCGGGTACGACTACCTGACCCGGCAGGTCGCGGCCCAGGACGCGACCGACAAGGGCCACACCGGCCTGGCCAGCTACTACACCGCCACGGGCGAGACCCCCGGGCAGTGGGTCGGCTCCGGCATGACCGGCATCGACGGTCTGAGCGCCGGGGACCCGGTCACCGCCGATCAGATGCAGGCCCTATTCGGCTCCGGTCACCACCCCCTCGCGACCCAGCGCCGGGACCTGCTGCAGGGGCCCGACCTGAGCGACCACAACTACCAGGCAGTGACCCGGCTCGGGCTACCGTTCAAGGTCTACTCCCCCGACGTCACCACGTTCCGACTCGAGGTCGCCCAACGCATCGCCACCCTCACCACCCAAGGCGGTGAGGGGAATCCGGTTGACCAGGGGTCGGTTCCGGCCGAGGTCCGGGCCCGGATCCGGACCCAGGTCGCGGTCGAGTTCTTCCGCGCCGAGCACGGCCGCGACCCCGAGGATGCCCGCGAGATCGCCGCGACGATCGCGAAGCACTCCCGTCCGCGGACCACGGCGGTGGCCGGGTACGACCTGACCTTCTCCCCCGTCAAGTCCGTCAGCACCTTGTGGGCGGTCGCGGACCCGGCCACCGCCGCCCGGATCGAACGCGCCCACCAGGCCGCCGTCCGTGACGCGCTGACCTTCCTCGAGCAGCACGCCCTGTTCACCCGGACCGGCACCCACGGGGTGCGGCAGGTGAACGTCCACGGGCTCGTCGCGACCGCGTTCACCCACCGCGACTCCCGCGCCGGCGACCCCGACCTGCACACCCACGTCGCCGTCGCCAACAAGGTCCAAACCCTCGACGGGAAGTGGTTGAGCATCGACGGCCGGGTCCTGTTCAAGGCCAACGTCGCCGCGTCCGAGACCTACAACACCGCCCTCGAACGGCACCTCACCGCCGACCTCGGGCTGCGTTTCGAGGAGCGAGTATCGGGACCGGGATCGGCCCCCGTCACCGCTGGCACAGCCGGTGACTCGTTGACGGGGAAGCGTGCTGTCCGGGAGATCGTCGGGGTTGACCCGCGCCTGAACGAGCGCTGGTCGCAACGCCGGGCGAGTATCGAGACCCGCCGCAGCCAGCTGACCAAGGCGTTCCAGGCGACCCACGGTCGGCCCCCCACACCGGTCGAGTCGATCCAGCTGGCCCAGCAAGCAACCCTCGAGACCCGCGACGCCAAGAAGGCCCCCCGAACCCTGGCCGAGCAACGCCACGCCTGGCGCACCCAAGCCGCCGACGTCCTCGGCGCAGACCACGCCGTCACCGCCATGGTCCGCACCGCCCTCCACACAATGGTCACGAATAGCGCCGCACAGGGGCAAGGCCCTGGGTCACTGGTCACCAGTACGCACGCCACCTGGATGCAGGAGACGGCCGCGACGATCCTGGCCACGCTCGAGGCACGACGCAGCACCTGGCAGGTCTGGCACGTCCGCGCCGAAGCCCTCCGGCAGCTCCGATCACACCCACAGACGCACCTGCCGACCCCGACAGCGGGCGGTCCCGGGGCCCCTGAACACGTCGTCGACCAGCTCGTCGCTGAGGTCCTCGAGCACCGGTCCGTACGGCTGTCTCCGGACGGTGACGGCATCACCGAACCCCCACTGCTGCGCCGCCAGGACGGGTCCAGCGTCTACACCGTCCACGGCGCCGACCTCTACACCTCCGCGCGGGTGCTGGCCGCGGAACAGCGGATCGTCGCCGCCGGTACCCGCCTCGACGGGCACGCCGTCCCGGACGAGGCGGTCGACCTCGCCCTGCTGGAGATGACCGCGAACGGGGTCCCCCTCAACGCCGGACAGGCCGCTCTGGTCCGGTCCATGGCGACCTCCGGACACCGGCTCCAGCTCGCGATCGCGCCCGCCGGAACGGGCAAGACCACCGCCATGCGCGCCCTCGCCTCCGCCTGGGAGAACGGCGGCGGCACCCTCGTCGGCCTCGCCCCCTCGGCCGCCGCCGCAGCCGCCCTCCGCGAGCAAATCCACCCCACCGACCACGACCACGACTACGACTACGACCACAGTCACGACCACCTTGGCTCAGCGGGCTCGGCGGGCTCGTCGCTACGCACGGACACCCTCGCCAAGCTCACGTGGACCATCGAGCACCCCCACCTGGGCGACCTCCCCCCCTGGGCCCACGACATCGGACCCCACACCCTCGTCGTGATCGACGAGGCCGGGATGGCCGACACAATCTCCCTGGACACCGCCATCGAGTTCGCCCTCGCGCGTGGGGCCAGCGTCCGGCTCATCGGTGATGACCAGCAGCTCGCCGCGATCGGCGCCGGCGGGGTCCTGCGCGACCTCGACACCACGTACGGGGCGCTGCGCCTGAGTGAGCTTCTGCGGTTCGCCGACCCCGCCGAAGGCGCCGCGACCCTGGCTCTGCGCGACGGGCTGCCGGAGGCGCTCGGGTTCTACCTCGACCACGGCCGGGTCCACGTCGGCGACCTCGCCACCCTCACCCACGACGTGTTCACCGCCTGGCAGACCGACCGCGACCAGGCCCTCGACGCGATCATGCTGGCCCCCACCCGCGACCTCGTCGCCCAGCTCAACCACCGCGCCCGCACCCACCGCCTACAGACCGAACACCCCCCAGGACCCCAGGAACCCAATCACCAAGAAGCACCAGCACCTTTCGCAGCATGCGGGCGGAGTGTGCTCCTCGCCGACGGGAATCACGCCTCAGCGGGTGACCTGATCATCACCCGCACCAACGACCGACGACTGCGGGTCAGCGGCTCCGACTGGGTCAAGAACGGCGACCGGTGGACCGTCCTCGAGATCCATGAGGGCGCGCAAGACGCCGACCATGACCCCGGACGAGGCGACAGCGACCCAGGCACGGACTCGCATGCCAGAGGGGTCGGCCTATTGGTGCAGCACGCCCGACACGGCCGCATCATCCACCTGCCGGCCGAGTACGTCCTCGCCTTTGTCGAGCTCGGGTACGCGACCACGGTCCATGGCGCGCAGGGGGTCTCGGTCGACACCGTCCACGGCCTCGCGACCGGGACCGAGTCACGCCAGCAGCTGTACACGATGCTCACCCGCGGCCGCTTGACGAATCACGTCTACCTGCAGGTCGTCGGCGACGGCGACCCCCACACGGCGATCCACCCCGACACCCTGTCCCCCGCGACCGCCACCGACCTGCTGCACCGCATCCTCGCCCGCGATGACTCCCCCCAGTCCGCCACCACCACCGCACGGCACCTGGCCGACGCCGCCACCGCGCTCGGGCACGCCACCGCCCGCTACACCGACGCCCTGCATGTCGCCGCCGAACAACTCCTTGGTCCCGCCGCCGACACCCACCTCACCCGCACCGCCGACACCCTGTTGCCCGGGCTGACCGACGAACCCGCCTGGCCCACCCTGCACGCCCACCTCGTCCTGATCGCCGCCCATGGAGCCGACCCCAGCACCGTCCTGGCCACCGCCGTGCACGGGCGCGAGCTCGACACGGCCGAGGACCGCGCAGCTGTCCTCGACTGGCGCCTCGACGACGACGCGATGCGGAACGCCGGGACCGGACCCCTGCCCTGGCTTCCTGCTATCCCCGCAGCCCTGGCCGACCATCCCGTCTGGGGCGACTACCTGCAGGGCAGGCACGCCCGGGTCGCGGACCTGGCCACCCAGGTCCGCTCGGCCGCCACCGAGCAACCACCCTCCACGGGAGGAACAGCGTTGAGTGCGACGTCAGTCGCCCTTCCTGTCTGGGCTCGGCAGGGATCTAGCCGGCCCGCGCCCGCGGTCCTTGGCGATGTCGCTGTCTGGCGGGCCGCGATGCAGGTGGACCCGGAGGACGGGCGACCCACCGGGCCGCCGCAGCTGCAGAAGACTGCCGTCCGGTGGCAGCATCACCTCGACCGGGCCGTCACCGGCGACCGCGCCCCGGCCCTGCAGGAATGGGGTGAGCTCCTTGGCCACGTCCTCGCCCCGACCGCAGCGGCCACCCCCGGTGGGGGTCGGGACCACCACGCCGCGGATGCCTTCGTCCCCCTCCTCGCTGAACGCCTGGCTGCGGTCTCCCGCGCGGGACTGCCCGCCCACCGCCTCCTGACCACCGCCCTCGCCGAGGGTCCCCTCCCGGACGACCACGCCGCCGCCGCCTTGTGGTGGCGCCTCAGCCGCCACCTCACCCCCGCCGTCGCCACCGACGTCCGACACCACCTCACCCACCCCCAGACCCTGCGCCCCGACACCCCCCACGGGGCACAGTGGCTCACTGCCCTGATCGACCGCGTCGGGTCGGAGCGCGCGGACCTCATCCAGGCCAGCAGCTGGTGGCCCGCCCTGATCACCGCGACCGACCACGCCCTCCAACGCGGCTGGACGCTGCCAGAGGTCCTGGCCACAGCCCCCAAGGTAGACGCCGCGCTGGGCGAGGTCGCCGTCCTGGTCGAGGAGGACGTCGACCCGTGCCAAGCCATGGTGTGGCGCCTGTCGACGATGACCACCCCTCCCCCATCTGCCGAGGACCTCGACGAGGAACGACCACCGGATCCGCGCAACGAACCCGGCTCACTGGATTACTCAGGCACTTGGAAATCCACTGCCCCGGTTTCGGCCCAGCGGCGCGGCGCGGGTTCACCAGATGCGGTCCCTCCCACCCCGGACGACCCCGAGCTGCGCCTGCAGCTCGCCGCCCTCACCCGCGCCACGATGGGACCCCTCCAGCCCAGCGACACGCTCATCGAGCGGCAGGTCACCCACGCCGCGGACCTCGACTTCGCCCCCGTGCCCGCGGAACGGATGCTCGAGATCAACCGGCTCACCCACGCCTTCTTCCAGCAGCAATACCCCGGCAGCTGGGCCCAGCGGTACCTCACCGCCCGCCTGGGCCAAGACCCCGCCCAGCACCCCCATCTCCACCACTACCTGCAGCCCGGCTACGCCCCACCCGGTTGGACCACCCTGGTCACCCACCTACGGCGCCTCGGCGTCAGCGACCTCGAGATGACCGAGACCGGCGTCGCCACCCTCGCTCGCACCGGCCGCCTCATCGACCGCTTCCGCGACCGCGTCACCATGCCCATCACCCACCCCCACAACCCCACCCACATCCTCGGCTTCGTCGCCCGACGCCACCCCGACCTCACCGAAGACACCCCCACCACCACCACCAACACCGACAGCACCGGTGACGCCCACAGCCAGCACGCGGGCGGTCACCGGGCCGGACCGAAATACCTCAACACCGCCGACACCGCCCTGTTCCACAAGGGCGCCCAGCTCTTCGGACTCCACCCCGACCTCCTCAACCCGCCCCCTTCGAGTCAGCAGCCGGGACAGCAGGGGCAGCAGGGGCACCCGGGGAACGGCGCTACCCCCGTGCTTGTCGAAGGACCGCTCGACGCCTGGGCCGTCACCCTCGCCAGCACCGGTACCGCCCACCCCTACCTCGGACTCGCCCCCTTGGGCACCGCACTGACCGAAGAACAAGCCCAGCAGCTCGCCCACCTCGGCCACACCCTCGGACGCGCCCCGATCGTGGCCACCGACGCCGACCACGCTGGCCACCTCGCCGCCGAACGCGACTTCTGGCTCCTGACCCCCCACGGCCTCGACCCCCTCACCCCCACCCTCCCCGACGGCACCGACCCAGCCGACCTCCTGGCCCGCCACGGACCCGACGCACTCATCCAGGCCCTGGCCACCGCGCAACCCCTGGGCGAGCGGCTCCTCCAGGAACGACTCGACCACCTCACCGGCCATGACGCCCTCACCCACGCAACACAGGTCGCCGCAGCCAGACCAGCAGCCACCTGGCGCAGCGCAGCGGCCACCATCGCCAGCCGGTACCAGATCCCCCCCGACCAGGCCACCCGGCAGCTCGCGACAGCCGTCGACGCCTGGAACAGCGACCCGCGGTCCGCAGCTAACGCGCAGCTCGCCGCGACGCCACACATCCGCGACCGGATGGCCACCCACACCGCGGCAACCCACCCCAACCCGACCACCCGATGGGCCGGACTCGCCCACCACCTCGACCCCCGGCTGCCATCCCAAAGCGACTGGCCCGCACTGGCCGCCATCATGACCCTCGCCGACCGCGACGGGTACGACGTCACCGTCATCTGCCACCGACTCGTGGCCGCCAGCCCGCTAGGACACCTTCCCGCCCAGGACCTGCGCTACCGCCTGATCGCCGAGCTCCCCCTCGACCTCGGACCACCCACCTCCCCCACAGCTTCCGCTTCCCCTCGACCACGCCCGACATCCAAGAGCTCCGTCGCAGAACGGGAAAGACGAGCTGACCCACGGCTGGCAAACGTCCGCGTCGGACCAGAGCGTTGATCATGTTCCCCACTGCCGTCAGCGCCAGGTGGTCCCTGATACCGCTCTACACGGCGACCGACGCGTCACCCGACCGGCATCCCGCAGGTTTTCAGTTCCGACTGCGAGGGTCCTCAAGGGTTCTGGTGATTGGGGATCTCCTCAACCAGTGGAGCGCCCCTGCGCCGAAGCGCCACCCCTCGCTCTCGTAGAGCACGACGAATGGCGGTCTGGCTGCGATCAGTCTGAGCCGCCAGAAACCGAAGCGACCTACCCTCGAGGTAGCCCCGCTCGACGAACGTCAGCAGCGACTCGCGCTGCTGCCGTGTCTGCTTCACGGTGGCAGTCCCCACGAACTGCGGTAGCGGGTCTGGCACCGGCTGACCGGGGTATGGCACCACTGGATCCTGCCAGACGAACCATCAAGATCGCGAGGGTCCAACTGCTTTGCCCGCTCGAGGGTCCCGGCCCTCCGGGACGCGAGACCTACAGCCGCCCAAGGTGACCGGACAGGCCAGCCCAGTTGCCACGAGATGCTGCACACCGCCCAGATAGACATACCTCCAGAGTGCCGGTCTGTGTCGATCTCCACGAGCCCGACAAGCCTGGATGTACGACACATCCCTGGTCCGTAGTTCTAGCTCTGGTGCCACATGTCGCCGGCAGGTCATTGCCGTTTCAAGACTCCCTGACATGGGCCAGGACCGGGAAGCACGTCTTCGTGTATTACGTGCACTACAACAACATCGAAGTCAGAACCCCGCTATGGTCGCTCGCGTCCAGCTAGCCGAAAATGAGGCCCGAACGAGCCCGCTTAGGCGTACGGGAAAGTGACTTTCGACTTCTAGATGGGTAAGCTGACAGGGATCGCCCTCTGTCTCACCGCGGGGTGGGGTGGTTGATCGGCAACTGCGGCACAGACCCCGAGAAGCTAGAACGAGGTTCAGCCGTGGAGAGCAAGGCCCCTTCTACCTCCCCCTGTTAAGGAGTTTGCCATCAAATCAAAAGATATCGCCAAGAATTACGGCATTGAGAGCTCTGCCTTCGAGAGTTGGCTAAAGCGCTCCGCCTATTCATATAAGTTGAGCCTCATGGGAGGGATGGACGTAGATGATAGCCAAGACATCAATGAGATCGTCAATTCCTTCCAGCGCCACGAAGCGCAGGAGCATGAACGAAAAGCTCACGAGGACGCCGTCCGCAAGTTTGCTGATCAGAACAAACAGAGAGCGTTGGCGGAAATGTTGGTTACTTCCGGCTTTGACTTTCAGGGTTACCTCATTACGCAATACCTGGGATACATCTCTGGTGACGACGCCGTGCAGGTCGATCGGGGAACTTCGGGAATATTTGCGCGCGCAACCGACACAGGAGCCAGCCTCATGTCGTCTCTTGGAGTTATCAGGAAAGGGGCATTGGCCGAGCTGAAAGAAGCTGCTTACGAACTTGGATGTAATGCTGTGATCGGCGTCGACTTTGACTACCTAACCCTTGATCCAATGACCGCTACATCCGGCGGTGGCACCATGTACCTACCTTACGTTTTTGGTGTTACTGCGAACGGAACGGCCGTCATCGTCGAGAAGCGCGACCTCGCAGTTTAGTCATGGCTCTTGAGTCAGCACCCGTGCGACGACATCTAGCGGTTCTAGCTGAGCCCGGTCCAGGACGCAGATTGGCTTCGGCAAAAACGGGGGTCGCCCTTCCCAGTCCCTTTTCCGCGGCACAACAGCGGCGGCTGCCACCCACCTCTGGAGCCGACGACTATCCTGGGACGCGACGCCCCGCGACGCGAGCACCGAACCTATGCATGTCGTCCTCCCTAACGCCGTGTCTTGATGCTCACCGTCGAGCCGACCTCCCGCACGTGCACCGCTGGTCATAAAAGGGGCGCGGTCCCCCAGCGGGCGAGCACGGCTTGGGTTGATGTGAGCGGGATCCGGTGCATTGACGAGCCGTCGGCGTTCATCAGGTAGAGGTCGGCGCAGCACCTGTCTGGGTATCGACGGTCGGAGGAGAACACCAGCTTGGTACTGTCGGGGGCATACGAGGCATGCCAGTCCTCCAGCGGCCAGGGTGGGGAGGTGAGCCGTTGAAGGCCGGTGCCGTCAGGTCGCACGGTGAAGATGGCCCCGTTGGGGCGGTCTTGGTAGGTGTGACTGGAGAAGACGATCTGTCGCCCGTTGGGTGCCCAGTCCGGTGCCCACGCTCCTATCCAGGCGGGAGTAATCGGCCGTTCGAAACCGCCGCCGACAGGCATCACGAATATTCGCATCTTCACGCCAGCGACGTGCCAGCGCATGAAGGCGAGCCGTCGTCCGTCGGGAGACGGCATGGGCCAGTTGTAAGATTCGCCACTGTTTGGAGTTATGGCAGGCAGCTGGGTGCCGTCTGTTCGCACGGCGGAGATGCCGCCGTCACAGCCGTCGCCGAGACAGTCTTGATAAACGATGGTGCGCCCGTCGGGAGTGAACTGTGGGTGGCGCTTGTCGTTCGGGTTGGTGTCCGGGGTGAGCTGGCGTGCGGATGACCCATCGGCGGCGGCGATCCAGATCTGGACGATGCCGCTCCTGTCGCTCGCATAGGTGATGCGGCGCCCGTCGGGCGACCAGTCCGGGGTGGTGTTGAAGCCCACGTGGGTGACCTGGCGAAGTTGCGAACCGTCAGGGTTAACCGTGAAGAGCTGCCCGCTGGCACGGTCCTGAAAGATGATCCGGCCGTTGCGGCCTGGAGTGGTCGCCGCTGCAGTCAAGGGCGCGACGGGGCCGATGGTGGCGGCCACGAGCAGCAGTGTGGTGAGCACGCCAAATGCGGCAAGCCGAAGACGGGACATGCGATACCTCCGGAAGGTCGGTGGGCGGGTCATCGGGCTACGGCCCAGTCGGACCGGGCCACACCGGGCGGGGTCACGATCGTGCTCTGCGCTCGGGCGTCGGCGGTGGCCACGACGAGTGTTGCCGCGCCGGTGCGGAAGCTGATCAGCACCATCCGTCTAAAGTCCGGTGACCAGGTGCCGAAGATAGTTGCCCCGGACGTCAGGGCCCGTTGCCCGGTACCGTCGCGGTGGATCGAGAACAGCTGGCCGTTGACCGGGTCACCGGTGAACGTGATCTGGGTGCTGTCCGGTGACCAAGCCGGCCGGTCGGGGACCAGACGAGCGGGGGCGATCGTGTGCGGGGCATCGCCGTCCGCGCGGGCGACCCACAACCGGGAGTCGAAGCCCCCCTTGTCGCTGGTGTAGGCGAGCCACCGCCCGTCGGGCGACCACACCGGCTGCCCGAAGTTCCAGTTGCCACCGACCAGGACACGCAGGCCGGCACCGTCGCTGCGGACCACGGCGAGGGCGCACGTTCGCAGGAACTGTGAGCAGCGTGAGAACACCAGGCGCTGACCGTCGGGCGACCAGGACGGCGAGAAATGGTCGTACCCCGGGTCTGACACCAGCTGGTGGTTCCCCGTGCCGTCCGCACGCATAACCCATACGGCGGGCCCGCCGGCGATGTCACTGACGTAGGCGACCCAATGACCGTCCGGAGACCAGTGCGGGTCGAAGGCATTGTGGCCGGCCCCGAGGTGCGTCAACTGCCGGAGGTTGGAGCCGTCGGGTTTCACCGTGTAGATCTGGGAGCTACCGCCGTCGATACCCGGCCGGTCTTGGGTGTCGAACACGATCAGGCCGTTGCGACCCGGGAAGGTGGCACTCGCCGGCGGCGCCGACACCATGAGACACCCCAGGGCAACCACGAGGGCCACGAGAGCCAACCTCTGCACGGTCGGAACCAGGTCCCAACCCACCCGCAAGCGTAAAGACCGACGCGAATTCGGACGGCGAGCCTGACCCGAATGGCGTCCTACACGGTGCGTACCCCTGCACCAGCCTAAGACGGCGTTGCTCCTACCCCAGGCCATCACCGCACCGAAAAGCGCATTCATACCGGTTGGTCGTGAGGACATGTCGTGCCGCTCTGTGGAAGGGGTCGCAGACTTTGGTGAGTTGTGGCGGTCCCCCGTCGCACTTCCTCGACCGACGCAAGAGTTCAACGTCCGCCAAGGCGTTCGGGTCTGAGACAGGGCGCCGCTCAAGAAGAACGTCCCCGGACGGTGGGCGAGTCACCTCGCCCGCCGCCCCCTCACACTCTGGTGTACTCCGCGACGGGTAGGTTGTCCAGCCCTTTGTCTGGCCTTGAGCTTTTCCCGAGGTCGGTGCCAGGGAACGCGACCTGGCGGCCGGCGCCCCCTTCGTCGCCAGAGCTGCCGTGTCCTACCGCCGTCCCACACCGGCTCCCTTCTGTTGTCAAGAGGTCGTGGCGAGGGTGCGATGGTGGGGCTGGGGTCGGGCGTAGCGTCGGTGTCGCGGGTCCGGGAAGTGGCTGATCCGAAGTGTCGATGTGCGGGGGTAGGTCGGCCGCGCTGGATTCTTGAGACGCCCCGCAGTGCCCTCCCGGACCCGTGCCCGCCAAGTGCTCGGCGTCGCGTTCGGCGTCGGCGAGGAGCTGGCGATAGATGGCGTCGGAGACCCGGCGCTTGAGGCACCTCAGCGCCTCGAGCGGCTTCTTACCCTCGGCGCGCTTGCGCCGGTAGTAGGCGCGGCCGTCGGTGTCCTGGCACAGTTGGGTGACCGCGGCGATGTGGATCATGTGGTTCATCCGCCGGTTCCCCGCGGGGGAAAGCCGGTGCCGGTTCTGCTCCCCGGACGACGCGTCCAGCGGCGCCGTCCCCGTCCACGACGCGAACCGGTTGCGATCGGCGAACCGGGTCACATCACCGACATCGGCCAGGACCCGCGCAGCGACCACCGGCCCGACGCCATAGATCTCCATCAAGCGGGACCGGCGGGCCACGACGATCGCCTTCAGCTCGGCGGTGGCCTTCTTCATCTTGACCTCGATCGCGACGAGCTCGGCCAGCTCTTCCACAGCGATCCGCCGACGGGTCCGGCCGGCGATGTCGCGGGGGCGCACGCTCGAGAGCATGGCCTTGGCCTGGGCGGTGGAGAGGTCCCGTTTCGAATGTCCGGGAAGGAGTTCAGCCAACAGCGCCTGCAGCCGGTTGACGGTCTCCACCCGGCGCGGGTCAGGGCCTCACGCCGGTCGGCGAGCATCCGCAGCGCCTCGAGCTCCCCGTCGACCTTCAAGACCCGCAGTCCCTCGGTGCGGACGGCGACGACCGCGATCGAGTGCGCGTCGAGGGCGTCGGTCTTGCGGTTGTGGCCGGTGTCGAACAGGCGCACCCGGGCGGCGAGCTTGGCCGGGACGTCGACGACGATCTCCCCGTCCTCGAGCAGCCGCTGAGCCAGCGGGCGACCGGCGCCGTTCGCGCCCTCGACCGCCCACACTCGATGAGGCCACGCCTTGACGTACCTGCGCATGCCGGCGTAGCCCGCCGAGTTGGTCGTGAACCGGCCCGAGCCGAGCAACTGCTCTCGGCCGTCGACAACCTCGATCGTCGCGGACAACTTGTGGGGATCGACCCCAATGATGACGTGCTCGTCGTTGTGCCTGCTGCGCTCCACGTGATGCTCCCGCCTGTTCGTGCCGATGAGGGGACGGCGAGGTGGGCAGTGCTACTACGAGCTACTACGAGCAGGGCAGTCCCTTCTTGAGCCACGCCTCGTCACGGTGACCGACGGGCTGCAGACCGGTAGTGAGCCACACCGATCCTGCTGGTGGGCAGCCGCAAGGAGAGCTGCCCGCCGATCACCTAGACCGAGTCTGGCCAGACGCCGGTCCTGCTGCCAGTGTCTAGGACGCTGCTGAATAAGGCGTGTCGTCCTGGTCGCGCTGGTCGGGGGTTGGGATCATGTGTGGATGCAGGGTCGTCCGCTGGATGCGCGTGAGCTGTTGGATGCTGAGTCGGTCGCGGGGCATCTGATCGACAAGGGCAGTGTGTTCGGGTTGTTGGCGCAGCAGCGGCGGGTGTTGTTCCCGGAGGTGATGTTCGCTGATCTGTTCCCGACCCGGTTGGGTCGCCCGTCGGTGCCGGCGGATGTCGCGGCGTCGGTGATGGTGTTGCAGTCGTTGCATGGGCTCTCGGACCGGGAGGCGATGGCGGCGTTGCGTACGGATCTGCGGTGGAAGGTCGCGTGTGGCCTGCCGGTCGGGCATGGCGGGTTCGACCCGTCGACGTTGACGTACTGGCGGAAGCGGTTGGCGGGGAGCGCGGCGCCGCATCGGATCTTCGACGCGGTCAAGGTGGTGGTCGCCGAGACGGGGGTGTTGACGGGGAAGAACCGGCGGGCCCTGGACTCGACCGCGTTGGATGATGCGGTCGCGACGCAGGACACCGTGACGCAGCTGGTCGCGGTGATCCGTAAGGTCGTCCGGCAGGTCCCCGGCGCGGGCGAGGTCGTCGCGACGGTGTGCTGCGCGCATGACTACGACGACCCGGGTAAGCCCCAGATCGCCTGGGACGACCGCGAGGCGCGGGCGGTGCTGGTCGACGCGTTGGTGCGTGACGCCCTCGCGCTGCTGGAGGTCGTGTCCGGGTGGGACCTCGACGAGGTCGGCGCGGAGGCGGTCGCGTTGCTGGCGTTGATCGCGGGGCAGGACGTCGAACCTGCGCCCGGGTCGGACGGGACCGACGGCCGGTGGCGGATCGCGCGGAAGGTCGCCCCCGATCGGGTCATCAGCATCGTCGACCCCGAGGCCCGGCACATCCACAAGACGGTGCACCGGCGTCAGGACGGCTTCAAGGCGCACATCGCGGTCGAGCCCGAGACCGGGATCACGACCGCGTGCGAGCTGACCAAGGGCGCGGGCCCGCTCGCGCCGGACGGGGCGACCGGGATGCGGCTGATGGACGCGGACGACACCCTGCCCGCGGCGGCCGATCTCCCCGACGGGCAGGTCGTCGACGTCCTGGGGGACAGCGCCTACGCCACCGGTGACGCGCTGGAGAAGATCACCGCGGCGCGGCGGCGTCCGCTGGTCAAACCCGGCCCCCTCAAGCCCGCCGTCGAAGGCGGGTTCACCCAGGACGACTTCACCGTCGACGAGCAGGCCGGCACCGCGACCTGCCCCAACGGCCTGACCCGCCCCATCAGCAAGAGCCGGACCGTCACCTTCGGAATCGGGTGCGTCGGCTGTCCGCTGCGGGCCCGGTGCACCACCGCGAAGCGGGGCCGGATCCTGCAGCTGCACCGGCATCACACGCTGCTGCGCGAGCATCGTCAGCGCGCGAAGGACCCGGCCTGGCAAGCGGACTACCGCCAGCACCGACCGATGGTGGAACGCTCGATCTCGTGGCTCGTGGCCGGGAGGAACCGCCGGGTCCGCTACCGCGGCGTGCGGAAGAACAACGCCTGGCTCCATACCCGCAGCGCCGCCCTGAACCTACGCCGGCTGCTCAACCTCGGCCTGACCCGCACCGACGGAGCCTGGGTCCTGGCCTGAGCCCACGAACGAGGCAGAACCCCCCGTCCACCACCCCTGCAGGCCCCACACAGGCCCCGCACTCCCTCACACCAACCGGAACATCATTCTGGTCTCGCGAGGAACAAGCCCTCCGGGGTGCCCTGAGCGCCCCAGTCGGCACCCTGCCGTCCCCTGAATGACGACCGCGACCCACGAACGAGCCTTGTTCAGCAGGGTCCTAGTAGCCGCGAGTGCAGCCCCCCGGTCTGCTTCCGAGCGGTTCGCTCAGCCGCGTGAACGCGGGTAGCCGTTGGCCCAGGGTTGCTATGTGCCGGCGCCCTCCGGTCCGGCGAGGGCCCAGTCCACCTCTGGGGCACCGCCTTGAACGAACCACTTGTTCACGTCGGCACAGGGGCGGGCGTCGCGGAACGGTCCCTCTGCCCCAGCTCTGCGATTGACTGATTGCGGCGAGGGGTGGCTCGCAGCGAAGACCTTGACGCTGGGCTCGAGGTAGTGGCGCATGCGGTGTGCTGCTGCCCCCCACAGCAACGCGGCTACCGGGCGCTCTGCTGCCTCCACGGCGATGGCCTTCATCGTGGGGATGATCACCGGCGCCCACCAGCGCAGATGCCGACGTGGTCGAGCCGTTACGTTGAGCGGCACAGTGAGCGCGCGGTTTAACAACATCACGCCCTGCTCGGTCCAGGCAGAGAGGTCTCCGTCGGCGGGAGGTGGGTAGCCGCACTGCTCAAGGTTGCGGTAGATGTTGTGAAGCGATGCTGGGATCGGGCCTTGAGGACCGGTGGAGAAGCTCAGTCCGACAGCGTGTTGCGGATTGGGGTAAGGATCTTGGCCGAGGATCAGTACGCGAACGTCCTTGAGTGGCACCTCGAATGCCCGCCAGAGGTTCGCTCTCGCCGGCAGGTAGGGTCCTGCCGTGGCGAGCCGGGTGAGGCAGGCGTCGATCCTGCGATCGATCTCGGGGTCGACGCTTCGCAGGGCCTCTGCCCAGCCGGCGGCGATCACGTGATTTTCGGTCAGTTGGTCCAAGATCGCCGCTCGGTCACTCATGGAACGGAGACTAGCCCTCGACGACGGACGTCGAACGGCTTCTCAGCGGACGCGTTTGCGGCCGTCCCCTTCGGCTGCGAGCCAACCATGCCTGGGGTTGTGGAACGAGAGGGCAGCGACATCATTCGGCGTCGGCCGTACCTTCCGGCCGGTGTTGTGATTCGAATCGGTCGATGACGATCGGTATTCCGGTGTGTGACCACCATGTGGGCTGAACGGCCCCAGCGGACATGCCATGACCGGGGTCGAACGCGGGGACATAGACCGCGGCGGCGGCGGCGTCGTGCCGGCCGAGCGATTCCTGGGGCACGAGGAGATCCCTGACCACCCTCCCTATGCCGTCTTCGAGGAGCTGGCGCAGCTCGTGCCAGTCCGAGGGAAGGGGGGTGGTCGCGAACTGGGCCCGCAGTTCGCGCCACAGGTAGGCGTCGCCGCGCAGGCTTAACTGGACCGGTTCGCGGTCGAACAGGGCGCCGACGGTACCGCGGGCGACCGGGGGTGGGCACCGCAGAAGCGCCGCGGCCCGCGTGTGCCCGGAGCCGCCCTTCCGAGCACCCTGCGTTAGACGCGGCGGCACCCACAGGACCAGTGGGGTGTCCGCGGCAACATAAAGCGGGTGACGAGGTTCCCCGTCTCGAGTTGTGCCGAGGCACATGGGTGAGCCCAGCAGGGGACCGACTTGTGCAGAGCGTCCGTTGAGTCGGCCAGATCCGCCCCACGCGGCGATTGTCTGCGCACCCGCTGTCGTGAAGACACGAAGTACCTCGTTGTTAGGGGGCCCGATGGGATCACGTGCGGTTCGCAGGTTACGTGGGTCGGTATTGCGCAGGGCGAAAAGATTGACGATGACCAACCCGGTGTGCCCGGCGGCCCGCGACCGGGAGATGCACCGCTCCAGGGTGGGTCGGTGACGCTGCTCGGTGTCGCCGGTTGCGGGGTTCAGCAGTACCCATATCGCGGTAGTGCCGAGTTCCGTGTCTCCCCACCACCGTCCAAAGGCGTATCGAAACACCATGTCTGACGAATACAGGTACCTCTCGGTCAAACCTTCCAGTGACCGGCCTACCCGATCCTCCAGGTCGTTGTCTGATGCAAGTCGTGCGAAGGTGTCGGGCACCGACCGATCATACCGCTCGGTTTCCGAACCAAGTTGGTTACGCGACGATCGCTGAGTATTTCGCCGGGAGTTGGGCCGTCCACACCCGCCACGAGATGGCGGTCTTGGTGGTGATCCCGACACGCAGGAGGGGCTGAACGGGATGCAGGCGTCACTTGCCCCGGCGGGCGATCGCAACGCCAGACCCACTGGATCCGAGGGTAGTCGCGGGTGGAGACTGCAGCATGGCCATCAATTTCAAGCTCAGCGACGTCCAGCACGTCGATCCCCAGACCGAAGGGTGGGGACGGTCCTGGTTTGGTTGGGACGAAACACTCAGCGACAACGAACTCTGGGAGCAGAACCGGGGCATATGGGTGCTCTCTGAAGCGAGGGTGCGGGTCGAACGCTACGCAACGCTGTCGCATGGCGGCCGCATCCAGGTGGTGGCCGAACTGTCAGGCCACGAGATTGTCTACGACAAGACAAAGGACAAGGACTACGTCGCGTTGCTCGGAGATGTTCTTCACCCAGGAGATCCGATCCGGGACGCACTCGTGGGCCAAGCTGATTGGCCCGACCGGAATCCAGTCACCTACTACGACACTCACGACCTCGATCGCCTGTCCACGAGCACTCGAGCCACGCCCCGTGCCACGCCAACCAACGCCTTCCTGCTGACCAACAACCCCGAGCGTTGGGCCCCAGCGCCCGGCGTGTGGGAACGGTGGGTCGATGCGACCATCAAAGGCCGCTCCGTCAAGGAGAACTGGTCCGTAGGCAACCGCGTCGGCGGCATCGAGCCAGGCGACCCCGTCTTTCTGCTGCTCCAGGGCCGCGGCCCTCGTGGCCTGATCGGCAGCGGGCACGCAACGAGCAGGGTCTTCGAGGACCAACACTTCGACGCTGACCGCCCTGGAGAGACAGCTCCCTATATCCTCGTCCAGTGGGAGCACCTCCTCGCCCACGAGGATGCCCTGCCCACCGCCGACCTCGCCGCCCGATTCCCGGAGCAGCACTGGGACACCCAGATGAGCGGAATCACACTGCAACCTACGATTCTGGCCGCGTTGGAGGCGATGTGGGCAGGACACCTCGGCGTGTCCCTCGCTGCGACACCACCGCCTGGTGGGGGGCAGGGTTGGCAACTGGACTCGGTCAAGAGGAAGGTGATCGAGGACGCGGCACAGACCCGCCTAATGGAGCACTTCGAAGGGCAGGGGTGGGTTGTACGCGACACCCGTTTTGGGAACCCATTTGACGCGACGGCCACCCGCAACGGCGAGATCCGCTACCTAGAGGCGAAGGGCACCGTCTCTGCTGGCTCAAGCGTCTTGGTCACGTCCGGCGAGGTCGACCACGCCCGACGACACCCTGGAGAATGCATCATGGGCGTCCTGTCCGATGTCGCCTTCTTGCCAGGCGGCGAGATCGACCCGACCGCAGGGAACTTTCGGCTTTTATCTTGGGACCCCGACGCGGGTGACTTGGTCGCACAGGGCTACTCGTGGACCCCAGCCACCACGACGGCGCTGACCTGACCTGACCTTCACCCAGCGACACAGACAGGACGCGGGTACTTGCTCGGAGCGAGGGTGCGGACGTGGGCACAGTGCGACTCGCGTCCCCAGTCGATCATCCGACCCCGACTGGTGCCTGCTCAGGTCGGGGGTGAACGACCAAGCCTTCTGTCGACATGCGGGCGGAATCGCGCCACACTCAGCGGGTGGATGCTCCCCAGCCTGACGACGACATCGAACAAGCATTCGCTGCAGCGATGCGGGACATCTACCTGAAAGCGAAGAGCGAAGCCGGCTACAACGCCACCTACTTCTTGCAGATGTTGTCTGAACTTGGCCCCCTGCAGACTGCCCGTCGCTTGGTCACGTCCACACAACCCTCACAGGGTTTCACCGCTCTTTGGGAGCGTGGTCGCCTCGACCTCACGGTCGAGGCGCGCATCCTCGAGCACCGCTTCGAATCGCTCTTCACCCACGTCGAGCGTAACGCCGCACGGGAGCGGCTCGCGGCCTACGGATACCAACCTCTCGACCGCTGATCGGTTACGCGGCCCGTCGTCGCTACGAGGGGAAATGGCAGCCTTGGGCATGTGCCCACGCGCCCGCACATCCCGCCATGTGCGTGTTCGGAGATGCGTCTCACCGCCGCGAGAGCGGCTGTCCCACACCGCCGCGATAGCGGCCGTCCCACACCGCCGCGATAGCGGCCGTCCCACTTCGCCGCCTGTAGGGTACTCACGTATCAGCTGACGAGGCAGTCTTGTGACGGCCTGGCTCGAGCATCCCCCTGAGCAGGCGCGCCGACATCCAGCGGTTCGCGCTCCCGCCGCCGAGAGAGCGGCCAGCGTCCCCCGCCGCGAGGGGCCCGGGCCACCCTGCCTCGGAAATGCGCCCTGTGGCAGCCCAACTGCGCCTGCCCTCCGCTCGCGGCAGTAGTCGCTTCGCCCGTCCGAGCCCGCCCCTAGCTAGGACAGTGAGACCAAGATATAGGAGTCTCCTCCTAAGGTGGCCTGCGGAAACCAGACTGCGTCGGGTGTCACCCCGGACGGCACCTGGTACACATCCACCGACTTGGTCGACTCGTGAGGGTTAACCTCATCGGCGTATCTAACCCCCAGCATGGTCTCCATGACGGTCCACGACATCAATTCGTCCTCTTGGCTCCGCGAACTCCGCTCGTCGCCGAGCATGAAGTCCCCGGACCTGTCCGGGTTAGCATGAATCTTCCCCACGTTCTGCCAAGACCAGAATAAAAGACAGAAGTCCTTACCGCTCGCGGGCTTTGCGTCGATATACTCGGGCTTATCGTCGCCCCCGTCCCATTCGGGGTTGATTTCCGCTTTCGCTATCGACTTCTTTCCACACTCCGCCTTGGTTAAGGTAACTTTCCATGCTCGGGGTTGCGGGTCATTGGCGTACTCCTGGAAATAGTCAAACGGTTGACCTAAGCGCGCAGCTGGCCCTGATGACTGAGGCGTAGTGGAATTCTTAGCACAGTTCGCCATCCACTCCGTCTGAGACGCCGTTTGGCAGTCAACGGGTGGTTGGGTGGAGGTAAGCGGGGAGCTCGGTGACGAAATAGAGGATGATGCATACCCGGGTTCAGCTCGCTCCGCTGCCTGCGAACATGCCGGAAGCGCGCCAATCAGGCCCGCGACAGAAATGGTGCCAATAAACTTCATCCTTACCCCTCACAGAAGTTCGGCCACGCCCATCGCGGCCTAATTTTTCCTAGAACCTGATCGCCGCGTCGCTCCTTCGGCTTCGGACGGTCGTCAGGCACAGGAACATTGTCTACGCTGAACCGACCCTAAGGTACCCATCGTAGGAGCTCGAGATCGAGGTGCCCATCATGTCGAGGACGGTGGACCAGAGGGGTGGGTCTACTGCCGCGAGTGCGGCCGTCCCCTTCCATCGTGAGAGCGGCTGTCCCACACCGGCTCCCTTCTGTTGTCAAGGGGTCGTGGCGAGGGCTCTCTGGTGGGTCTTCCGTGGGGCGGGGGTCGGGCGTAGCGTCGGTGCTGCGGGTCCGGGAAGTGGCTGGTCCGAAGTGTCGATGTGCGGGGGTAGGTCGGCCGCGCTGGATTCTTGAGACGCCCCGCAGTGCCCTCCCGGACCCGCGTGAGCCTCGCGTTCGGCGTCGCGTTCGGCGTCGGCGAGGAGCTGGCGATAGATGGCGTCCGAGATTCGGCGCTTGAGCTCTCTTGGTCAAGTCATGCGGCGCGGAGTCGCTGTTCGCTGCGGTGTCGGGAGGGGTCGTAGGGGGTGTCGGTGGTCCAGCAGGCCCAGATCACGCGCACCCATCCTCGGGCGAGGATCCGGACCGCGTGGGGGTGTCGAGCACCACGCGCCCGGGCCCGACGGTAGGAGTCGCCGGCCCATGCTGAAGAGTGTCGAGAGTTGTCGGCGAAGCTGGTGGTGGCGACGCGTGCTGGCTTGTTGGCGGTGTAGCGGAACCCGACGTTGCGGGACTTGCCTGATGCCTTGGTCACTGGTGCGGCGCCGCACATGGCGGCGACCTGTTCGGGGTTGTCGCATCGCTCCAGCAGCGGTCCTATCTCGGCGACTAGGGCGGCGAGGCTCACGGTGGCCACCCGTGGCAGCGTCTTGAGCAATGCAGCCTTGGGATGTGTGGCCAACGTGTCCGCCAGCTGACGTTCGAGACCGGTGATCTCGGCGTTGAGCAAGCCAAGCTGAGCGACGAAGGAGCGGACGATCGTCTCGAGCACCTTCTCCGCGATCGGGTCCGCGCTGGTCGGCGCTGATCGGAGGCGGCTGACCAACTCCGCGGGGGACTTGCCGCCTCGGTAGCTGTGTCGGCGGCAGAACTGGTGCATGCGCCCCTCCCCGAGCCGGGCCGCTGAGCGGGGTGTGGGGTAGTCGGCCAGGAACGCCAACGCGATCTGTGATGTCAATTTCTGGAAGACCTGCGCTGCCCCTGGCCAGTGCTCGGCGAGGATGGCCCACAGCTGGTTGGACGCCGCCGTGCGTGCCTCGACCATGGCGGTCCGCGCCCGGACCAGAGCGGTCAGCTCCCTCGTGGCCTGGGCCAAAGGTTCCACCCGGCGCAACCGGTGGCCATCGGTGCGGGCGTAGTCGGCGAGCATGAACGCATCCGCGGCATCGGACTTCGCGCCGGCTGCGCCCCAGCGCGGCCGCGAGGCCTTGAAGGCGGCGGGCTCGACCATGAGGACGGGGTGGCCCGCCTGGGCGATCAGTCCGACGACCAGACCTTCACCGCGTTCGATCGCCACCGGGATCAGCCCCGGGTCGCCCAGTTCGGCGAGCTCAGCAAACACGGCAGCGAGTTCGCTGTCGGTGTGCTTGACCATCCAAGTCTTGATCGTCACCCCGTCGTCGTCGAGGAGACACACCCCGTGAATCGTTGAAGCCCAATCCCATCCGCAAAACATCGCTGACCTCCTGGCCGGACATCGCCGTTGGTGGCCGGGTCGACAGTCGGTTCCTCATTGTTCGGCCCTCAGGGGGGCTGCTCTCTCGCGCCGATCACGCCTCCCGGCAACGACGAGGGCGACCAGCTCAAACAGGCCATCGCGTGGCGAGACATCGAGGCCGTCCCTCGCCGTTCCCGACGAACAGGTCAACATGACCCGCGTCCCCATACTCACCCAATGAGGCACCGCAGGGCCTCGAGGGGTTTCTTGCCCTCGGCGCGCTTGCGCCGGTAGTAGGCCCGACCGTCGGTGTCCTGGCGCAGCTGGGTGACCGCGGCGATGTGGATCATGTGGTTCATCCGCCGGTTCCCGGCGCGGGAGAGCCGGTGGCGGTTCTGCTCCCCGGACGACGCGTCGATGGGTGCGGTCCCCGGTCCAGGACGCGAACCGGTTGCGGTCGGCGAACCGGGTCACGTCACCGACATCGGCCAGGACCCGCGCTGCGACCACGGGCCCGACACCGTGCAGGTCCATCAGGCGGGACTGGCGGGCGAGGACGATCGTCTTCAGCTCGGCGGTGACCTTCTTCATCTTGACCTCGATCGCGATCAGCTCGGCCAGTTCTTCCGCGGCGATCCGCCGGCGGGTCCGTACGGCGATGTCGCGGGGTCGCACGGTCGCCAGGATGGCCTTGGCCTGGGCGGTGGAGAGGTCACGTTTCGCTTGTCTAGGACAGAGTTCCGCTAACAGGGCCTGGAGCCGGTCGACGGTCTGGACCCGTCGCCGGGTCAGCGCCTCGCGGCGGTCGGTGAGCATCCGCAGCGCCTCGAGCTCTCCGTCGATCCTGAGGACCCGTAGTCCCTGGGTGCGGACGGCGACGACCGCGATCGAGTGCGCGTCGAGAGCGTCGGTCTTGCGGTTGTGACCGGTGTCGAACAAGCGCACCCGAGCGGCGAGCTTGGCCGGGACGTCGACGACGTCCTCGCCGTCCTCGAGCAGCCGCTGGGCCAGCGGCCGGCCGGCGCCGTTCGCGCCCTCGACCGCCCACACCCGATGAGGCCACACCTTGACGTACCTGCGCATCGCGGCGTAGCCCGCCGAGTCGGTCGTGAACCGGCCCGAACCGAGCAACTGCTCTCGGCCGTCGACGACCTCGATCGTCGCGGACAACTTGTGGGGATCGACCCCAATGATGACGTGCTCGTCGTTGTGCCTGCTGCGCTCCACGTGATGCTCCCGCCTGTTCGTGCCGATGAGGGGACGGCGAGGTGGGCAGTGCTACTACGAGCAGGGCAGTCCCTTCTTGAGCCACGCCTCGTCAGCGGTGACCGGCGGGCTGCAGACCGGTGGTGAGCCACACCAATTGCGCCAGTGGGCAGCCGCGTGGAGAGCCGCCCGCCGGTCACCTAGACCGAGTCTGGCCAGACACCGGTCCTGCAGGGAAGTCTCTAGTAGCCGCTTGTGACTCGCCCCGCCGTCGCCGGAGGAGTCCGCGGCTGGGGCCGGCAGTCGGTTGGGCCGCCGCCACTCCATCCACTAGTGGGTGGCGCGCCTGGCCTGATTCACTGGGCCCGTGACCCGACTGCGACCTGTGCCCTCGGATCCTGCGTAGCTCGAGGCCTGGGTCGCCGCCCTGCCCAGCGAGCACCTCGATGCCCTGAACCAGCAGTCCGACGGCTCACCGACGGGCAGCCCATCGCCTCTCGGGGGTCTCGACACCCTTAACCACGCGATCGACCTCCCACCTGCCCCGGACAAGCCGAGTCTGCTTACTCTCAGCATCGAGCTCATGGGGGTGCAGCCCAGGATCTGGCGGCGTCTGGCCCTGCGAGGTGACCTAACCCTTGACGCGGTGCACCCGCTTCTCCAGGCGGCGATGGGATGGACCGACTCCCACCTGCACCGCTTCCGGCCCGGCAGCAGCCACGGCTACGACGAGCCCTACTTCGTTACGCCGTTCGACGAAGAAGAGGAGGGCGACGACGGCACCCGCGAGGCCGACGTCCGCCTTGACCAGGTCCTGCGCGCCCCCGGTGATCAGCTGACGTACCTCTACGACTTCGGTGACGGGTGGGAGCACCTGCTCACGCTGGAGTCCGTCGCCCCCCTGATGCAGACCCACCGTGCCCCGGTGTGTCTGGATGGTGCGGGGGCCTGCCCACCCGAGGACGTCGGCGGCGTCCCCGGGTACGAGGAGGTCGCCGACTGGCTCCGCGCGGGGGCCCGCGACGACGGCGTCCCCGGCGGGTTCGACGACGCCGAGCACGCCCGCGGGTGGCTGCCCCCCGGGTACGACCCCGACGTGTTCGACGCCGCTGAGGCAAGCGCTGAGATGCAGGTGTGGTGTGGGCGCGCGGTGAGCATCTGCTGTGGCACGGGCTCCCCCAGCCGCTGGCCGACCTCGTGCAGGGTCTGCGGGACGAGGGGTGGGTGCAGGCCACGACCTGGCTGACCGACCTGGGCCCACGCCTGCCGGTGCCGCTCGACGAGGACGACGTGCGCCGGGCGGCAAAGCCCTGGCAGGCAGTGCTCGACGCCGTCGGCGAGGGCACGAAGCTGACGGCGGCTGGCTACCTGCCCCCGCTCATGGTCGAGCGGATCGCGCAGGCCGCGGGGGTGGCGAACTGGTGGATCGGCAAGGCCAACCGCGAGGACCTCACATGGCCCGTCGCTGACCTGCGTCAGCCTACGCAGGACCTCGGCCTGCTGCGCAAGGCCAAGGGCACCCTGACTCCGACCGCCCGCGCCCGCACGGCCGCCCACCAGCCCCGTGACCTCGTCGCCGCCGTGCTCGAGCGACTGCCGATCGGCAAGGGCTTCGACGCCCACGCCGGGTGGTTCCTCCTGCTCGGCCTCGCCACCGGCCAGTCCGGGGCCACCCTCGACACCGGCGTGGCGGCGATGCTCACCGACCACGGCTGGCGCACTCAGGACAGCGCCGACGTCGACTCGACCCAGGCCCGGCGAGGAGCACGCGAGACCTTCGACGCGCTGGAGTCCATGGCCGGCCGGTATCGCTCGGTCAACCCTGACCTCCTCACCCGTCTGGCCCGCGCCACCCTGTTCGGCGTTGTCACCGACTCCTAGGTGCTCCAACCCGTTAGACCGTCGAGGCCACGGCCGGCTACACCCCCCTCCCCCGGGCATAGCCCTACATGCACACTGCTGGGTGTCGAGTGACCTTGCTCGCCCCGCCGGAGGAGCGGTCCCCGTCATGTCGGATCGTGTGTCGGCTTGCCCGTTCGGGCTTGGGCTAGTCGTAGACCTCACCGGTGACAGCGTCGACTTCGTGACCGTCGAGGACGCGAAGACGGGGACCGACCAAGGCCCCAGCCTCGTTCGTCCCCTCCGAAGTCAGCGTCACGGTGTCCCCGACGAAGGTCGTCTGCCGGTCCTGTGTCGCGGCCGGTCCGGTGTGGCGGGCGTGTCGTCCCCTGGCGGGCCAGGGTTGGTGCCCGTCGTCGCAGTGGACGCCGAGGCGCGAGGCCATCCGCTGTTGGAACGCGGGTAGTGAGTACCGGTGCCAGTCCTCGAGGGCGTCACTGTCGACGGTGTCGGCGGCCTGTCGTCGTTGGTCGGCCAGGACCGCGAGCTCACGGACCAGGTGCGGGTGGTGGGGCCAGCAGGCTGGCACCATGGCGTCGACGTCCCAGACGTATTCGGTGTTGACCCAGATGACGACCTCATCGAGCCATTCCCACAGCTGCTTCCGCAGGAGGGGATGGGTGACGCTGCCGGGGTCCCACGGTCGTGGAAGCAGTGAGGGGTCACCGAGCTTGCACTTGTGCTCTTGGGTGCCGGCGACAGCCGCCTTGAGCTCCCAATACGCCAGCTTGAGCAGTGGCCCGGGCTGAGGGAAGGGCCGCACCATGGGCACGGCAGACCGACTCTTCCCCTCCGTGGATGCGTCACCGTGCGCTGCTGTCATCGCCATCAGAACCTGGTGTCGTGGACAGCATCATGATCAGCATCCGGTGCAGCGACCCGGTCGGCAGCGAGGCCGTGACGCCGTGACATCTCGAGGGCTGCGGTCTTCCGGTCGTGGGCGGCGACGTGATGTTCTGGGTGCGCGCCTAGGCGGTTCTTGGCGTCCTGTTGGTCGGCCAGGAGGGCTTTCCCGGTGCGGCCGTCGAGGCAGCGGGTGAGTTGTGCGATGAGGGGTTTCCCGTTCTCGGAGACCACGAGGGCGTGGCGTTCCTTGAGCTGGCGGACCTCGGCTCCGGTGAGGATGGGGATGTCATCGCCGGTGGTGTTTCGCCCGCCCATGCGGCCGGTCTGCCAGGTGGTGCGGGATATCCGGACGGGCCCGAGGAGGTCGGAGATCTCCTGGTTGAAGGCGACGTCCTTGGACCCGCCGAAGAGGATGAGGTTGTTCGTCAGGCCCAGCAGGGTCCGCGCCTCCTGGTCGCCGAGGATCGCCGAGAGCTGGGGTCGGGTCTGCGCGGCCCAGATGAACGAGATCCCGAGCGCGCGCTCGTTCGCCATCCGGGTGCGCAGGGTCGGTAGCGGCGCGGTCGACGGCAGCTCGTCCAGGCAGGCCAGCATCGGTGGGCACAGCCGACCCCACGGGGATGTCTGCGCCAGCTGTAGGGCGGTGTCGAGGACGTGCTCGGCGACGGCGGTCATCAGGGGGGAGGCGCTGGCGTAGGGGTCTTCGCGGCCGAGGAGGTAGATGGTGCCGCCGGCGCGGATGACGTCGGCGATGTCGGTGGCGGGCCGGCCGGGGCCGGGGACGCAGCGGCGGCGGATCGGTTCCTGGAAGAACAGGTTCATCGCCTGCTGCACAGTAGTGGTGGTGTTGCCCGCGGTCCGGTCGTCGCCGTGGAGGGCGCCGTGCAGCAGCCCGTGCCAAAACGGGGCGGCGTGGGGGTGCTCGCGCAGGATCTCGGTCGGGTCGGTCGCGCTGCGGGGGCTCGCGACCCACCGCAGGACGTCCTCGAGGGACCGCCCGGTCAGGGCGGCGGCGTGGAAGTAGGCCTGGATGACCTTCGCGGCCTCGGCGGCATAGAACCGGGCGGCGTCGTCGCCATGGCCGCCAGCGACCGCACCCGTGACGGTCCCGGCGGTGAAGGCCTTGGCCCGCCGCTCGGCCACGACCGGGTCCACGCACCCCTCGATCGGGTCCCACACCAGCTCGGGCAGACCGACGGCGAGCCCGAACGGGTCGAGGACCACGCACGGACACTCCTGCCCCCCAGTCACCTTCGTTCCCGCTCCTCCTCGGTGGCCGGTGATGTGGTCGCCGCCGGGGGTGGACATCGGTCGGCTGCGGGCGGTGATGCTGAGCAGGAGGTCGTCGACCTTCGTCAGGGTCACCAGGGCCGCGCCGGGGGCGCCGAGGAGTGCGGGGATGAGCAGGTCGAGGGTCTTGCCGGAGCCTTGTGGTCCGATGACTCCGGCGGTGCGGTCCCACGGGATCCAGAGTTCCCCTCCGCGGGGCTGCTGCCCGCGGCCGAGACGCCACCCCACCTGCTCGGGGACGAATCCCCTCCACGGCCACGGCACGGCGGGCCGGTTCATCAACGTCGCCCGTACAGGTCGGGCCGGACGACCGCGCTCGTCCGGCGCAGTCGGGAGCGGCCGAGGAGCCGTTCGGCCTCTTCCCGTGTGGCCATGCCCTGGATCCGACCAGGGCCCCACCGGTCGAGTCCGACCCTCCCCGCCCACATGAGCAGCGCCAGCAGCAGCGTCTCGACGACGGTGACCCACGCCGTGACCGCCGCAGCTCCGGCCAGCCGGGCCGCCGGAACGTGTGCGCCCGTCAGCCCCGCCCCGGCATCCCCCCGCAAGACAGCGACCACGCTGGTGAACAGCTCCGCTCGCGGGGGGAGGGTGAGACCAGCGCCAGCAACCAGGTTCGCCACTGCCCGTCCGGCGTGGACGCCGAGGACGGCCAGCAGGACGGCCGCGACGAGGACGGCCAGCGGGATCTCCCAGGTGAGGGGGTACGGGTTCCTGCGACGTTCTCCCTGCATGGTGAGTCTCCTTTCTCTTCTCGTATGCCACGGAACCCGTCGCCGGTGGACACTCACCGGGTTCTCGCTTCGACGGCCCGCTCCGGTGGGTGGGTCCGCAACGGTGGAGTTGGTCTAGGGGGTCGGTGGGGTCGTTAGGTTGCCGACGCGCCAGACCTCGAAGATGTGGTGCCTAGACGCGGCGCCGGCGTAGGTGCCGTAGGTGACGCCGCGGGTGCTGTTCATGGCTTCGACGGTGGTCTGCTGGGTGGGGTCGAGGACCATGGCGACGTGCCCGATGGTGTTGGGCCCGAGGTAGGAGTCGTAGAAGATCAGGTCGGCGGGTCGGGCCTGGGTGGGGTCGACGCGGTAGCCGTTGCCGGTGGCGAGCCAGTCCCGTTGTGCTTGGGCGGTGCGGGGGGTGGTGATGCCGATCTGTGCGTAGGCGGTCTGGGTGAAGGAGGAGCAGTCCCACGCGTTAGGGCCGGCTGCGCCCATCACGTACCGGTCTCCCACCTGGCTCAGCGCCCACTCCAGGACCGTCCGCAGCCTGGCATCGGTCAGCGGCGGGAGCTGGGGGTTGCCGGCGCCCGGCCCGCTCGGTCCAGTAGGGGTGGGGCCGCAGTCGGTGCCGCCGCCGAGGACGGTGCCACCGCCGTAGGCGGCGGCGTAGAAGAGGACGTCGTTGACGTACCAGTCGGCGTGGTTGTACGCGAAGATCGCGCGGCGAACCCCGTTAGGGCTGCTGGTCGCTCCTTCCTGGGTGAGGTAGTTGGCGGCTGACATGGCGCTGTCGGCGGGGTTGGTGATGTCGGCGCGGCCGTCGCCGTTGCCGTCGACGCCCATGACGGCCCACGTCGCGGGCATGAACTGCATCAGCCCCTGCGCGCCGGCGGGACCGGTGGCGGTGGTCCGGCCGTGCCCGGTCTCCTCCATCCCGATCCCGGCCAGCAACGTCCACGGGATCAGGTACCGGGCAGCGGCGGCCTCGTAGACGTTCTTGATCGCCGGCGGGATCGGCAGTGGCGGGTTGCGCAGGGAGTTCTGCCGGGGCACTCCAGGGGCAGGGAGCGGGAACCCGATGCCACCCTCCCCCACTGCCCGGCTCACCGGATCAAGCACCGGCGAGGAGACATTCGGCGTCGGGGTCGCAGTGGGCGTCGACAGGTCGATTGGAAGCGTCGGTGTTGCGTTTGGGCCGGTGGCGGGGGTCGCATCCGCACAGGCGATGGTGCGGAGCTCTTCGCCTGCGGCGGGGCCGGTGAGGGCGACCACGATCAGGGCCACGCCCAGGGGAATGCCGAACAGGAGCACCAGGACAGGAGCGACGATCAGTGCGATCTTCTTCACGGCCGTGGTCCCGTCGGGGACGCCGGGCCCACGTCGAGGCCGGGGCGTGGGGCGTCGGGGTGGTCAGGCGGCACTGGTGATGGCCTGGTTGGTGAAGGTGAGCTCGCGCTCGATGGGGTGCAGGATGGTCTGGACCTTGTAGTGCTGCTCGCCGACGCACCACAGGGCGCGGCCCTTGCCCTGCATGGCCCAGCCGGTGACGAGGTCGCGGGCCATAGGCCGCAGGCCGAGAAGGCTCTCGAGCTCGCGGGCGACCCCGACGTCTTGCCCGTGCAGGATGGTGATGTCGGCCAGGTGCAGCAGGTCCTTGGCGATGGCCACAGCTTGGGAGCCGGCGTCGCCGGCGGAGAGCAAGTCGGAGGGTTTGTGCGCGACGGCGAACTGGATGTCACCGTCGCGTCGGGACAGGCGCAGGTCGGCGTCGAACGACTTCAACGCTTCGGGCCCAAGCCGCAACTGCTTCCACGACTCGTCCCGAACCACCACCCGTAGGTCCCCAGGTGGGGCCATCTCCCGCATCCCGCGACCCCAGGAGTTCAGACAGGTCAAGGCGATCCCGACGGCGTCGTCACCTAGGGCTTCGAGCCGGGACAGGCTCAGGGACTGGATGGGCGCAGCCCAGTCGACGTCGATGGTGGTGTGGTCGTCGAACAGCCCGGCCAGCGCCCCGCCGACGAGCTGGGACAGGGCGTCCCGCAGGAGCCGGGTGGAGTCGAGGAAGTGCCGTTCGTTGGCGTACCGGCACTGCGCGATCAGCTCGGGGGTCGGGGTGTCGAGCAGGTGCCACAGCTGCGGGATCGTGGTCTCCCGCATCGTGGTGTGCCCGGCGGCGTACCCGGTCAGGTGGGCCAGGGCGGCTTTGGTGACGACCTCGTCGGTCGGGCCGAACGGGACCCGGTGCTCCCCGATCCGTTGGCTGCCGACCAGCCCGCGGATCAGGGTCAGCCAGCGTCCGAAGACGACAGCAGCACGACCTTGCGCCTGCGCGGGGCTCAGGTCGTCCCAGCCCTGAAGCAGGGGCCCGAACGCGAGGGGGTTGATCCTCGTCGGCAGGCCGTGGCCGATGGCGACGGGCTCGACCCCGAAGAACCGGCACAGGCCTTCATACTCGTCCTTCGGGTCGCCCAGGACGAGGATGCGGTAGCCGAAGTCGGTCATCCGCAGGCAGAACGCCTTGGTCGTGGCGGACTTGCCGCGGCCGGGTTTGCCGAAGGAGAAGATGTTGGGGTTGGTGACCGGCACGTCGTCGGACAACACCCAGCCCAGCGGGTCCGCGTAGAAGCAGCCACCGGAGAGCAGGTCGACCCCCATCTGCGCGCCGGTCGGCGGCAGCCCCGGGGCCGCGATGAACGGCCACAACACCGGGGCCTGGTCGGACGTCATCCGCCAGGTCGACACCGGCGCTGACGCCGGCGCCCACCCCCGACCTGCGCGACGGGGACCCTGCCCGAGGAAAGAGCCGGAGTCGGAGCGGAAGAGGCGAGTCTCCTTCGGGGCCGCGCCGCTGGCCGGCATCGAGGGCAGGTCATGGCCGAAGTCGGCAAGGAGACGGGCGACGCCGCGGCCGGCGTCCGTGCCGAGGTGGCCGCGGTGGTGGCCACCGCGAGGTCCCCGTATGGGGTTCCAGGTGTGGTTCACGGGGTCAGTCCTTGGTCCGGGTGAGGCTGATCCCGAGCGGGACGGTGGACGCGGCGAACGCGACGTCCTGGGCGAGGTCGAGTCGCAGGGGGGCGAACCCGGCCCGGCGGATGGAGGCGTCGAGGCGGCGGCCGAACTCGGAGGCGCGGGCGGTCTTGGGGACAGTGACGGTGCACACGGCATACGGGCGGGTCATCGCGTTGCCGCTGGCGAGCTTCCCGTCGAGGCGGCGGACCTTGTCGGCCTCGTCCCGGGCCTTTGCGGTCTGCTTCATCTTGGCCTTGGTCCGCAGCTCCTCGCCGATGTCGGCGGCCCACTCGCTGGTCGCGGACTGCCGGCCGGCCGCAGTCGAGGACAGGATCGGGTAGGCGACCATCAGGCTGCGTCGCTCGCCCGGGTCGGCGGGGGTCAGGACCGGCAGCAGCGCGCCCATCGCGGCGCCCTTGACCGGCAGCTTCACGGTCGCGCTCACACTGTTCCACGCGTCGTGGCTGTAGTGCCGGACCGCGGGGTCGGCCCCGGACGGCCCGGCCAGCGCCCACGGGACATCCGCGTAGACCGGCGCGTCCACGTGTCCACTAGCTGCGCCGGCCGGCTGGTCGTGCTGGGTGGTGCGGGCGGCGAGGGCGGCGAGGGCGTCGATGATGCCGGCGCGGTCTCCGGGGGCGAACCCGGTCCGGCAAGCCAGGGCGAGCTCGGGGCTGGTCAGCCAGGTCACGGCGGTCATCCCGAGCCCACCGCGCAGCTGGGCCTCGATCTCGGCCAGGACCCCGTAGATGACGCGAGCCCGGCCCTCCAGCCCGCCGCCGGACTCCCTCGCGGACTTGGCGAGGCGGCCTTCGGGGATGACGACCGTGACGAACGACTCGGTGCGGACGCTGGCCCGGGTCAGGCACTGCTGGAGCTCGTCGTTGATCACCCGCACCCCGACCAGTCCTGCAGCAGAGGCGTTCTGCGCTACCCGTTCCCCTTGCAGCCCTCGCGGCCCGTGCGACTCGCGCGGCGGGTGCTCGAGGGGACGGCGGTGGCGGGTGAGCCACTGGTCGCGTTCAGCGCCGTCCTCGGGGACGGTACGCACCAGCAGGATGATCTCGTCGACGAGCTCGGTCTGGGAGGCAAGGTCGAGCAGCTCGGCCAGTCCGCGGCCGTACCGGTCGCGGTCCTCGGGCTCGCGCAGCCCGATGCCGGGGTGGACCACGGCCGCGGTCACAGCCCAGGTCCGGGTGGCGTGGTTCTGGATGATCGCGATCCGGGAAAACGAGGCCCCGCCGCGCAGCATCGGGGGGCCGTCGTGGATCTGGACCGCGGCCAACACCCCGGGCAGGTCGGCCGCGTCGAGGGTGTCGGCGCGGCCGTGCGAGGCGGCGGACCGGAACCGGGTCCACCCGGTCAGGCCACCGAGGGCGAAGGCCAGGGACGCGGCGATCCACCCGGTCGCGGACCGACCCCGGACGGGGGTGACGGTGACCGCGGTGACGACGGCCCAGAGCAGCAGGAAGAGTCCGGCTGCGGCCCAGGACCCGGCTTGGATGCACCAGAACACCGGCAGGGTGCCCAGGGCGACGACGCCCAGCTGCCACCCGGACAGGCCGAAGAACCACCCGATCCGGGCCCGGCTGTAGTCGCTGTAGATGACGCCCACGATCACTTCTCCTTCGCTCAGAACGGGATGGGGTGCGGCGGGGGTTTAGACGGGGACCACCGGCACGGCGCCCGCAGCACCGGTCGCTTCGCCGGCGCCGGCACCACCGCCGCCCGGGCTGGAGCCACCGGCTCCCCCGCTCGAGCGGTTGCTGGGGCCGGCTCCTCCGCTCGGCGCGGCAGCAGCGCTGAAGAGTTGCGGCACCGGAGGGGAGGGCGCACCCCCGGGGTTCGGCGAGCTGGGGTCCTGGCCGGGTGCAGGGTCGTGGGGTCCGGAGCCGTTGATCTCGGGGTTGTCGTCCTCGTTGCCACCGTCGGAGGGCTGGCCGTGGGGGCCGGCCGTGGATCCTCGGGTGGAGGTGAAGTCGGGGACGTAGGTGTTGTGGCCGACGCCCATCTGGTTGGTCAGGTCGGCGCCGACCGCGGCTGCGCGGGCTCCGACGGTGGCGAGGGCCCCGATGCTGGCGCTGGCGAGCTGGCCCCACGCTCCCCCGGCCGTGCTCGTCAGACCCCCTGCGGCGTGGGTCAGGCGGGAGCTGGTGGCGTCCGCGCCGGCGCTCTCCCCTTGGGAGCGTCCGTACTGGTCGGTCTCGGACGCGGCGGTCGTCGTCTCCTGCCCGTCGCCCTGCGTCTCGCCGCCGCCCTTGTCCCCGGTGACAAGGCCGCTGAGGCCGCCTTGGGCGGCGAGGCCGGCACGCAGGGAGGAGCCGGAGCTGGTGCCGGGGTCGACGAACGCGAGGAGCTTGAACAGTGCCAGGGGGCTGAAGCAGCCGATGCAGATCAGGACGACTCCCGGCACGGCGGTCCCGATCGCCTGCTGGAGCGTGTCGGTCATGCCGGTGGCGACGCCGGAAGTCATCTTCACGCCAATGCCGAGGACCAGGATCATCAGCACCGGCGTGAACGCGGCGGCGATGAACCAGCGCAGGCTCTTCCAGAACCAGCTCTGCCCGGCGTTGCTGACCAGCCCCCCGGCCGAGATCGGGGTGGTCGCGGCCAGCACCATCAGCGCCCCAGCCCGGGTCAGCATTACCAGCAGGTGCCCGATCGCGGCCAGCACCATGAAGATCCCCAGGAACCCCAGGACAGTGGCGACGGTGCCGTCTGTCAGGTCCTGGGTGGCGATCGGGGTCCCGAGCGGGTCGAACTGGGCCCACCGGTCGATGTGCAGCAGCGTCGACATCAGCGCCCGAGTCAGCCCCCCACAAGCCGCGACCACAGTGACGGCCAGGGCGATCCAGCCGACCCACACCATGACGAACTGCCCCACCCCGGCCAGGACCCGAGCGATCGAGCGCCCGTCCCGGCGGACGGCCGCGACCCCGAGCTGGACCATCGTCAACAGCAGCATCAGCGCCCCAGCGATCCAGAACGTCACCTGGTATACAGCCGCGGCCGGCCCGTCGGCGCGCAGGTCAGGGGTGGTGAAGGAGTCGACGAGCGTCAGGACCAGCTTCAGGAGCCACAGCCCGGCGTTCCACAGGCCGAGCATGGCGGCGGTCCACCCGTCGGCGACGATCTTGCCGGCGGCGGAGCCGAGATAGGTGAAGGGGTTGAGGAAGTTCACGCCGATCCCCGCACTCGTACGGGGTCGCCTGGGGCCGAGGTGGGCGGGGTCGGCGACGGGGCCTCGGTGACCCAGGTGCGCCAGCCTGCCGCGAACGACAGCTCGGTCCCGGGCCAGGTGGAGGGGGCGGGTGCAGCGGGAGTGCCCGGCGCGATCATCCACCGGCCATGCGTGCTGGTCCCGGCTTGCGCGCCCGGGTCGGCGGGACCACCCGTGTCGGGGGTCCACTGCATGCGTTCGCAGTAGCCGAAGGCCATCCGCGCCTCGGTCGTGACGGTGGCGCGGATGTCGAGCAGGACGCAGGCGAGGACCCAGTCGGGTCCGTCGCTGCCCTTGACCTGGGCGGCGACGGGGACGGTGGTCACGACGACGGCCAGGTCCTTGGTCTGCCCCTGGCCGGCGCTGCCGAGGAAGCTCTGGACGTTGCTCGTCATTGCCCACTTGGCCGCGCCGACGCCTCCCGGCAACGCCCACCGCTGGTAGACCGTGGTCGTCTGCCCGATGGACATGCCCCGCAGGACGGTCGTCTCGATCGCGGCGAGCTGGCCCACCGCCCCCTGCGGGGTGTGGGGGAACCCGGTGGGTACCCCGGCTGCCCCGGGAACGGTGGCCGCCGGGACGTGGATGACGGGACCGGCCACCGCAGCCGGGACCCCGCGGCGGGCATCCTGCGCAGTCACCGACATCATGGGCCGGGCGGCGACCACGTCACGCATGGAACGACCAGACCCAGCGACAGCCGCACCGGTGACCGGGGATGAGGCGGCCGGCGACGCAGACGAGGCCACGTCGTGGACGGAGCTACTGGAGCCACCGTCCGTCCTCAGCCCGTAGAACACGGCGAGCCCCAGGCCGGTGACGAGTGCCACCGCGCCCGCGATCCCGGCGGCGAGGATGGCCCTCAGCTTGGCCCTCCCCCAGACCCCACCAGCGGCACCCGGGGCGGTGCTGGTCAATCGGGTCGCGCGCATCAGATGCACCCGCTGCCGGTCATGGTGTGCACGATCCCCGGCAGGACCAGGTAGGCGATCACGGCGAGGAAGATGACCGCGACGCCGACGATCCCGGCTTTCGACGCGTGCGGCATCCCGAAGATCCGGCCGGCGACGATGGCACCGATGCTGACGACGACACCCAGGACGAACAGGATGATCACACCCCACAGGACGTAGCCCATGAGCTGGTCGGCGTACACCTGCGCGCCCGGTGGAGCGACCGGACAAACCTGTGCCAAGGCGGTCGTGGTGCGGGTGAGGAGCGTCATTCGGGGCGTCCCTTCGTCTGCGCGGATGGGGCGGATGGGGCGGATGGGTACGGTGCCGCGGTCGCGGCGGCCAGGAGCCGCTGCGCGGCACTCAGGAGCGGGGCGGGCAGCGGTTGCGAGTCCAGGCCTCGATGCGCCAGGCGAGGATCGAGCAGGATGCGCTGAACCCGGCCGTCCCGGTCGAGCTCGCGAGTCCGCGCGCCCATGCTCGACTCGATGCCACGCAACCCTCGACCCCCTCGAAGATGTCCGATGGGCGGGCGAGGCCCAAGGACGGCGGCCGTGACCGAGGTCCCGGCCAGCATCGCCAAGACGCCCTCGAGTCGACGCAGCCCGGGGACCGTCGCGCGCGCCACGGCCACGACATGGGGCGCCCGCCGCACCTGGTCGCTCAGCCAGCCGGCGCTTCCGAGAAGCAGTCCCAACTCCCAGCCGACGTCGAGGACGGTCAATGACACGGGGTACGGAGCGTCGATACTCGGACGAGGGACCTCGTCTGGGGCTCGAACCGCGTCAACGACCCGCTCCAGGAGGACCTCACCGCGGGTGCCTTGGACCCAGCCGGCCGGGTGCGGGCCGAGCTCGGCCGTCGTGGCCGCCGCCAGCCCGGACGCGGTCACGGAGCAGCACTCGACGACCCGAGTCCGCGCGATCCCGGCGTCCGGACTGCTCGCCGCGGTGGCGAGGGCCAGGGCCAGGGTGGACGCCCCGACCGAGCCGGCGCAGCCGACGACGGGCAGCACGGGCTCCACGGCCTGCCATGCGACGTCCGCACCTGGGGCTCTCGACTGCTGAGCCGGGTGGATCGTCACCGTCCGGGATCCACCGACGCCGGGCTGCCGGAACTGCCCCCGCTCCAGAGCGAGCCACGCCCGCTTCAGCTCGTGGACGGTCACGACACTCTCCCGGGTCGTGCCGAGACTCGGGGTGGCCGTCATCGCTGGTCTCGCCGTGCGGCGCGCCCGTTGGGGACGTTGCGCGTGGCGCCGTCGCCGGCATTGATGAGGGCCCTGATGAGCAGGGTCCGGAGTCCAGTCGGGTTCGTCACGGTCATCACCTCCCGAACTAATGCCGCGATCGGCGGCTCGGTGGACACCATCAGCCGGCGAGACACTCGGCGGGGACACGCAAGTGGACACGCAGATCACGGACCGAGCGGGCAGCATGACGCCGTACCGTCCGGCCACAGACGCCTCGCGCACTGGCGACGGCGTCAGACGCCTCGAGCGACATGAGCCCCCCGTGACCGCGGGTCGAGCGGGAGAGTGCGCACTGGTCGGCGGCCGAGGCCAGGGCGAGGAGGAGCTCTACGTCGGAAGGGTTCACGACGCGCTTGGCCATGGCACCGGTGAGGAGGTCCTGCAGCTCCTGCTCCGGGGTGCACGCATCCGGGTCGTCCTGGGTGAGACAGAAGACGGCCTCGAGTAGAAGGTCGGCGGTGGGTTCTAGGGGGACAGTGTGGGCCCAGGTCTGGTCGGCCAGGACACCGATCCCGAGGTCACGCAACACGCCCTTGCGGGTGTTCATCAGGACGTTCGCGGCGACCTTCCACCCCCGCCGCCACGGAAACGTCCTGGCTTCCATCCACAGCTGGGCGGCCACCAGCTCGTCCACGCGAGCGCTCAGCCCCCCCAGGCGATGCGCCAGCATGCTCGCCCCCGGCACGAGCAGCCAGGCCAGCGCGCTGGTCGCGACCACGTCATCGCCGCCGTCAGGAGCCGAGAGCTGCGCCATTGCGAGCAATACACGATCTGCTGAGGCGCAGTCGGCATCACTGAGCCAAGCGGGCAACTCCGCCAAGTCATCCACCACGTGCAGCGCCTCGTACCTCGAACGCCAATGGGTCCACCGCTGCCTTGCCACGGCCAGGTCGCCGATGTCGGGGTCCGTCAAGCCCAAATACTGTGCCACGCTCATGTCGAGTTCCTTCCGCCGTTGGGTGACGGCGAGACGGTCTCGATCGGACGTCCCCGGATACGTACCCCCGTCTGACCTACGGAAGGGGGTACGCATCCGGGTGGCTGGGGGGTACGAAGACGGCGACGGTGGCCTGGGTGCGGGTGGTCTCGCGGATCGTGACCTGGTGGTTGGCGACCACGGCGGCGTCGATCCCGGCTTGCACGCGCACGACCCGATCAGCGACAGGGTCGCTGCTGAGGTCGGTAGTGTCGATGGACACGAGGGTTCCTCCATTCGTTGCGAACGGACGACTCCCGGCCCGTGCTCTCACCGGCCAGTGACCACGCGGGACGGGGTTCGTCATGACGGGTGGGAGAACCCTCGTCCAGCCCGCCAGCACCCTTGCTCGAGATCTGTCTCGTACCGGGTCTAGCGGAGGCTCGTAACCGACGCCTCAACAGTTCTCGTCGCGGTGTTCTGAGCGTAATAGTTGATCTTGTACTCGGTGGGTGGGATGGTGCCGATCTCTCCGTGGAGGCGGCGGCGGTTGAACCAGTCGGCGTACTCGGCGGTCGCGATCTCGAGGTCGTCGATCCCGGCCCAGGGCCCCTTGTTCCGGATCAACTCGGCCTTGAAGAGGGAGTTGAACGTTATCTGGAGCACTTGGTCGGATGTGGCCGGTGACCTGCATGTCTGCGTCGGCTACATGTCGCTGACGGGGGCGTCGCGGCCGGCGGTGCGGTCCTGCCCGATGCGGGTGGCGAGTTGCAGGCGGAGCGCGTGGTTCTCTGCTCGCAGGGTGTGGAGTTCCTGGCGGAGGGTGGTCAGCTGTTCGTCGCGGGAGGCTTGGCTCATCCGTTGGGCTGCGGGTTGACGGGGGCTGCGGGTGGCGGGAGCTCGAAGCCGGTTGATTTGCTCGCGGAGCTGGGGATCGCGATAGAGCAGGGTCCGCGAGACGCCGGCGGTGTGAGCGACGGCGGCGTAGGTGATGGGGGTGCCAGCGTGGTCGAGGGTATGGATGGCCGCGCGGGCCCGCTCCCGAGCCGATTCGGCTCGGTGCCGGCTCGCGGCAGTGAGGGCTGTGGTGTTGTCAGCGCGCATCGGGGGTGTCCTGTCCGGCTGGGGCGTCATGGATCCCGAGGGTCTCGAGGGTTTCCAGCGCGGAGATGATCCTCGTGAGGTTGTCGGCGACCTTGCGGTGGTTGTCGGCCAGCCGGTGGTTGCCGCGGTGCTCGGCCAGGTCGATCAGTTCGAGGGTGTCGTCGTGTTGGCGCCGGTGGATCGGCAGGAACGTCGTGGTGGTTTGGAAGTCCGGGCAGGTCAGGCAGGCGTTGGGGTGTGGGCAGTCCTGCTGCGGTGGTCGTCCGCAGTAGCCGTTCGGCAGGCTGGCCTGCACCCGGGCGAGGTTGTGCTTGATCCACTCGGCGTCGGCGCTGGGACCGTGGGGGTCGAACGGGAGGCGGTCACCGTGGATGTCCACGCGCCGCTGCTGGTAGTCGTCGAAGGCCGCGCGGACGGTGGCGTCGTGGATCGTGGCGTACCGGGCGGTCATCTGGGGTGAGGCGTGGCCGAGCATCTTCTGAACGACGTGCTGCGGCACACCGGCGTTGATCAACCGGGTCCCGAGGGTGTGACGGTACTGGTGCGCGGTGACGGACACGGCCTGGCCGGCTTCGTCGTGGAGACTGATCTTCTCCTGCCAGTCGGCTAGGCGCTGGCGCAGGGTGGCGTAGGAGAATGGTTGGGCCCCATCGGGATTGGCGTGAGGCGAGGGAAACAGCTTCGGGCATCCGGCTGGCCAGCGGCTGCTCAGGTGCAGTTGTTGGGCGCGGACGGCGTCGGCGGCCCGCTGCGACAGCGGGACGAGCTGCTCGGTGGACATCTTGTGGTTGACGTACTTCAGGCAGGGCCAGCCGGCGCTGTCGACGATGACGGGGTTGTACTCGAGCAGGCAGGCGTCATTGGCGCGTAGGCCGGTCTCCTGGATGAGGATCAGCAGGTGTCGGGTGGTCTCGTCGGGGAGCAGGGCGAGGTTGTTGGGGTCCTCGAGCTGGGCCATCACGAACTCGGGGATGAACCGTGGCAGGGGACGCGGCCGCGGTGGCAGCTCGTCCAGGTACAGCGCGGCGTGACCGGAGAGGCCGGGCATCCAGTCGTGGCGGTGGCAGGCCTGCAGGAAGCTGCGCAGGATGACCAGGTAGGTGTTCGTCGTGTTGCCCGACAACTGCGGCGCCGCGGTGAGCCAGGACAGGTAGTGCTCCAGGACCTGCCGGCTGATCCCGCTGGCATCATCGACGTCCGGGTGATGGTGATGCAGGAACCCGGCGAACCAGCGCAGGGCACGCTCGTCGATGCTGACCGATCCGAACGCTTTACCGGCGCCGAGCCGGTAGCGGCAGGCTCGCTTGATCGCCTCACGCAGCCACGGTTGTGGGATGTGGTCGAACCGAATGGGTGGGACCTTCTTCGGCGACGGTCGCGCCCCGAGTGCGGCTGCCCGCCAGGTGTCTCGAGCGAACTCGGCCTCGGCGTCGATGCCCTCGTCCAGGTCGAGCACCTGCCGCCACGCGAAACGCAGCTGGCCCATCGCCCGGCCACCGGTGTCGGTCAGGCCGTGCTCGAGGGCCAGCAAGGTCCAGCGCTCCAGCCCGTGGTCCAGCAGCGAGTCGACCCTGGCGGTACTGACCAGCCTCACGAGGCGGTTGATCATCATCGGGACGAGGCGGATCGTTCGATGATCGTGGCGGATCTGAATGGAGTAGGCCACCTCCAACCGCAGCTGCAACGGCAACCCGCGAAGATCGAACGCGTCGATCCGGTCGCTGTGACCGCCGACCACCGGGCCGGTCGTGGCCGCGAACAGGTCCAGGTCGTGGCGGCCCTCGTGGACCCACCGTCCGTAGTGGCTGTTGCACAGCAACTTGGTCCAGGCGCCGCGTTCGCAGTCGGTGACGCGGCACTGCCCGCGCGCGAAGACGGGGTGGGTGGGATCGATGTGGATCAGGTCGACCGCGAACTCCGGTCGGACAGCCGCTCCCAGCTTGTCCAGCAGGCTCAGCGCGCCAGCCCGGTTGGCGTGCAGCGCGATGGTCATGACGGGTCCGCCTGCAGGACCGGGCGAGTGGCTGGCCGCTCGACCCAGAATCCCGCGCGGACGAGCTCGGCCCGCACGTCCTCGACACCGAGATGGACGTACGTTTCGCTCGTGGTCACGACCGAGCGGTGGGTCAGCATGTTCGAGACGATCTCGATCGGGACACCGGCCCGGATCAGCTCCGTCGCCCGGGTATGGCGCAGCATGTGGGGGCTGAACTCGATCCCGGTCCCGGCCCGCAGGCGGGCCACGAGCTTCGCGACCGCGTCGTACCGCAGGGGTCGCCCGACCGGTGCCGCGAACAGGTTGACGAAGACGTAGTCGCTGTCCAGGTCGCCGTATTCGGTGTGCATGTACTCGCTGTACAGGCGCACCAGCGGCGCTGAAACGGGCAGCACGGCAACGGTTTTGGTCTTGGCGCGGGCGCCGTTGGCGTTGTCGTCACGCGGCACGATCCGCAGCTCGCACCGACGAGAGATCAGATCGCTGTGGCGCAGCCCGAGCGCTTGACCCACCCTGATCCCGGTCTCGGCCAGCAGCGCGAGCAGGAACCTGTCTCGCAGCCGCGTGCAGGCGCCGAGGATCACCGCGACCTCCTCAACGCTCAGCGTGGACGGCAGCCGCCTCGGTGCCTTGAGCTTGACGGGTCTGGTCGCGATCGGGCGTCCCTTGGTGACATGGTGCAGGAACGGCTTGAACGACCCCCTCGGTACACGGCGCCACGCGACCAACGACTCAGCCAGGGCCACACCCGTGCGGGCGTGGAAGTCATAGAAGCCGAACACGCCCGCCAGGTGACGGTTGACGGTGGCCTCGCTGCGGCGGGCCGTTGCAGCATCCAGCACGATGACGTTCGCGGCCGGTGCCCGCAGCCACGACACGAACCGTGAGACGTCCTCGACTCCGGCGCTGGCCCAGTCGACGCGTCTCAAGGCGAGGAACTCGAGCCACAACGCCAGACTGTGCGCGTACGCCCGCACCGTGTTCGGCGACCGCTCGATCGAGGACAGGAACGCCAGGTACCGCTCCGCCGCCTCGACCGGACCGAAGTCGTCGTCGACGACGGTCCACGACTCCACCCCCGTCACCGGCATGAGCACCCGTTGCGCCTTCACCAGCACCGCCACCTCGAGGTCGGCCTGCACCGGCTTCCAGCCGGATACCTACTCTTCTACTCCGACCCGCCAGCCACGTGGGGGACGTCGAAGACATGCTCCAGATAACGTGTCGCTGACGCACCGGATCGGCCTCGTGAGCTACGTCGGACACACCCTCCGGAGGGCTCCAGATAATGAACGCTTCGGCGAGGGCGTTGTCGTAGCTGTCGCCGGTCGAGCCGACCGACGCGACGGCGCCGGCCTCGGCGAGGCGCTGGGTGTACCTCACGGCGACGTACTGAACTCCTTTGTCGGAGTGGTGGATCAGACCGCTGGTGTCATGGCCGTCGCGGCGGCGGGCCCACAGCCCCATTTCGAGGGCGTCGAGGGCCAGGTCGGTGCGCAGGTTCTTCGACAGCTGCCAGCCGACGACCCGGCGGGAGAACACGTCGACCACGAACGCGGCGTACACCAACCCGGAGAACGTGCGGCAGTACGTGATGTCCGCGACCCACAGCTGCCCGGGGGCAGTCGCGGTGAACGCCCGCTGGACCAGGTCGGGGCGGGTGTCGGGTCCGATGCCGGGGATGGTGGTGCGCGGGCCCTTCGCGCGGGAGATCCCCCGCAGCCCAGCGGTCCTCATCAACCGGTGGACCGTGCACCGAGCCACGCGGTGGCCCTGCCGGTGCAGCTCGGCGTGCACCTTCCGCACGCCGTACACGCCGTAGTTCTGCTCGTGCACGGTCCGGATGACCTCGGTCGTGGCGGCGTCGGTGACCGACCGGGCCGAGGCCGGCCTGGGTCTTCGCGGCGTAGTACGTGCTCGGGGCGATCTTGGTCCCAGCCTCCGTCAGGACCTCGCAGATCGGCTCGACCCCGAACCTGGCGCGGTGCTCGTCGATATAGGCGACGAGCACCCCGGTGGTCACTTCAGTCGGCGGTCGAGGTCCGCCGCGGCGAAAGACGCCGACGCCGCACGCCGTACACGCCGTAGTTCTGCTCGTGCACGGTCCGGATGACCTCGGTCGTGGCGGCGTCGGTGACCGACCGGGCCGAAGCCGGCCTGGGTCTTCGCGGCGTAGTACGTCTCGGGGCGATCTTGGTCCCAGCCTCCGTCAGGACCTCGCAGATCGGCTCGACCCCGAACCTGGCGCGGTGCTCGTCGATGTACGCGACGAGCACCCCGGTGGTCACTTCAGTCGGCGGTCGAGGTCCGCCGCGGCGAAAGACGCCGACGCTGTCTTCAAGATGTCGTTGGCTCGACGCAGCTCCCTGACCTCGCGCTCCAGCTCGACAATCCGTTTCGCCTCGGCCGTCGTGGTCCCGGGCCGGTGCCCGTCGTCGACCTCGACCTGCGTGACCCAGTTCCTGAGGGTCTCGGGGTTGATCCCGAGCTGCTCGCCGACCCGACGCAGCGCCCCCTGGCGCGTCTGCGGGTCACGCCGCAGATCGACGGCCATCCAGGTTCCGGTGGCGGCCTGAGACCCGGGGAAGGTCAACCGCGACAGCGCTCATGAGAACCATTCTCCCGTACTCCAGGTCGAGAGGGGATAACCCAGAGCACTCAGGCTGGGCCGGCCGGCCGGGCTTGCTCCCGCTAGGCCTGGTTCTGTCGTCCCGGGAGACCCGGTCGCTCGGTCCGCGATAGGCAGGGGGTCATCGGCCCCAGTCGCCGAACTCCTCGTTGGCGGGTGTGTCGGTGATCTGGGTGAGGTCGGATCCGTCCGTGCGGACGGTGTAGATGTCTTCTTGGGCGCCGACCTTGAAGGAGAAGATGATGTGCGAGCCGTCCGCCGAGAAAGCGCCCCGTCCGGCCGACCCTCCGGTCGCGATTGGAATCGGTGTGGGCGTACCCGACGGGTCGAACAGGACCAGTGAACCCTTCATCTCGGACAGGACGGTCCGCCCGTCGGGTGACCAGTCACAGGACAACCCCACGGCGCTCTGGGTGATCAGGTGTTCGTGGGAGCCGTCGACCTGGACGGTCATCAGTTGGTTGTGCTCCTCGCCCTCCGCGGTGAGGCGCAGGAAGAGGATGCGTGTTCCGTCGGGCGAGTAGGAACACGGCACGTCCCGATGCTTCGTCACCTGGACCAGCTGCAGCCCATCGCTGGCCCGCACGGTGTACATGCCGGCCCGGTCCGGGTGGGCGTCGTCGAAGCCTTCGCAGGCTAGTCGCTGCGCATCGGGTGACCAGATCCCGCAGGGTAGAGAGGGGGGTGCCCCGGGGGGCAGCCGGAACACGTGCTGGTGGGTCCCGTCGGCACGGACCGTCGACCCGACCAGGGGGCCGTGGTTCGTGGCGATGACGGCAAGCAGGGTGCCGTCGGGGGACCATTGCCGGGGTTCCCCGCCTGATCCGGCCAGCAGCGGCCTGACTCCCGAGCCGTCGGGCCGGGCGGTGAACATGCTGACGCCGGCGGGGTCGAACCTCCCGTAGACGATCCTGCCGGTCAGGAGGGCCGGTGACGACGTCGATGTGGATGGCGTCGTGGGCGGAGCCGACGAGGTCGACGCTTCAGCAGGCGTCGACGCAGACGTCGGCGGAGCTGCCGGGCTGGAACAGGCCGACAAGAGGATGAGCAGAGCCACCGCTGCGGCGGCACTCCGGCCGGTCTGGGCGGTCTCCGATGCACCGAGGAGCACTGCCGTGTGGGTGCGACGGGAGCTCCGCGGGTGGTTGAGGCCTGGGACCATCGTGTGGGCTGACGATGCGCTCAGCGAAGTAACCGCGGGCAGGTCATCGCCAAGTCGAAGAGAGGACGGGACAGTAACGGCCCCCCTCTGTGGAGTACGTCGTGGCCATCGACGTGGGGGGTGGGGTTGCAGCCGGGGGGACAGGGGTGTGGTGGTTGTTGAGCTCACGCTTCCTCCTGAGCTGCCGCCCCGACCGACGTTCGCAAGCGTGGGTGAGGTGGCGGAACACGCAGTTCGGAGGCTCGGGGCCACGAGATCCTCCCCGGTCCTCGATCTGGCGTCCATGATGGTTGGTCACTACGACGCTGGGACCGGCCACACACGGCGGCGTGATCTCTTGGCGCCACCCCTGGCCTTCGTCGGATGCTAGACCCGGCGGGGCTTGGTCAGGAAGCAGCCGACGGCCTGAATCTGGGATGACCCCGCAGGTGGGCGCTGGCGCACATCCAGCTCTCTCGACCGCCCAACCGGCCACCGTGCGATGTCCCGGTGCCGGGGTGGGCCCTGGAGACCCCGATCTCGCATGCCAAGAGGGGTAACGCTTAGTCATACTCCGACGAGACGCGCCTTCGTGTGGCGCCATCGGTAGTCGAGACCGAGCCACGAAGCAGGCGGGTGCATGCGGTCGGGCTTGACTCGAGTCGCGGGGGTCGGGGTCGGCGGTGGCCGAAGTGGTGAGGAGGGGCGGCGTGGGCGTCGTGGACGTCGTGTGCGGCGTGGGCGGCGTGGGCGGCGTGCCCAGGCCCGTTGACGTTCCTCGCCGCGGACACGTTGTAAACGCTGTGGTCCTGGTGGCGACCGGCGTCAACGGCGACGGCCACCGGGAGGTCCTGGGGATGCGGGTCGCCGCCTCCGAGACCGGGGGGCGTGGGACGAGTTCTTCGCTGACCTCGTCGCTCGCGGCCTCGGTGAGGTCCGCCCGGGGCCTTCCCATGGACTGCGAAGAGCTCAACCTGTCACTCGGCAGCAGCAGCCCTTCTCCTTGCGAGCGCCGGCCGGCCACACGAGCCACGGAGTACGCCCGGAACGGAGAGGACCACGCACGCGACAACGGCATCCCGGCGTGCGGCTCCGGTTGATCGACCACCGGGCCCCCCGGGTCGGGCGAGGTAAAGCCCGCCAACGGATTAGTCCGATTTCAGGCGTTCTGGGGCGGTGGGTAGGTCATGCTTGGGGCGTGCCCGATGTCCTGACGATGCAGCGCTTGCTCCTCGACCTGGGCGAAATCGAGCGAATCGCCCGTGCCTGGAGGTTCCTCGAGGCCTCCACACTGCGCGACCAGTTCGTGAAGGAACTGGAGATGCGCAAAGACAGCCTGCCCCCGGGCATCAATCTGCACATTGCCAGCAGACTATCCCGGTTGGATGAGTCCCTGTCGTCGTACCTCGCACTGCGGCGACTCACACCGAACCCAGGCGACAGTTGCCGATGGTGCGGAACATCACATGGAGACAGACAGACGTGTTCGCCGACGGAAATTTGGAGATGAGTAACGGCGGTGTGCCTAGCCCGGAGATTTCCTCGGGCTGTGTTGCTGACGGTCGTGGCGTGACCTGAAAAGTGCCTCTGACCTGCGGAAATGGGGATTGCGATGTCTTCATCAGCACAGCTCAAAGGGGCACCTTCCAGGTGAAGAAGATTACCGGCTCTTCACAAGCAGGGTGTAGTTGAGGTCTGAAGCCGCCGCTCTCGAGTAGGGAGCGGGCGATGTAGTTGGTGAGGTTGCGGAACCCGAGGGCGGACCCGCGGAGGTTCTCGAGTCGACCATTGTGGTGGCTCCGATGTTGTACGTCAGGGCGCCCTCGGCGCCGCCCCGACTCGCCCGGTGGCAGTCGGGGTAAGTCACGGGCTCGACGGCTCATCCGCGTTGCATTTTGCAATCAGGCGCGCAACAGGCAATACTTCGACGTATGGCCCGTACCGTGATTGAGCAGATTTCCGACGACCTCGATGGCTCGACCAACGCCTCCGCTGTCACCTTCAGTTACGACGGCACTGAGTACACGATCGACCTGAGCTCCAAGAACAAGACGGCGTTCGACAAGGTGATGAAGCCGTACATCGCAGCCGGCACCAAGGTCACGGGGCGTCGGGCGACGCCACGCAAGGGCGTGCGGTCGACGACGGCGAAGCGCAACGATCTGAGCGCGATCCGGGAGTGGGCCACGGCCAACGGCTACGAGGTCTCAGCTCGCGGCCGGGTCAAGGCGGAGATCATTGACGCATACACCGCCGCTCACTGATCTAGTGCGGCGTATTCGAGGACCCTTCGACGGTTGGTCTTGCCGAGGCCGGTTCGGGATCTTGATCCAGGTCGTCAACCTTAACCCCATCACGCGCACCCGTAACCCGTTCCTTCTAGACGCTCGATAGGGAATGAAGCGGAGCGCGGGACCGACTGAGCTGTGTAACCGGCGGCATGCAGTCGAAGGCGGGTCGACCAGCCCGATGGCGCAGTCGACAGCCTAGAGGACGTCGTGCTTTCGCTCGCAGACGACAGCGAGGACCGGGCTGGTCCTTGACCACTGCGGCTGCGCGGCGAGGGGTCAGCGTGCGGCCGCGACCAGGGATCGCAAGTCCCGGAGCCCGGTGTCCAGGTCGGTCAGGTGTCCGCCGTCCTTGTTCACTGTTACCTGGGCGCTCGGGACGTGGCCGGCGAGCCATGCCCCGTGCGCCGCCGGGACGAGCACGTCCTCGGCCCCGTAGTGCACCTCGACGGGCACGCGGATCTCGGCGAGGTCGAAGCCCCATGGCTGCAGGAAGGCGAGGTCGTCGTCAACCCACCCCCAGACGCCGTTCCGGTAGGCCTCTCGCATCATCTCGCCCGCCATAGCTTGTATGCGGGGGTCGGCCAGCACGGCCCGGTCGGCGTCTGCGAGCTCCCAGTCATCCGACAGCAACTTCGACGGGTCGGCCGCCATACGCTCGAGGTCAGCCGTTGCCATCCGGTCGAGCTCGGGCTGCAGGACGCTCTCACCCTGCTCGGCAAGACCAATCTCCCTGATGTTCTCCGGGTCCATCCCCGCGTAGAAGTCCAGGCCCTCAGCGTCGAAGGGTGCGAGCCCGACGACGCACCTCGCGCGAAGTACCCTGTCAGGGAGCCGGGCCGCGATGGCGAGGCAGTGCGGGCCGCCCCCCGACGCACCGGTGACCGCGAACTGCCCCAGACCAAAGGCATCCGCGACAGCGACGACGTCACGAACGCAGTCGACGACCCGCCGTCCTACGTGTCGAGTCGAGCCGCCGTAACCGGGGCGGTCGTACGTGATCAGGCGAATGCCGAGCTCACGCACCGCGCCCTCATCCGGGTGACGACCGAATCGTGAGCCCGGAGTGCCGTGGAGAGCCACAACGGGGAAACCCTTGGGATCCCCCCATTCCGCAGCTGTGAGGATCCGCCCATCGATGTCGGCCACGGAGACAATGCGCTCGATCATGCTGACCACCCTACGTCGGCAAGGAGCTCGGCCAGCAGGGGACGATCCGCCGGCAGTCAACTCCTCACGGCGAGGTGACCTCGTAGGCGTCTGAGGTGGGGCCCAGGCGATCGAACGCATCCAACGCGCGGCCGACGACGGGCGCCGGTTCCGCTTCCACGGCAGCACGGTCCGGTCCGGTCCGGTCCGGTCCCAGTTGTAGGAGCTGATCGCCGATGGCGCGACCGCGGCAGAGGCCGCGAGTTTGTTGACGCAGTGTTGGCTTGTCGCCCACCACGCTGTGAGCGCATGGTGGGGTCATGGCCAAGATCGTCGGCCCCCGCTACGAACTGCAGGTCGTCGGGCCACCGCTTCCCGAGGACGCCTGAACCATCATGGCGCCACAGGTAGGCATCACACGTCGGGAGGTCAGTCCAGCCCCAGGGCCGCACGCTCCTCAGACAGCAGAACCACAGTGCGTCCCGCCGTGGTCGGCGGGGATCCTGCGCCTTCCAGTCCGAGGAGCTTCACCCGCGCCATGACGACCGCTGTCGCGACCCTGACGGCGTTTAGGTCGCCGGCCATCGCCTGGTCCCAGACGCTATGCAGGAGCGCGTCGAGGCGATCGCTCTCGAGCCTGCGCAGCTCGGAGACGGCGTTGACGGTCTCGTTCATGAGTGCTGTCCGCACCAGACGGTGCACGGTGCCCCGGTTGCTGTATCCGAGGTGGTCGGCGACCTGCTGATAGGTCTGGCCTTCGGTCACCAGCCGGATCGCCCGCGCTCGGCGCGCAGAGGCCAGGGCGTGGTTTCTGTGGCGGCCTGAAACCCGAGGTAGCGCCACTGCAGCTGTGTCCACCGCGATAGCGCTCCTGAGAATCATTCTTGCTTACGTTAGGCCGAGGTGCAGCTACCCCGGCGTGCCGAGCCCTCAGGCCGGCGCCCGGGGCTCTCGCTGCTTGACGACGAGAGGCACTCCATCCTCGCGAACCCCCAACTACAGGGTACGAATTCCTGCGCAGGCTGCCACGATCCCTTGGCGTCCCGCGCAGCCTGGGGTGTGGCATCGGAATCACGGGTTGATGTGTAGACGTCGAGGACTACCGAGATCCGTTGTCAAACAAGCGAAGTCGGGGCCGATCACGGTGAGGAAGCCATTGACCCAGATCGCGGATGACCCCCGCCAGCTCGGTCGCCCAGTCGACATCTGTGACCAACGGTGCCCGGGAGGGCTGCTGGATGCGCTCTCTTTGCACGATGCCCCTTCCCAGCCTGCCTGATTGGCGGGAGGATGGGGGTTTCGGGAGGTGCCGCATGAGCCTGTGCCAACAGACGTCTTCTCGACACGCTGCTGCCCGCCGCACAGTGACGGGCTCGGTACTGTGCGCCGCGGGGGTTGCGGTGATTGCGATCAGCGGAGGTTGCACCGTCCAAGGGACTGACTCCTCGCGCGGCCCGGCATCGACGCCCCCTGACCAGTCGTCCGCAGCCCGATCCCGTGCACCCGACCCCACCCAGGTGGCCTCGCGCACCCAGAAGTACCTGACGAACATCCTGTCACCGGCGATCGCCAACGTCCGGGCGGTGCTGGTCACCGTCGACCGACGACCACTCGTGCAGCTCTACCGCTCCAGCACACCCGCCCAGGCGCATGACATGCACTCCGTGACCAAGAGCGTCATCGCCACGCTCGTTGGGATCGCCCTCGCGGAGGGGCGTCTGCATTCCCTCGACGACACGCTGGCAACGCCGCTGCCGCAACACGCCCGCGACATGAGTCCCACGGTCGCCGGGATCACCCCGCGCCAGCTCCTGAGCATGACATCCGGGCTGCCCCCGGACCAAGCCAACGGCGACCCCCCCGCCTCGCTGTCCGGGCCAGACTGGGTCGCCAACATCCTGCACACCGGCACCGAGACACCGCCCGGCACGTTCGCGTACTCCAGCGTGGGGTCTCACCTGCTCTCCGCCATCCTCACCCACGCCACGGGCATGTCGGCGCTGGACTATGCGCGGCTGCGCCTCTTCGACCCGCTGGGCATCGACACCCGCAACGCGGCACAACCACGCGTCACGGACAGGGCGCCCATCCCTGCGTATGACAAAGCGACCTTCGGGTGGCTGCGCGACCCGACCGGCATCCAGTTCGGCTTCGCCACCCTCAAGATGGTGCCACGCGACCTGATAAAGATCGGCCAGCTCTACCTCGACGGCGGCCGGTGGAACGGGCAGCAGATCGTCCCCACGGACTGGGTGAAGGCCGCCACCACCGCCCAGGTGTCCACGCACGGCGATGCCACCGCCCTCGCCGAGAACTACGGCTACCAGTGGTGGGTTACCCAGGAGAGAGGACACCCCGCGTACGCCGCCTTTGGGTTCGGCGGCCAGGTCATCGAAGTCGTCCCTGACCTGCGCCTGATCGTCGTGATCGCTGCTGACGTCGGCGAGTCCGACCTGCACTGGGAGCACGTGCGGGGCATGGTCAGGGACGCTATCGTGCCCGCTGTTGGCGGGTGACGGTCAACGACCGCGGGTTTACACGACAGGCGTGGAGACGGGTACCGGGTCGCCCGGTGCGCCACTCGCGAGGCTGGATCAGGGGATCAGCCGGATCCCGGTAAACGTTCCTGTCCCGGAGAAGAGCACGGCTCCGTTATCAGCGTCCAACGCCCTCACGGTGTACGTCCCGGACATCGTGTTGCCGTGGACTCGGCCGCGGGGGCGGACCTCGACGATCACGCCCGGGTCGGTCGCAGTCTGGCCAGGAGCCCCGGTCTGGAACACCGACTGGAACCTCCCGCCGCCCAGACTCCGCCACGCGCCCGCACCGACGCCGGTAGGCGGGGCAATCTCCACATTCTCCAGCGCTCCGCCGAGGGCGGCGGTGACGATCGACTTTCCAATGTTGGGTGGACCGGGCGGGTCGTCGCGGTGGGTGACCACCCAGGCGCCCAGGACCGAGTCGCCCCCTTCGCCGTCATCGGCGCGAGCCGAGTCTGTGAGCGCGAGTCCTGTAACCGCCGCCGCTCCGGCGGCACTCGCGGCACGAAGGACGTGTCGGCGTTCCATGATTCTCTGCATGAGATCGACCTCCAGCGAGACGATGTCCGCTGCCCTATCGGACCTTGCAATGTAACCCTTGGGCCCACCCGGGGGGAAGACTTCGGGACGCCGCCCTGGCGGTGTGCGATGTCCTCACCTCCGCACGAGCGCCTTCGTCGAGTCCGAGGGCCGCGCGCTCCTGGGGCAGCAGAACCACGGTGCGCCCCGCGGCACTCGACGGGGCTCCTGGCCCCCATCGCCTGATCCCAGACGCTGCGGAGGAGCGCGTCAAGGCGATCGCTGTCGAGCCGACGCAGCTCGGAGACGGAGTCGACGGTCTCGTTCATGAGGGCTGTCCGCACCAGAGGGTGCACGGTGCCCCGGTTGCTGTAGCCCATCTGGTCGGCGACCTGCTGGTAGGTGTGGCCTTCGGTCACCAGCTGGATCGCCCGCGCTCGGCGCGCAGAGGCCAGGGCGTGAGTCTTGTGGCGGCCTGAGACCCGGGGTAGATCGACCGCGACAGCCCTCATGAGAACCATTCTCTCGTGCCCCGGGTCGCGAGGGATGACCCCGGACCGATCCGACTAGTCGTGTGGAGCCCAGCGGCGCCCCGGCCGGCCACCGCGGCTGCGGTGACCGGCCCGGGTCGCGGGGGGGGGGGGGGTTCAGGGAGACCCCGGCGGCGGTGAGCGTGCTGCGCAGGTCAGACACCGACGCGTCGCGGGTGGCGACCGCGGCGGCCCCGAAGCCGCGCTCGATGGTGGCCATGATCGACGTCGTGTCGAAGGTCGTCTTCGCGACCCCGCTGTGCGGGAGCCCCGCGGACACGACGAGGGCCGGGATCCGCGTCCCCGGACCGTAGAGGTCGGTCGTGCCGGCCGGGGCACCGGTGGCGGCGCTGGGTGGCGAGACGTGGTCCCACTGCCCGCCGAACTCGTCGTAGGTCACGACGACCAGCGTGTCCTTCGCCTGGGGGCCGCTGGTGACGGCCTTCAGCAGGTCGACCAGGTGGCTCTCACCGTTGGTGGTGCTGGCGTACCCGGGGTGCTCGTTCTCCTCGCCCACCGGCTTGACGAAGCTGACCTGTGGCAGGGTGCCGCCCTGGGCCGAGGCGATGAAGTTCTTCTCGTCCTGCAGGTGGCTGCGGCCGGGGCCACCCTCGGCGTAGTTGCTGAAGTAGTTGAGGGGCTGGTGGTGGAACTGGAAGAGCTTGTCAGGGCAGTAGGGGTAGTTGCCTGGGATGGCGTTCGGGTCGGCGCACGTGCCGGGGGTCGCGCCGTTGGTCCAGCCGAGACCGGTCGTGTTGCCGGCCGCGTTGTCCCAGCCACCGGAGTACCAGTTCCACGACACGTCGGCGGCAGTCATCGTGTCGCCGATGTTCTTCGCCGTGGTCGCGTCGTCGACCTGGAGCCGCTTGGCCGGGATCGTGCCCGGGGCAAACGGCTGCGACAGCGGCTGGATCGTGTTGACGGCGTTGTCACCGCAGGCCACGGAGGGGTTCGTCGTGCCCTGCGCGCAGGCCTGCGTCAGCTGGGCGTCCTTCACGGTGGAGGTCGGAGAGTAGAGCGGGTAGGTCGTCGGCATCCCGTTCGTGTCGACCACGGAGTGCAGGTCGTTGGCGGAGCACACCGCGGCCGTGTCCACGCAGGTGTACGTCGGTGCCTGGGCGGCCACGAGGTACTGGTGGTTAAGGAACGACCCGCCGAAGGCGGCCTGGAAGAAGTGGTCGGCCACGACGTACTTCGGTGCCCCGCTCTGGTGGAGGTAGCGGTAGACCGGGGTCGTGCGCGTGTCGTAGGTGCCCATGGTCAGCCCGGCGGCGTCGCTGCCGGTGACGTAGCGGTCCTGCTTGCCCCCGTCGATCTGGTACTGCTCCTGGTAGAAGCGGTGCACGATGTCGCGGGTGCAGCCACCCGGCAGCCCCGAGCCGGCCTTGACGCCGTTGGGGGCGAACACTCCCGGCGCGGGGCAGGTGGTGGCGGTCGGTGGGATGTAGGTGTTGATCGAGAACGGCTAGGAGACTGCTGAATAAGGTGTGTCGTCCTGGTCCGGCCTGTCGTGGGTTGAGATCATGGGGTATGCAGGGTCGTCCGCTTGATGCGCGTGAGCTGTTGGATGCTGAGTCGGTCGCTGGGCACCTGGTCGATGAGGGCAGCGTGTTCGGGTTGTTGGCGCAGCAGAGGCGGGTGTTGTTCCCGGAGGCGATGTTCGCGGATCTGTTCCCGTCGCGGTTGGGTCGCCCGTCGGTGCCGGTGGATGTCGCGGCGTCGGTGATGGTGTTGCAGTCGTTGCATGGGCTCTCGGATCGGGAGGCGATGGCGGCGTTGCGGACGGATCTGCGGTGGAAGGTGGCGTGTGGCCTGCCGGTGGGGCATGGAGGGTTCGACCCGTCGACGTTGACGTACTGGCGGAAGCGGTTGGCGGCCAGCCCGTCCCCGCACCGGATCTTCGACGCGGTCAAGGCGGTAGTGGCTGAGACGGGGGTGTTGACGGGGAAGAACCGGCGGGCGCTGGACTCGACCGCGTTGGATGATGCGGTCGCGACGCAGGACACGGTGACGCAGCTGGTCGCGGTGATCCGCAGGGTCGCCCGGCTGGTTCCGGGGGCGAGTGACGTCGTGGATGAGGTCTGCTCGGCGCATGACTACGACGACCCGGGTAAGCCTCAGATCGCATGGGACGACAAGGAAGCGCGGGCGGTGCTGGTCGATGCGCTGGTGCGGGACGCCCTGGCGCTTTTGGAGGTCGTGTCCGGGTGGGACCTCGACGAGGCCGGCGCCGAGGCGGTCGCGTTGCTGGCGTTGATCGCGGGGCAGGACGTGGAGCCCGCACCAGGGTCGGACGGGACCGACGGCCGGTGGCGGATCGCTCGCCGGGTCGCCCCGGATCGGGTCATCAGCGTGGTGGACCCCGAGGCCCGGCACATCCACAAGACGGTGCACCGGCGTCAGGACGGCTTCAAGGCGCACGTCGCGGTCGAGCCCGAGACCGGGATCACGACCGCGTGCGAGCTGACCAAGGGTGCTGGCCCGCTCGCGCCGGACGGGGCGACGGGGATGCGGCTGATGGACGCGGACGACACCCTGCCCGCCGCGGACGATCTCCGCGAGGGGCAGGTCGTCGACGTCCTCGGTGACAGTGCGTACGCCACGGGTGACGCGCTCGAGAAGATCACTGCGGCGGGGCGGCGTCCGCTGGTCAAGCCCGGCCCGCTCAAGCCCGCGGTCGAGGGTGGGTTCACCTTGGACGACTTCATCGTCGATGAGCAGGCCGGGACCGCGACCTGCCCCAACGGCCTGACCCGCCCGATTACGCCAGCGCGCAGCGTCACGTTCGGGGTCGGCTGCGTCGGCTGTCCCTTGCGTGCCCGGTGCACCACCGCGAAGAGGGGCCGGGCCCTGCAGCTACACCGGCATCACACGCTGCTACGTGAGCATCGTCAGCGCGCGAAGGACCCTGCCTGGCAAGCGGATTACCGCCAGCACCGGCCGATGGTGGAACGCTCGATCGCGTGGCTCGTGGCGGGGAGGAACCGTCGGGTTCGCTACCGCGGTGTGCGGAAGAACAATGCCTGGCTCCACACCCGCAGCGCAGCCCTGAACCTGCGCCGGCTGCTCAATCTCGGCCTGACCCGCACCGACGGAGCTTGGGTCGTCGCCTGAGCCCACAGGGGAGGCAGAACCCCCCCACCCCCACCCCTGACGGCCCCGCGAACGCCTCGTACCCCTCACACCGACCGAAGACCGCTCGGGTCTCCCCCAGGATCAACGCCGTCCAAGGCGTCCTGAACCCGACAGACGGCGCCCCCGTCACCCCCGAATGACGACTCCGACCTCCGAACACACCTTGTTCAGCAGGGTCCTAGTTGACGAAGTGGCTGTCGAAGGTGGTGCCGGCGGTCGAGCCCGAGCTCGACCCCTGGGCGCACTTCGACGACAGCGGGGGCGTCGTGAGGTTGACGTCGTTCTGCAGGAGGCAGCCGTACGCTCGCCCGTCCTGGGACACCTGGGTGGTGTTGGCGCCGACCGCCTGGTTCAGCCCCTCGACCGGGATGCCGCGGACGTCGCGCCAGTTGCCGTAGAGGTTGTCGAAGCTGTGGTTCTCCTCGTAGATCACCACGAGGTGCTTGAAGTTGCCGAGCACCGGGTTGGCGGCGACCTTGACGGCAGGGACGGCGCCGCTGCCGGCGGCGAGGGCGGCACCTGTGGGGGTGCCGGCCACGGCCAGGAGGGCGGCGGCCAGGGCAGCGGTAGCGACGACCAGTCGCCTCGAACGTGCTCGAGTGGGCACGGTGGTTCCTTTCGACGGGAGTGACGGCCACGCCCGCGCGACCGCCGGCCGAACGTACAGACGGCATCTGAGCAAGCCCCGCACGGCGGGTGACGGCAAGGTGAACGGGGGATGTTCACCTGGCGAGGGCCAGTAGGACGTCGAGTTCAGCACTCCAAAATGTCCATGGTGTGCACGATTCGTGAGAGCCATCGGCTGCAGCTTTCGGCTGACGGGGCGGGGCGTAACCCGCTGGTGGGCCTCTCGAACGGCAGACATATCTGAGCCGCCTTCCCTCCTTGGCGCCAGCTTCGTGTGCCGCCATAAGGCCCTGGGACGGCGGCGGTGTCGTCTGGGCCGGGCGGGCTGGACATGCCCTGCGAGCTGAGCACCGCGGTGCGAACCGGCCGATGACGGCCCCATGACCGGGGGCGGTATCGGGACGGGGTGGCCGTCCGGGCGCTGAGCGCAACCTTCGGCAGGGGATCCCTTGACCTGTACGGGCCCGAACCTTCCCTCCCCGTTCATGTCCGACTCACCTGCCCGCAAGCGTCCACGAGAAGGGTGAGGGTCGGTCACGCCGTGCCGTGGTCGGTTCAACGCTGACCGGCTAGTCGTGGCAGTGGTTGAGACGCAGACCGAGTCCGCGCCCATCTTGGGCGCTGCTGGAACAGGCGAAGGAGCAGAGGATGAGCATGAGCAGGAACATGAACCCCAGGCGGATGCGGAAGGGGGTCGCGGTACCCGCGGCCGCGTTGACGGTCGCGGTCGTCGCGGGCGGCGCGTATGGCGCGGTCATGCACGGGTGGGGGGACGCCTTGATCGGGCGGCAAGCGGACGGGTCGGTCCTGACCGCCACGAACCAGAGGATCACTCGGCAGGGATCAGCACCGAACAGTCAGGACGGCCCATGGTGATGGCCGTGGCCCCGAACGGGCGGACCGCGGTCAACGAGACGTGGGACGGCAAGGGCGAGTTCACCGTCACCGACCTCGTCGGCCACAAGGTTCTGCAGCAGATCAGCCCCGCGCAGGGCTCGGGCGCCTCGTACGGGGGCTTGCTGTACTCCAAGGACGGCTAGACCCTGTGGGCGGCCCAGCCACGCAATCTGGTGAAGTTCACCGTCGCTGACGACGGCACCTTGTCCAACCCGGTCACGATCGCCCTGCCTGGAGCCAACGGCAGGGACCCCATTCCGGCCGGACTGGCGTTGGCGCCCGGCGGCAAGCAGATCCTGGCCACCCTTAACGGCGTCAACACCCTGGCCGTGCTGGACGCCGCCACGGGCGCGGTGATCCGCCAGATCCCGGTCGGTAACGCTCCCCGCGACGTCGTGGTCCAGGCAGGTCACGCGTTCGTGGCCAACCAGGGCGGGCGCACTGCCAAGCCGGGTGACCGGACCAACAGTTCTTACGGCACCGACATCGTCGCCAACACCCGCGACGGGTCGCCGTCGACGGGTACCGTCTCGGAGGTCGACCTGGCCACCTCGAAGGTGGTTCGCAGCTACAGCACGGGCCTGGCTCCTTCAGCTCTGCTGGTCCACGACGGTGACGTGTTCGTGGCCAACTCCAACTCTGACACGGTCTCGGTCCTCGACCCCAAGCACGGCAAGGTCGGACAGACCATCAATGTCAACCCGCTGCCCGGTGCCCCGGTGGGTAGCTCCCCGACGTCGCTGACCATGCTCGACGAGACCCACCTGGCCGTCAGCCTCGGTCAGGCCAACGCGGTCGCGATCTACGAGTACAAGAACCAGAACACCCCGGCCACGTTCGAGGGGCTGGTCCCGACGGGCTGGTACCCGGGCACCGTCGTGTACGACTCCGCCCTGCGGCAGATGGTCGTCGCTGCCCAGAAGGGCGTGGGGTCCCTCGGTGCCCCCGACGCCAGCGGCGCTCACACGGTGTACTCCGACCTCGGCATGATCAGCACGGTCCCCACACCCAGCCGCCAGCAGCTCCCCGCGTACACCAAGGCGGTATGGGCCAACAACCAGTGGACGGCCGCCCAGACCGATTTGGCCCCCGGCACCGGCGGTAAGCGGGACGCCGTGGCCGTGCCGCGCCGCGACGGTGACCCGTCGACGATCAAGCACGTGTTCATGATCATCAAGGAGAACCGCACCTACGACCAGGTCCTGGGTGACGCCCCCCGAGGGAACGGCGACCCGTCCCTGGCGGAGTTCGGCGGCAAGACCACCCCCAACCATCACGCCCTGGCCGCCGCCGGGCCGCTGCTGGACAACACCTACTCCTCCGGCACCATGTCCGCCGACGGGCACCAGTGGCTGACCCAGGCCACCGTGGACGAGTACCTCACCCGGTCGATCGGCAACTACGACCGCAGCTACCCCTACAACGGCGGCGACGCCCTGGCCTACGGCGCCACCGGCTTCCTGTGGGACAACGCCGCCAGGCACGGCGTCAGCGCCAAGGGCTGGGGCGAGTACACCAACAACTGGACTGACCGCGCCGGCCACAGCGACACCCACACCTGGACCCAGTGGTACCAGAACACCAAGGCTCTCGAAGCCGGGCAGCCGGCCACGATCCCGGCGAACCAGTACCACGCGTCCACCGACGTGCCATCGCTGACCAGCATCCTGCACCCGGCCTTCCCCGGGTTCCAGCTCCAGGTCCCCGACCAGTACCGCGCCGACCTGTTCATCAAGGACCTGCACCAGGCCGACCGCTCCAACACCCTGCCGCGGCTGAACATCCTGACCCTGCCCGCCGACCACACCGCGGGCACCGACCCCACCGAGCCGACCCCATCGGCCATGGTCGCTGACAACGACCTCGCCGTCGGGCGGATCATCGACGCGATCTCCCACTCCACGCACGGCAAGGACTCCGCTGTGTTCGTGATGGAAGACGACAGCCAGGCCGGCGTCGACCACGTCGACGGGCACCGCCAACCGGCCCTGGTCTGGAGCCCGTACGCCAAGACGTCGCCGCGGGCGTCGGCCGCCCGCAGGCAGGCGCCGTCGTCAGCACGTACTACACCCAGCTCAACATCGTGCGCACTATCGAGCAGATCCTCGGCCTGCCCCCGATGACCCAGATGGACCTGGCCGCCCAGCCGATGTTCGACGCGTTCACCAACAAGCCCCACTTCGCGCCCTACACCGCTCGGCCCAACCAGATCCCCCTGGACACCCTCAACGGCACCCCCGCCGCCCCCGCTGCGCCCGCTGCAGCCAAGACCTTGGCTAAGGCGTGGACCACCTGGTCCTCCAAGCAGGACTGGAGCGGGCCCGACCGGGCCAACCCCGCCGCGCTCAACCGGGCCGACTGGTACGCCACCCACAGCTACACCCGGCCCTACCCCGGCGACCGCACCGTCCTGACCCCCGACCAGGTCACCACCCTCCCCGGCCAGGCACTCGAAAAGTCCGACGGCTAAGGACCCATCCCCCTGCAGCCCCACACCCCCACAGGTGCGGGGCTGCAGTCATGACCCCACCCCCTAGGTTGCCGGTCCGGGTTAGACGACGACGATCCCCGTTCAGGCCGACGCTTGTTCCCCGGCGTGCACGTGGAACGTCTTCCCCACCGTCGGCAGCAGCAACCCGACCTGCTCCGGCAGCGGTACGGAGAAGGCCCCTGTCGGCTCCGACGCCGACGCCGTCCGACTCGAGGCCACCCCGGCCGGCAACGCGTCGGGCAAGGCCGGCTGTGCCTCGTCGTACCAGTGCAGCTCGAGCACCCGTCTGAACTGCTCCGACTACCCGCCGGACGCCGTGGGCTACCCCGCAACAAGGGCGCCATCGTCTGAGCCATCACGTGACACGGCGGACCGACGGCGTGCCGGCCCGGGCCAGGCAGTGCGCTCGGGGTGGCCTCCGGCCTCCTTCGCGCGGCCTCATGCGCGCGGTCGGCGGTCCTTGGGCGGTGGTGGCCCGGTCAGCTGCGGTAGCGCTCGGTGGACCAGCTGGCTCAGGGGCTTCGTGTGAGCGAGCGGCGCACGGTGCGCCAGGCCTGCGAGGTCTGGGGGTTGAGAGGGGTGGCCCCGCGCGCGAGCCACGCTTCGGTGCGGTGTCCGGGGTGCTCGAGGTCGAGCTGCCGCAGGACGTGCTCGACCCCGGAGAGCACCGAACCCTGGAGCATCCAGAGGTCTGCGTGCTGGCGCGGGTCGACGTCGACCAGCATCAGCTCGGTGACCACGGCTCGGCTCTCGCGTACGACGTCGAGGGTGCACTGGAAGACCTCGTCGACCCGTTCGGCTGGGCTCGGGCCGTACTCGGCGTCGATCAGGTCGGCATAGGAGCGCAGGCCGCCGGCGAGGTCGTCCAAGACCACGGCGAACGCCCGCCTCAGCTCGACGGCGACGGCGCGCTCGGCGGTGTCCACGGTGGGCGGCACCTGGTGGGCGATGACGTTCAGGAGGGCGCGAACGGCGGCGAGACACCGATCGAGGCGACCGAGCGCGTCAGCCAGTCCGTGGTGCACGGTGGGGCTGGCGAGCGCGAGCGGGTTGAGCTTGCGACTCTGTTCGACGGCCTGCACGCAGGCGGTCGCCGTGTCGATGTCGCGGTCGATGTGGTCGGCCCAGGTGAGCCAGGCGGTCGTCTCCTCCGGGTGCGGGGTCCTGCTCGCCACGGTCAGGGACACCTCGTTGAGCAGACCGGCCTGCGCGCGGGCCACACCGCGTACGGCGTCGCGCGCCCGCGCGTTGGGTATCGTCACCGGCGCGAGCAGACTGAAAGCGATGCCGACGACCGCGCCGATGAGGGTGTTGATGATGCGGACCTCGGCGGCCAGCTCCGGCGAGGAGACGGCCAGGATCAGCATCGCGCTGATCGGAGCCTCCAGGGACTGCTCGCCCAGGCGAAAGACCTTGGCCAGCGCGAGCGAGGCGACGATGACGGCGGCCAGGCTCCACCAGGTGAGCCCGGTCGAGCTGGCCAGGCCGACGGCCACCAGGACACCGGTCAGCACTGCTCCCACCCGGACCAGTCCCATCCGGAGGGTTCCGACCGTCGACGCCTGAACGACCAACAGCGCGGTCAGCGGTGCGGTGAGGTCGGTGAGGCCGGGAGAGACCCGGTTGGCAATGAGGTACGACAGCACCGCGGCCACCGTCAGCCGGGCGATCTGCGCGGACCCCGCCCGCACTCGAGCGGGCACCTGAGACCAGGACGTCGGCCACGACGGCCAGAGCCACCACAGCAGGTGACGTAGGCGCACACGCCACCGCAGCGGGTCCTTTCCCAGGTCACCATGCACCCACACCACCGCCTTAAGGCTCACCGTGCCAGTGACCGAGTATGGGCCCGGCAGTGAATCCCCCGTCAGGCCACCCACCGCTGGCCCCGTTGCTACGACATCTCGTCGACCCGGTCCGGCACAGGACAGCGAACCAACTCCAGCCGGCCGGGAATCACGGGGATCAGGCGAAGAGCTTGCTCCAAGCGGTGATGGTGCCGCCGCACCGAGCAGGGTCCCGATCAACCAGGTCGCGTTCTTGGAGGCGAAGTGGCGCACCGTGCTGAGGGAGGGAAACCGACACCTGGATCAGGTGCCGCAGGGTCTGCCGGGACTCTCGAGAGCCGTCAGGGCCGGGGATGCGGAGCGAGACGAACGCCTCGAGGGTGCGCAGACCAGTGGCGAGTGCCTTCACCCGGAAGGTCCAGGTCGCCCCGGTTGTCCAGCAGCGCCACTGCCGCTTCGCCGAAACGGAGGCGCGCGCTCCCGATCGGGATCGTGTCACCCAGCTGTTGACAGTCTCGCCGCCGCCCTGTACACCCGGAGGAGACGGGGGTCATCGTTGTCTCGAGCCCGGGTGACCGGGCTGCTCGGACCGGGCTGCACTTCCCTCCCGATCAGACCCCACCCTCCGAGCTCCGTTAGGAGTTGGTCATGACCAAGGGTTGTTCGCCGGGGGTCACCCTCGGGCTGTGGCCGGCGGTCGTCGTCCTGGCCGTCTCAGGGTGTGCTACACCGGGCGGCCCCGGCGCATCGCCAGCACCATCCTCATCGCCGTCGGGTCCGTCGACGGACGACACCCTCCCACGTGCGTCGACGACTGCTCAGCCCACGCTGAAGGATGATCCGGTCGACTCCGCTTTTCACACGAAGGTGGACTCCTTCTGCACGGGGCAGTTGACGGAGAAACTAAAACATCAGTACCCCGTCGGCTATGTGGCGAACGATCCGGACCAAGCGACGCTGGCTGAGGCCGGGGCGGTGCTCGAGGCCGAACCGCTCACGCACACCTTGGTGGTCACCGCCAAGGCCCTGGGGAAACCCCGTGCAGGCGCCGCGGCGTGGGCATCGGTCGTCGCCGACTTCGGCGCCTACCAAAAAGGTGCTGGGGCGGCGGCAACGGCGGCGAAGGCCCAGAACCCGCCTGCTTTCGTGTCCGCCCGAGACTTGCTCGAAGGCACCAAGACGACCATCTTGAATGACATGCGGGCGGCCGGTTTCGGCGCTACCAGCCCCTGTGCACTCCTCTTCGCGAGTGCGGGTGGTCACTGACTCATCGCCCATTGAGCGTGGATTCCTCTGTCTGACAGTGGATTTCGCTTTCTGAACCTGGTAGAATGGACCTACACGAAGGAGGGATAACCACGCCCAAGCAGGGGCTGGAGAAACCCTCTCGTGGCGGGCCCGACACCAACTGGTGGCGGGCCTTTTTTCATGTCCAGACGCGGTGATCCGCGAGATCGAAGGAGACGCATGTCCACCCACGCGATACGACTCCGCAGCTCGGAGGAGCTGCTGGCCGTCGTGCCCTACCTGCTCGGGTTCCACCCACAGCACAGCCTAGTCGTCCTCACCCTGCACGCGGACCGCCTCGGTCTCACCGCGAGGGTCGACCTCCCGGCCGAGCCGCAGTCCGTGCGCGGAGCGGCCGTTCTGGCTCAGTCGCTCCTGCCGTCCCTGCTGCGCGAGAAGCCGGACACGGCCGTCCTCCTCGGCTACGAGAACACCGCCGGTGACAGCATCCCGGTACTGGAGTGCCTCTCGCAGGCCCTCGCCTCGCACGGCGTCGACCTCAAGGACCGGCTCATCATCCGCGATGGTCGCTGGCGTTCGCTCGACTGCCCGGACCCGGGCTGCTGCCCACCGGCCGGGTCGCCCGTCCCGCTACCCATCGACGCACCAGCGGTCGCGGCCGAGTTCGTCGGGGCGGGAGTCTCACCGCACCAGACCCGTGCCGCCCTGGCGGCGGTGCTCAAGGCCGGCGCCCAGGCTCACGTGGTCGGAAGGGTCCTCGCCACCCCCGGAGCGGGCGACGTCCCCCGTTCCGGCCCAGCGGTGGCCGCCCTGCTCGCACGGATCCTCGGGCTGACGACGCCAGGCTGCCCGCTGTCTGTGGAGGATGCTGCTGCCGCAGTGGGCGTGCTGCGCGACGTGCAGGTGCGTGACGCGCTCGTGGCGTGGCTGACTCCGGGCAGCATCGACCGGAACGCCTTCGGCCCCGCTGCTCAGGAGGTCCTCGCCGGCCTGCCGCACCCGTCACCCGGGGAAGCGTTCAGCGACGTCGACCGGGATGGCTCCGGTGAAGGCAACCATGTCGCGGCGAACCACCACCTCGTCCAGGACCGCCTCATCCGTCTGTGCACGATGCTCCCCGACGAGCACGCCGCGCCAGCCCTGACCGTGCTCGGGTGCCTGACGTGGTGGCGCGGCGACGGGGCCCTGACTCGGGTGGCTCTCGACCGGGCACTGCGCTGCGAGCCGGAATACCGCCTCGCGCAACTGCTCGAGCACATGGTCGACCTCGGGATCCGCACCGCACCCACGACCTGACCCACCCCTACGCCGGGCCTCCCCGGTTCTCACCTCCAGGCCTACCGCTGAGCGCGGTGGGCCTTTCGCATGCCCAGACCACCGCGCGGACCCCGTCCCCGCGGCCACGACCCACGCCATCCGGCGCGGGTCACCATCCCCATGAAGGAGTTGCCTCAGCATGAGTACTGCCACGTCTCACCTGTACGCCGTTCCACCACCCACGAACCCGCGCGACCCGAGCGACCCGACTGATCAGCTGTCCCGGATGGGCTGGCTGCTGCGGCTGCGCCGGGTCGTCCGCCAGGCCCTTAACCTCACTCTCGCCCTGCCGCGGCAGGCCGCCGACGGGGCGCTGCGTCAGGTCCAGACCGCCACCGGCATCATCCGGCGCACCGACCTCTCCGGGTGGGCAGGCCGCGCCCTGCGCGCCTCCGCGGTCCTCGCCCACAACGTCGGCGTCGTCCCGCTGGGGCTCGTCGTCGCCACGGCCCCCCCGGTCCAGCGCCTGATCACCCGAGGGATCGGCACCTGCCTGCGCTGGGCCGGCACCCTCCTGCGCCGCACCTGGGCCGCGACCTCGGCCCTGATCGCCCGGACCGGCACCCCCGGTCTCACCGTCCTCGACACCCTGGACCGGTGGGCCGACCGCGGGGCGGCAGTCGTCTCACACATCACCCACCACAAGGTCACCCTCGCCAGCCTCGAGGTGGCCCAGCGGACCTTGGCGACGGTGGCGCCCCTCGCCCGGATGTTCACCCTGCACCGGCTTCTGGCCGTGCTCATCCCGGCCCGGTGGGTCCGGTCGGTGGTGGAGGCCGTCGTCGTCCCGGTTGTCATAGCCCTGGTCGCACCCGCGGCCCTGCTCGTGCCCATGACGGCGTCAAGGCAGTGCAGTGCCACCCCGTCCACCGTTGACGGCGGCCACCGCACGGTGGGGAAAGGAGAGGTGCTGGATGGCGGCCCCAACGGTGGGGAGTCGCCGCAGGCCCACGAGGTCTTCGGCCGGGGTGTCCCTGGCCAGGCGACGGCCGAGGTCATCGCGGATCACGGGTCACAGCAGTTCGCTCAGCCGCGGAACCGGGCTGAGCGGCGGGCGATGCAGCAGGAGCAGGCCCGAGCCCGCAGGGCGGCCAGCCACCGCCCGAGTGGCTCATGACCAGCCATCGGAGCCACCACCCGGCGAGTCCACCGTGCTGATCGTGCTCGGCGTGGCCGCAGCTGCCGTCGTGGTCGTCATCGGCTACCACCGGCTCAGCGACCGCTCGCCCCAAGCCGGCGCCGCCAGCCTTCACCTGGTCCGGGAGCTCGCCGCAGTCGTCCTGGTCTGCACCAAGGCCGTCGAGGGCATCGTCAAGGTCCTCGGCCGTAGCGAGGTCCTCGCGGCGCCGGTCACGACCTGGGGCGGCGAGAACTACAGCCGGTACGGGCCAGGCCGCGACTTCGAAGACGACGACGAATGAGGGCAATCTCCTTCGCCTCGTCGACGTCGCATCCCACCGAGTGGAGGCACTCGGGAACAGCGGCGTAACTCGCAGTACAGCCCGGGGGTGGGGTGCAGATCCGCACCCCCACCCCCGGGTGCCACCCGTCGCAAAAACGAACCATTCCGAGACGCCTCGCCAGCGCCCCGCCGGCGGGGCTTCTCGCCGTCCACAAGCCGTGGCCGGAATCAACGTCTCAGAAGGGACCCAATCCATGAGCAGTGACAATCCCGCCGACCACACCCTGCTCGGGTAAAAACTAGCTAACCCGCTAGGATCACGCAGCTTTACACCACGACAAGGGCCTTGACCCCGAGGGCGAAAAGCTCGAGAGGCTGCGGGCTCCAACCAAATAGGCCGCCAGCCACAACCCCCACGCCCTCGGGAGCCGCTGACCTTTGAGGTCCGCCAGCCGTGTCTGGTGCTGAGTTTGGACCATGGGGCCGACCCCGGCGTCGAGAGGGTGCATGGTCGACGGTTGTTGCGCACCCTTGAGGGAACCTGCACGACCCTATCCAGACACGCCCTCCAGGGGGTTACTCTGTGCACGTGAGCAGGGCGGCGAGGGGGGCTGAGATGAGATGTCGTACGTGTAGATCCTGGGTGGTTCCGGGACGCAACTGTCGTCGGTGCGCCTCCATCCGCTCGGCGGCGCCCCCTCCTCCGTCCTGGGTGCAGGCGTCACCCCCCGGCGTGACACTTAGCAAAAGTCCACCACCGCCCGCCTACAACAGTCCTGCAGGTCGTGGTGTACCGGTGCCGTCAGTCCCTCCGGTGCCCCCCCCGCCGTCGGTGTCGACGTCGGCACCCGCGCCGCTGAAGTCCTCCCCCTCGGGACGGCCCAGGTGGTCACGGATGCTCCCGGCTCTCGGCGTGGGTGTTCTCCTAGCCCTCGGTGTCGTTATAGCTATCGCGACCCAGGTGCTGCCTTCGTCCCGTTCGACGTCGACATCCCAAAGTCGTCCGACTGCTGAAGCAACGACCGTCTCTCCCGCACCCCCCACGGTTGGTGATATGGCTGCTACCACCGCCCCCGCGCTTCCCGTCACGGTGACCGTCACCGCGTCGGCCTCTCGTACGGTTGCTCCCGCACCTGCCGATCCCGAAAACGTCGCGCTGGCCGTGCTTCAGAAGCAGCAGGCCCAAGACCTCGACTCAACCACCTTTGACGGGAGGTGGGTCCTGCAGGTAGCGAGCAAGTTTGATGGGGTGACTGACGCGTTGCAGGTCACGCGTTCCGGCAGCCACACCTTCCATAACGTCGACATCCTGAGCGAGTACCGCAGCCTGCGGACCCGGCTCGAGGCCAGTGGCATCACTGTCCACCTATTGAGGTCCAACGACTTTGGCACCACGACTGTCAGCCACCCGGAGCGCATCTGGGTCACCCTGGCCGACCCCGGGGGCCTTTACTCGGCCGACGACGCCATGTCGGAGTGTCGCAGCCTCTTTCCCGAGCTCGACGATCGTCACCTCCGCAACGCCTGTGTGGGGCGACGTCTCCTGCCGCCGGGGGTCTCATGACCGCGCGGCCGAAGGGGACCGCCGTGGGCGGTCTGCCCGGAGGCTCCGTTCATGCCCGCTGACCCGACGTTCGACCCGTCCTCGGTTAGCTGGGATGACCCTCCGGGGGACGACCGCACGGGAGCGTCAACAGTGGCGTCGAACCTCACTGGGTCGCAACCCGCGACGGCGTGGCCGCCATCCGAGCCCACGTCACACGCGTCCTCACCGGTCCCAGTACCGGTGGCACCGAACAGGACACGCGCGATGGGCGTGTGGGCCCTCGGCCTGTCTGTAGCAGGCGCCCTCCTCGGGTCCGGTGCGCTGTGGTTGGCTCTGGACTCGATGTCGGTCTCGGGCGATCCTCTCGGCTCAGCACCCCAGTGGCTCGCGGTGGGCGGCGGTGCGGCCATGGTCCTGGTGGTCGCTGCCGCGCTGGGACTCGGGGCTGTGGTGACGGCACGGGGCCGCGCGCTGGGCATGTGGGCCCTCCTCACCGCCTTGGTGCTATCGCCCCTGCTGTCGTTCGTGTCGGTCACCCTGGGCGTGAATGCACTGCAGGACAGGGCGAAAGCCAGCCTGGCATCCGGTGCCGGCACCGGGGTGGAGAGAGTCGTGCACGCACTGGGAGACCTGGGCGTGCCCGAGGGTCCAGCCCGCATCCTCATCGAGGGTAGGAAGTGACATGCGAGCGTTCGATCGCCCTGAGAACCGAGGCTCAGCCACTCCTCATCCGGCATACTCTGCGAGCGACACCGAGATTGGGGGACACGAGGACGATGACGTTTGACTTCGACAGTGACGACACTCCGGTGACGGAGCGCCCGCGCCCTCTCGACGACGACTCGTGGACCACCGAGAGCGAGCAGGCGCCGGTCGGCGTCGGCGACGTGTGGGACACCGACGGTCAGACCTACACCGGGGACGGGACGGTCTCTGGCCTGTCCACCCCCGCGAGTCCTCCGCTGGCCTGGCTCCTGGCGTCGCTGGGCACCGTGGTCGCGGCGCTGCTCGCAACCCCCGTCGGTCCGGCACCCTTAGGGCCGGTGCTGACGTGGGTCGTCGCTGGCCCCGTCTCGATCCTCCTTCTCGGCACCTTCTTCTCACGGGACCTGCGTGAGCGTGCACGCGCGCTCTACCAGTCCCCGACGTGGGTCCCCTGGGCCACCCGGGCTGTTGTCGTACTAGTCCTTGTCGCGGTGGTCGCATCGTCCTGGCGCTTTGCCGACTGGGTGGCCCGGCAGTGAGGGCTGTGCGCGCACGGCGCGAGCTCGGCCGACCGGCCGCCGCGCTGGTGGCCCTCGTCCTCGGTGGGCTGGTGCTGGGCGCCGCAGTACTCCCGGCGCCGCTGGCGGCAGGCGCGGCACCGGCCAAGACCTCGACTGCCACCAGCCCCACTCCCGACCTCACCGCCTGCGTCGCCAGCAAAAAGGCCGTCAGCGTCGTCTTCGTCGTCGACGAGTCCCGTTCGCTCAAGCAGACTGACCCCTCGGCCGCGCGGGTGACCGCGGCTACCTACCTGGTGAACCAGTGGGCGCAGGGTGTGGCCACGAGAGGTGTCACGGTCTCGCTAGCCGTCACCGGCTTTGGCCAGTCCCCGGACCCGGTCCTGGGCTGGACCACCGTCACCGCCGGTGCCCTACCGACCCTGCAGCCGGCGCTCGAGTCGTTCAAGAATCGCAACACCGGCACGGGCACCGACTACTGGCTCGCCCTCGACGATGCGCGGCGCAGTTTGGCCAGTCGCCCCGGTCGTCAGCCGGGTGACTGCCAGGCCATCGTGTGGTTCTCCGACGGTAAGCTCGACACCGCCGCCACCTACGCCTCCTCCTCAGGCCGCACCGTCCGCAAGCCGTACGTCGGCCCGTCGGTCAGCTCGGACAAGGACGCCACCACCGCGGCCGCGACTGACCTCTGCCGCGATGGGGGCCTCGCCGACCAGGTGCGCAGCTCGCAGATCACCACCTTCGGGATCGGGCTCCAGGTCGGAGGTCAAGCGGCTGACTTCGACCTGATGAAGGGGGTTTCCACAGGTGCGGTCGTGGCCGGGGCCCCCTGCGGTCGCATCCACAGCCCGGTCCCCGGGGTCTTCCACCTAGCCTCCGATGTAGACGGGCTGCTGGCCCTCTTCAACGACATCATCATCGGGCCGCCGACCGTCGACCTGTGCCCGGCCTCTCCCTGCGCCGGTGAGCGCCAGTTCGTGCTCGACGCCTCGATCAACTCAGTACACCTCTTCGGAGGCACCTTGGTCGAGGGGGCGGGCCTGCGCCTGCGGGCCCCCGACGGGAAGTCCGTCGACCTGCCCCGGGGTGTAGCGGGCACCACCCCGGTGACCGTGGGCACGGCAAGGGGCACGGTGGAGTGGCTGGGACCTAAGACCGTCTCGGTCGACCTCGTCCCGACGAGCACCGCTCGCACAGGGGGCTGGTCGGGGCAGTGGGGGCTGCAGTACCTCCGAGATGCCAAGCCGGTCGAGGCACGGCTGACGACGTTGCAGATCAGCAGCGACATCAGCCCGAGATGGGACCAGAAGTCGACCTTCTCGCCCCGCGCGGGCCAGAAGAGTTCTCCGGTGACCTTCGGGCTGACCACCCCGAAGAGCCCGATCAAGGCGACCGACCTGCTGGGTTCGGTGCGGTTCAACGCCAGCGTCATTGACAGTGCCGGCACCTCGATACCGGTCGTCTCGGGGGTTGGCAAGGACGGGGTCGACGTCCGGCGCACGCTCGACCTCACGACGGCCAAGCAGGGAGCCGCCAAGGTCAGGGTGACGCTCGAGCTCACCACTGGGGCCACGACCGTGAGCGGAAAACGCATCGCCGGCACGGCCCTCGCGCCCCAGTCGATCGACCTGCCCTTTACCATCCGACCGCCGGTCGGGTCCGCCACCCTTGTGACCGATCGCCTCGACTTCGGCGAGATCCAGACCGCGGCCGACGTGACTCGGACCATCGCCTTCGAGGGACCGGGTTGCGTTTGGCTGCCCGCCGACGCCACCACGGTGGCGGCCGCGCCAAAGGCGGCCGGGGCGGTTGCCGTGTCGAGCACGGCCAACACGCCGGCCTCCTGCCTGCGGCTGGCCGAGGGCCAGCGTGCCCAGCTCCCGATCACCCTCACCAGTGAGAGCGCTGCCAACGGGGCGATCACCGGCACCGTTGAGCTGGCTACGGCGCCCGTCGATGAACTCGGACGCGTTCAGACGGTCACCCTGCCGTTCCAGGCCAGCCTGGCCAAGCCGGTCGACGTGATCACCAGGACCTGGGCGTTCATCGTCTGCCTGTTGGTAGGCATCCTCTTGCCGCTCCTGTTCCTCTATCTCGTCAAGTGGCGCTCGGCCAGGATCCCGCCTTTGACTCTGCAGGCGGAGGCGTTCCCAGTGACCCGGCGCGGCGACCAGGTGCTGCGCAACGGGCTGCCCTTCGACCTCGGCCCCCGGGACCTGCGCAGGGTGGTGCAGCGCGACGCGGGCGCACGGCGCCTCGAGGTCGAGGGGGTGCAGCTGCGCACGAGCACCGGATGGTCACCCTTCGGCCCGGGTTCGGTCACGGCCTCCCGCGAGGCGGCGCTGATGGCGTCCTCGAGCCACGGTGCGGGTGCCGCGCGGGGCAGCGCGACCTTACCGCTGGCCGTCCACCAGTGCTGGTTGCTCGTCCTGCCCAACGGAAGCGGGGATGCAGCGCAGATCGTCGTCTTCGTCGGGCCCGATCCCGCCGGCGACGTCCGTCAGCGGGTCGCCCAAGACATCCGCGAGCGCGCTCCCCAGCAGTGGCAGGCCCTGGTGACCGAGGACGCCACGGACGACTGGACAGGGACCGGCCCCGGTGGTCCCGGTGACGCCGGGGACCACCCCTGGGCCGACTCCGACCACCCCACCCCGACCCTCCCCACCGTGGTCGGCAGCGGTGCCCCCACCGGGACCGCGGACCAACCACCCGACTTCTCCAGCTTCTCGTGGGACGAGGACACCTGAGTCCCTCTGAGAGCCACCGCCATCCCCGCTGACCGTTCGATGACCTGATCTCACCCAGCACGAGGAGCTCGACCCATGCGCAAGATCCTTTTCGTCGGTTGCGGCGGTACGGGCGGAGCGATCCTGGCCTACCTCATGGACCAGCTGCGCTCCGATCTCGGCCAGCACGAAGTCGGCGACCTCCCGGGTGGGTGGCAGTTCGTGCAGATCGACGTCCCGCAGAACCCCGACCCAGTAGCACCCTCGCTCGGCACGATCGTCGACCAGGGTGGTCGCTACGTCTCCTGCGCCCCCAGTGCTACCGGTTATCCCCTGGTCGACGCCGGGGTATCCCAGCAGCTCCAGAACAGTGGCGGGCTCGGGGCCATCGGCACCTGGGCTCCGGACCGGCCGGAGGCCGTGCAGGTGCCCGTACAGGACGGGGCCGGGCAGTACCGCGCCATCGGCCGGGTGCTCACACTCTCCCGCATCACCCAGCTGAACCGCGAGCTCGAGGCGGCATGGGGGCGGCTGTCGACAACAGAGGCGACGGCGTCGATGCACCGCGCCGCACGGGCCATGCCGGCCCTCGGACCCTACGCCGAGAACGACACCCCGTTGGTGCTCGTGGTCAGCTCGATGGCCGGCGGGTCGGGCGCGTCCATGGCCCTCGACGTCGGTAGGCTGCTGTCGCGGGTCCGTGGCGTCGACGCCAACCTCGTGGCGGTCTTCATGGCCAGCGCCGACGTCTTCGAGAGCCTGCCGGAGCAGAGCCGTCAGGGTGTCCGGCCCAACGCGCTCGCCATGTTCGGAGAGATCATCGCCAGCCAGTCGGCTGCTGCGGGCGACGACGACGCCGATGTCCTGGGCCGGCTCGGTTTCGGGCAGCTAAGCTTTCCCGCCCGACCCTTCGCGCGAGTCTTCCCCATCGGGCGCAACGTCGGTCTGGCGGGCTCGGCGGTGAGGTTCGGGGACGGTACGCCCGGGGCGGTCTACCGGGGGACCGGGCGGGCCCTCGCCGCCCTCGTGTCAAGCGCCTCGGCACTCGACGGGTTCGTGTCCTACGACCTCGGCAACCCCCAGCCGGTCGCCACACGCCGCGAGCTCTTCGCCTGGGGTCAGACGCCCGAGGACACCCAATGGGGGTCGTTCGGATTCGGCTCCCTGTCAATGGGACGGGACCGTTACGCGGAGTACTCCGCGCAGCGGATCGCCCGAACCGCTGTCGACCACCTCCTCGGTGGGCACCTGCAACCCACGAGCCGGGCCGGTGGCCCCGAGCAGGCCCGGGCCCTCGTCGACTCGCAGTGGGGGGTCGTCTGTCAGCGCCTCGGTCTCCCGAGCGGCACCTCACCCGATCTCAGCAGCGAGGTCAAGGCGATGGTGCAGGCGCTGATGGCCCAGGACGACGCCTTGAAAATGGGTGCAGCGGCCGTGGAGTCACAGCTGGTTGGGCACCTTCCCTTGTTTGCGGGGAAGACCCAGGCGAGTGACATCGTGGCCGCCGTGCAGGCGGCGCTGACCGGGTCGAGGCTCGGCCTGCGCGACGAGGTCCAACGCGCTGCCTACGCTCTGGTCCACACCTGGGTCGACGGGTTCGTCCAGCGGGTCGAGTCGACCTCGGAGGACGCCGTCGCCACCCACGGGATGCCCTACGCGCGCACCCTGCTCGAGCGGCTGCGCGAGCACCTCGACTCCTTCGTCGCACCGTCGCTCGAGAGCCTGGGTCGTGGTGCCGGAGCGCCCGTCACCGTGCCGCCAAAGGTTCAGGACCTGCTGGCCCGGCTGCGGGGTGAGGTTGTCAACACCGCGCCGGTCGTCAACGACGTGGTGGCGGAGTACGTCACGCACGCCCGTAACGAGATCCGCCGCGAGTGGTGCGCGCTCGCGGCACCGGTGCTGCGTTCCATGCTCAGTGGGGTTGTCGACCGGCTGGTGCTCGCCCTGTCCGAGTCGATGGCCCTGCTCGAGAACGCCCGCACCGATGAGACCGCCTTCCTCGGGATCGCCCGCATCGAGACGGACGTCTACCGCATGTGGCCGTCCGACGACGACCAGGCCGTGGCCGACCGGTGGGCCGAGGCGACCAACGAGGTCCTCGTCACGCCGTCGAGCGCCTTCATGGCGCAGTACGAGCACGACCTGACCACCTCGTTGGGCACGTCGACGGCCGGGGACGCCCCAGAGCGACGGCGCGCGGTGGTGAGGTCCGTGATCCGGGGAACCTGGCCGACCACCGGGAGCACGCTGCCACCCGGCGGACTGCTCACCCGACTAGCCAATTGGCGCACGCGCGAACTGCCCGTCAACCTGGAGGGAGCACCTACGGTGCCGCAGGTCGCATCGTACGACCTCGCGGTGCGGCCGTCCCAGCTCGTCGCCCGGGCCCGGACCTACGTCAAGCGGCCCGACGCCTCGTTCCACAGTTACACCATGCTGTCGCTGCGTGAGTACGCCAAGGGGGGCGACATATTCGAGGCCGGACGCCCGGCGCGCCAGCAGGACCTGCTGCTGAAGTTCCGGCAGGCGCTGGCGATGGCGCTGCCGCTTATCAGCGTCGACGCAACTGCGGTGCAGACCCTCCACGCCTCGACAGGGGTCCGCTTCCGATACAAGTTCTCCGAGGTGCCCTTCAAGGACCTTCCGGAGCTCGAGACCGGCCTAGTCCGCGTCCTCGTGGACGACTCCCGGACTCACCCCGACAGCCAGGCCAACCTAGAACGCGCACTCGACGGCTCGGACGTCACCCGGCTCGACGTCTTCGGCTCCTACGAGAACTTCGCGCCCCTCGTCTTCGACGGCGTTCTGCGCCCCATCGTGGCCCAGTGGAATGCCTCGGACTTCGGTGCGCGCCAGCAGTTTTGGCGCCTGCGTAGGACACGGAGGCTACCGGCGTGCCTACCAATGGGGCAGTCGGAGCGGCGCTCAATGGTGGCCGGCTGGTTCCTAGGGCAAATGATCGGGCGGGTGACCATCCCGGCACCCCCCTACGACCAGCCCGTGCGGATCTGGGACGAGTCGACCTCGCAGTGGCTCGCCTTCCCCCACCCGCTGCTCACCCCGCCCGAGCGGTTCAAGGCCCTATACGACTGGCTGCCCGCCGTGCTGGAGTCGTCGTTGCTGGCGGTGGCGCGCTTCGGCGACAACCCCGTCGGCAGCTCGATGCGGCCCTACCAGACCCTTCGGCGGCTCTACGATGGCGGACCGGCCGAGCCGGCCAACAACGCCAGCGGCATGTTCCGACTCGCGGCGCAGGACCTGCTGGCGTCTTGGCTCGTGTCGGGGCAGACCGCGCAGGGCGGATTGTCCAGGATCCGTGGGGTGACGCCTGCGAGTACCCCGGACGAGCGCTCCGAGGCGTCGATCGCCTGGCTGGCCACGATCGAATCTACAGCCGAGGGCTACCAAGGCGGTGCCTCCAGCCTCGTCAACCGCGAGCAGGCCGGACGCATCCCCATGTTCGCCGACCTCGCGGAAGACGTCCTCTGGGCCTGTCAGACCCTCGTCCCCATGCTCAAGCCCCCGACGAGCGAGGTGGCCGACGATGTCTTCTGACCTGGTCGTCGTGCTCGTCCCGCCCGCTGGGGCACTGCAGGCCGTCGTCGGCCACCTCGCCGACTGGTGCGCCGCTGGGGTCCTCGGAGAGTTCGTGGTGACCTCGAGTGCCCCGGGCACCGGGCTGGCTGGCACCTTGGGCGCCTCGTGGGTTATCGGGCCGCAGGGACGTACCCCCGTCCGGCTGTCGAGCCACCTCGCCGACCGCGACCCCGGGCGGGTGCGCGTCGTGCTGCTCAGCAGTCCACTGGGCGGTGTCCCTAGCGTGACAGCCGCGTCCGCCCTGACCCTCGTGAGCCTCCTGCGGGAAGCCTCCTCGGCGAGAATAGTGCAGATGAACCTCATCCTGGTGCGGGGTCTGGCCAATTCCGCTCCTCTGGTGCTCGAGGGCTGGCACAACGTGCTCGTCTCGCCTGAACACGGCCGCACCCCCGAGGCCGCGCGGGAGGACCTGCCCGACTACTCGACCCCCGACGACCTCGCCCGCTACGCCACCCCCACGGTCGCCGCGCTTGCGGGACTCGTGCTCGACATCCCGAGCTCCCCGCTCGACGACCTGGTCGCTCCTCCGGGCAACCAGGTGCGGACGGCCCGCAGCTACCTGACGACCCTGGACGCCGGCGAGGTCGAGGAGTTGCTGCGGGACGGCACCGTGAACCTCGGGGGGGTCTTCCCTGCTCCATACGTCGGCACGGCCGGCTCCACCCACGTGGAGAGCACCTCGCTGGCCACGTCCGATATGGCAGAGAAACTGTGGTCGCGGTGGGGGCCCAAGTTGCTGCGTCCTCGCAGCAGGCCCCAGGAGGAGCCACTGCGGGAGGTGAAGGTCCTCGAGGCCCTGCGCATGCTGTTCTCATTCCTCGCCGCCGCTCTCCGGGGTGCGCCCGGGGCATGGTGGCGACGCACCGTGGCTGTCGGCAAGGCCCGGGTCGCGAGCCGGGTCAGCGACCTCGTCTTCGGCAATGCCTCGGCTTACCGCGCCATCATGCCCGGCCAGGCGTACATCCGCAGGGCGCCAGCAGACTGGCAGACCCAGCTACACGAGCTGGGCCAGCTCGGGTCGGTCTTGACGTCGCAGACCACCGGGCACGACGTGCACATCGACCTGTCCTCCCTGTGGAAGGACCTCGCCGAGGGGTGCTTCACGCTGTGTGACGGGCTGGAACGCGACTCGCTCATGCCGCCTTTGGTCATCGGTGAGCAGATCGCGGTGCTGACGCGAGCCTCCGACTGCATGGGCTCGGGGATCGAGGGCTTCGAACTCCCCGCGGGCGGGGTGTCCGTCCGTCTGGGTGAAATAGCGTTGGCCCCATCCGACTACCTCGGAGCGATCGGCCTGCACGAGCAGCTGGGTTATCTCGACCACGACGAGGACCTAGGGCCCGAAGTCGGGTCCGTCGCGCGATCCCTGCAGGCGTGGATGAAGGCGCGCAACCAGACCTTCGGCTTCCAGGTGGCCCGCCGCATCGGGCACGACTACGGCAGGTGCGTCGAAGAGATCCAGGAGTATCTCGGCATCCTGCGGGACGTCGGCACGCACGAGGACGAGGCCCCTGCGTCACAGCGGTCGCTGGCCGCGCGACTGCTGGTCGTGCTCGGGATCACTGTCGCGAGTGTGGTGACCGTTGGCGTCCTCGTCGGCATGGCGATCATCGGCTGGCTCCTGGCCACGGCCCTCGCCGTCGTCCTCGTGGGGGGGTGGCTTATGGCGAGCCTAATTGTCTTCATGTCGAGCCAGAGAGAGCTCTTCCAGCTCCTGCACCGGCGGCGGGCAGCCGCGTCGCGGGCCGAGCTCGCGCAGGCCAACCTGCTCGACGCCGTCACCGATGCCCGCAACCTCGGCGACTGCTACCGGATGTACCTCACCTGGGCCCGAATCCTCGGTGCCTTCCTCGCCGACCCCCTCGCCTCCGGTGCGCACATACGCACCGCCCGTAAGGCGGTGGCCGATCCCCTGCCGCTCTCGGTGCGCTTCGCGCACGCCGTCCCCGACGGGCTACGCGTGGCCAAGGTTGGGCACGTCCTGAAGCAGGGGGCCTTCGAGGCGGGATGGCTGACCTCCGCCTGGGAGAGCTGCCTCAAGCAGGAGGTCGACGACCTCGGGGCCCGTGGGGTCTCGCTGGGGGGCGACCCTCAGCGGCTCTTCCATGCCCGGGTCCCCGACGACTCCCTGGTGAGGGCGGTGGCGGACGCTCTCGACGCCGACGGCGTGGCCACCTCTGGGTCCAGCGTGCTGTGGGCCTCGATCCTCGGCCGGGTGACACGCGACGACCGGCTGCTGGCGGACCTGGTCGGAGAGGTCAAAGTGTCGGGGCGGCGGATCCCGCTGAGCACCTATCGCGTCGCGCAGGAACCCTCGGACGCGCAATACCTGTCCGGCACGCCCTTCTCCCCCACCGGCCGCAACAAAGGATTGCACAAGGTCGCTCAGTCGTGGGAGCGGGTGACCCCTCGTGGTCTGGGCTGGGTGCAGCTCATGGTGCAGTTCTCGGTCGGAGGCTCCGGCGACGACCTCGCGACGATGGGACCCGTCAGCGTGCCGCCCGAGCCGACACCGCCGGCGCAGCCCCCGCCGGAGTCGGTGCCCCAGCGCCACCCCGGGGTCTCGCATGTTACTGGCGAATACCTGCCCACCCCCGATCCCTCCCAGGTTTGGTGAGCAGATGAGTCAGCTGGACGACATACAACGGCTGAAGGCGATCCTAGGCGCCTGGTCGCAGCGCAGCGACGCGACGGGGGACTCCCCTCCGTCCCCTGCCGAGCTCGAGGCCGTGGCCGAGGCGATGGCAGTGGCCCCGGGTGGCTCACCGGAACTCGAGCGCTGGCGCCCGGTGCTCGAGTTCTACGTCACACAGGTCAAGCTGGGGGTCACCGACATCCCCGAGCGCCTCCCGCCGCGGGTGCTTCTGCGGGTGTCCCCCCTGATGGCGGATGGCAGCGTCCGGCAGCCCCCGGTGGCCGAGTCGTCAGGCGGTCGGCCCGCCAGCACCCCGGCCGATCCGGCCCCGCTGCTCGACCGGCTCAAGCAGTGGCAGGACGCGAAGGCGGCGGCCGGCTACGGCGACATCGGACGCCTCCCAGACCGAGCGCTCATCGACATGAAGGGCGCCCTCGAGCGCAGCCGCGGCGTCGACAACGCCAAGCTGAGCCGCAAGCTGCCAGAGGTCGTATACCCGTTCCTCGCTGAGCTGCGCGCCTTGGCCGGTGTCGGCGCGTCCGCGGAGCCGCCCGCCGCCCCTGCGGACGCTCTCACCGCCGACGGGTTCCTTGCGACGTCGGCGGCGGACGTCGCAAGTAACCCAACCGACGGGAGCGCTGCCGGGCAGAGCCCGACCGAGCCGGATCCATCCGAGGCGAGCCGGCCCCAGCCTGGCCAGCCCGCGCCCGCCCAGCCGACCGTCTCCACCCGCGACCTCGCGTTCGCTGCCTACCTCGGTGACGTGCCGGTGGCCCCAAGCATCCCGGTGGCCTTCGACATGGGCGAGGGAGTCGTCCGGTCGAGCTGGTCACCCTTGAGCCCGGCGTCTGGGGTGGTGATCTACCGGGTTGTCTGTCGCGACGACTACCCGCCCTTCACCCCGGAGAACGCGCGTCTAGTGGATGTGACCACAGACCCGACCGCGGTCGACGTCGAGCCCCAGGAGTCGATCCTGCGCCATCTCCAGGTCTGGGTGAACGAGGGGCCGGACGCGCAGTCCGCGGCGTCTTCCCAGCCCCGGCTTCATGCCGCGGGTGTCGTGGTGCAGCCCCTTACCGGTTACTCCGTGAACGAGGACGGCAACCGAGTGATCGGGCACTGGTCGGCTCCTGCAGGGGCCGCTCGGGTGCGGGTGTACCGCATCCCCGCGCGCCTGAGACCCACGGTGACTGTCGCGACGCTGGCGCGGTACCTGATCGGTGCCCAGACCGACCACCTCGGCGGCTTCGTCGATGACGATGCCGCCCCGGGCGAGTCATACGTCTACCGGCTGCAGGTGGTGGCCGAGGCCGACGGCCAGGAGCACGTCGGGCCTGCCCACGACGTGGTAGTGACGCCCCGAGCGGTGCTCACCCCCGTCGAGGACCTGGTGGTCCTCGACTCGGCGGATGGCCGGATCGACCTGGCATGGACCGCGCCGCCCGTTGGTGAGGTCAAGATCTACCGAAGCCCCAAGGGCCCGGCGGCCGGCTCGGAGCACCGCGTGCTGAAGGCGGAGGCGCTGGGCGGTGTCGGTCTGCAGAGCGACATGGAGGTCCGCCACCCCGCAGACGCGGCGCACGGCTCCCGCCGGGTCCGGTGGACGGGGGTCGCCTGGCCCTTGGATCTGGCGCGCATGGTGCTGACGCCGGTGACCGCGCTCGGCGACGAGCGGATGATCGGCACGAGTCGCAGTGCTGTCCGCGTCCCCGCGGTCACTGACCTCAGGCTCATCGAACGGGTGACCGACCAGACCGTGACCTTCCCCTGGCCGACCGGAGCCACTGCGGTCTTCCTCTACCGGGGCAGCCACGGCGGCGACCCGGTCCAGACCGCCCAAAGTAAGCCGATCGAGGAGGTCACGATCGAGCGCTACCGGCGGTTAGGTGGGGTCCACCTCGCCCTGCGACCGGAGGACGACTGCAGGATCGTCGCGACTGCCGTGAGCTTCGACAACGGCCAGCGCCAGGTCAGCAGTCCCACCTGGGTGGACCGCCTGAGCCTGGTGATCATCCGCTACAGCTGCTCGATCAAGAAGCGGTTGATGATGAAGCCCAGCCACGCCCTGGTGAAGGTCTGGTCCGAGGTGCCCGTGCAGGGTGCGCCAGCTTTCTTGTGCATCCACAACCCGGTGCGGATGCCGCTGCATGCTGGCGACGGGCAGGCCCTGCCGGTCCGGCTGCACGCCAGCCAAGACACCCCTGCCAGCACGACCTTCAAGCCGGCGGGCCTCGTCGGAGAGGCCGCGACGCTGGAGTGGCGGGTCGACCTCGGGCCCCTCGGGGGGGGGCCTCTCGGGTGCCTGAGGGTCTTCCCGCAGTTCGACCCGCATCACGAGGTCACCCGCCTCGCGCGCGTAGTGGTGCTCGACCCCCCGGTCGAACAACTGCGACTGGGGAACTGGTGATGCAGGGTCCCAGCGGTGGGGCTGTCGCCGCCGGGCAGCCGACGGTCGAGGGTGGGCGCGACGTCGCCCCGATTGCTCAGCTGGGCTACAGCTCGAGCCTGCGAGGCTACGGTGTTACGACCTCCACGGGAGATCTGTCCGAGCAGGAGCGCACCGCCGTCCTGTCGGCGGTGGTGGCTCAAGTGGACTTTGGGGTTGCCCTGCCGGACTTCCCCACCCCAGCGGAGGTGGCGGCGATCCCCGCCCGGCTGGTGTTCGCCGCCCTGCCTCAACCCGACGACGGCCGAGGGCCGAGCCGCCCGGTGTGGTGGCACACGGCCCCGGCTGGCCGGGACGAGAGCGGTCGCCCCGGCAACGTCTTCGTGCACATCGTGGTTGGGCCGCCGCTGACCGGGTCGATGCGCCCCGTCCAGCTCTGGGGGGCACGGTGGTGGGCCCGTCCGTTCGGCGCCGACGCGGTCGCCGCGACAACCCTGCCTCTCGGCCCCCTGCCGGTGGGGCCGACCAACCGCAAAGGAGCCGTCCAATTCCTCCTCGACCCTTCGGCGTGGCGCCTCGACGTCATCGGGGTCGTCCTCGACGCGGTCGTGACGGCTCAACGCAACCGCGACCGGGCCACCGTCGTCCTCGGTGTTGCTGACACCCATGACGCGGCACAGTGGGTGGCCGCCCTGTCGTTCCTGCTGCCACCCACCACCGCCGCCCACTGGTGCTGGTCGTTGCGGGAGCGGGCATCGGAGGTGCCCCGCGCCAGGAGCCGCCAGCTCGACCTCGTCTGCGTCCCTCTTGTCGAGCTCGACCTGGTGGATCGGACCCCCCAGCTCGTCGTGCTGACCACCGACGAGGACGACTACACCCTCGGGACAGCCCCCGTCGACCACGTCGGTCCGGGCGGCCAGCAGATCCCCTCCACCCCCTTCAGTGAGCTGACCTCGGTGTTGCTCTCGCTGGGTGGGGACGTCGACGGGGTGTTGGCGCTCGCCGACAAGATCGCGGCCTCGGTAGGCCGGGTGCCCGCCCCCTGGTGGCCGCTGGCCGCCGCGATGGCCCAATACGGCGAGACCTATGCCGTGGTCGCGCCCACCCTGCTGAAGGTCCTGTCGACGTCGCCACCGGAGTTCGTCGCTGACCAAGCTCGCTGGGCTCCGGTAGTTGCTCTCCTCGAAAGATCGACGCGCCGGCCCGCAGCCGATCTGTGGCCAATGGTGGAGACCACCGGCGGTGCCTTCGCCGAGCTGATGTGGAAGCGCTACATCCTGGCCGCACTCGACGACGATGAGTGGCTTCGCCGACCGCAGGGGTCCCCTTCGGGGGCGCACATCCGGCAGCTGTCGTCGCACGTCGAGCTCGACGCCTTGGTCACCCACCGCGTGGGGCTCATCCGGCGCGACAAGGGTGAGGACGAGTTGGTCCGGGCCCTGCGGCTGCTCGACTTCGCGATGACGGAGGGCTGGTCCGGTCGGCTCAGCGACCTGCCCGACGACGTCGAGATCCTGGTCGAAACGCAGCTGGCCGACATTACGCACCGGCCCGACCTGCGAGCCCGCCTCAGCGGCCTCTCCGCCACCCTCATGCGCGACCTCGTACGGCGGGTCGTCGGCAACGTCGTGGGCCGCCAGCCCGATGCCTCGTCGCTCGACCCGGAGGTGCTCGCGTGGTTCTACCCAGATCGTGCGTTGCCCGACGATCGGACCTGGACGGTGCTCGACGCCAGGTACGCACGCCACCTTCTGAGCGAGGGGTCGTCGACAGACCGACGGCAGGTGCAGTCGGCGGCCCTGGGGGCGATGGCGCGCACGCCGCTCATGGATGCCGATGTGCCGGTCGTGACCCTGACTCGACTGGCCTTCTGGGACGGGCCGGCTACGTGGCGGACCCTCGCTGCCCTGCCGGCTACCGTCCTCGGCGCCCTGGACGAGCGGGTGGTCGTCTCTGCCCTCACGGCTGTGGATGCGGCCGCGGACCTCATGACCGTGGAGATGGCCGACTTCCTCGAGATGGTCGTCGCCCTCGCCTACAACAGCTCCTTCAGTACCCGGGTGGGCCTGCATTCGGCCCACAAAGATAACCGGATGAGGGCCGCGACCTGCCTGCGGGTCATCGGCCTGAAGCGCTGGGGTGGGGGAACCATGGCGTCGGGTGCTGTGCGGCTCTTGGACACAGCGTACGAGCTAACTCTCGACGGTTACGCCTTCAGCGATCTCATCGTCGGTGAGATCCGTGCGGCGGACACCGTGGCCGCCTGGACCGCCGCACCGCTCCCCCGGGCGGTTGCGACTGCTGGTGCCTTCACCGCCGAGCCGCGAGGGTTGGAGCGCACCTTCGACCGTATGGTCGAGTACATGGTCGAGGCCCAGAGGCTTGTCCGCTTCGACCCCAGCGTGTTGGCCTGCGCGATCGTCACCGCGACGGCGCTCACAACGGGCCCCCGGGCGGGACTCGCGACCCCAGCGGATGTCGCCCTGGAGCGGGCCTTCGGAGCTGACCCATTGGCTGGGCAACTGGCCCATGAGCTCGCGAGGTGGTGGGCGCGCACCCACAAGGAGGACCGGGTGCAGGTGAGGTTGGCCCTGGTGCGCCGGATGGCCATGTCATTGCCGCTGGCCGACAAGGACCAGTTGGACGCTTTGGCCAAGGATGTCGTGGAATGCGTCCGGCAGCTCGCCGGCGAGAAGAAGGGACTCTGGTGACGACGTATGAGCTGACCCGCGACCAAGGGTCGGTGACGCTGTCGAGCGACCGAATCATGGTGCACCTCGATTTGCCGACCACCGGGTGGCACCTCGAGGTGAGGACGGTGCCGTCCTCGGCCGCCTTCCCCGCCCCGCGCCTTCTGGGCGGCCAGTGGCTCCTGCAGAACCCCGCGGCATACGCCATCGACCGCGCCTCGCTGCACGTCGTCAGCGACGGCGTCCCGTTCGCTGCCGGCGTGGAGTGTCGGCCGACGCTGGACGTCGGGGCCACCGGAGCGGGTCCGGCCGTCCGGTTGCCCGCGGTCGACCTCTCGGGCATCCGCTCGGCGATCTTGGTCACCCTCGCCGTCGATGGCGGCGGACCTCACCCCCAGCTCACCGTCGCGCTCCCCGAGGGGCAGGTGGCTCCTACGGACCCCTCGCTGTCGGCCGCCGCCCGGCATGCACTCGCGGAGGTGAGGTCCCGCCTCGACTCCCAGGTCGTCGACGCGTCGGAAAACCTCAACCTGACCGTCTGCGTCGATGCCTCTGCCTCAATGCTGCCGGTGGCCCAAGGGGGAGATCTCGAGGCCCTGGTGAACGCGCTGCACGGGATGTCGCACGTGCTCTCGTGGGGCAAGTCGTTCCGGGTGGGCCTCGTCGATCTCGACGTCACCTGGCTGGGCAGCGGCGCGCCGGGTAGCAGCCCCGGGGCGGCAGTGGCGCAGGAACTTTTGGCCCGGCCCGCCTTTATCGGGGGCCGTCTGGGCCACGAGCAGCTGGTCGCCAACTCCGTCGTCGACAACACGATGACCTACGTGGTGACGGACTCCGTGCCGGCTGATGCCGAGCAGATCGCCCGGTCCGGTGAGGTCGAGGGTGAGGCCCGGCACCTCGTGCTCATGAGCGCCGGTCACGACGATGAGGCCCTGACCGCCGCACTCGGCATGCCGGTTAGTGTCTGGCGGCCGGGTCTCGGGCCTGACGACGCCGACTATCGGAAGACCATCTATGGCCTGCTGCGATCGTGCTTCGATCCGCGGTCCGACTACGCGAAGAGGCTCCTGACATGACGGCGTGCCCATGCTGCTTCCAGGAGCAGAACGACACCTACCGCCGCTGGCAGTGCGACACCCCGAGCTGTCAGAAGCCCGACGAGGTCGCCCAGGCCTGGCTGGGGCCGAAGGCGACGGTGGGTGGCTCCGTCGACTGGGTGCGGGACCCGGCCGTGAAGGCCGCAGCACCCGAGCGCACAGGGTGCCCGACGTGCGGGAGGTCCGCCGGGCCCGCCTGCCCCTACTGCCATTTCCTGTTCCCTCCTTCGTGGCTCGGGTCCACTACCGTCACCGTCGCCATGGCCGGCGCTCGTAACACCGGCAAAAGCGTCTACGTAGGGGTTCTCATCCGCTTCCTGACCGATCTGGTCGGTCGGCACGGCTCGTCGTTCAGCTGGGCGCACCCACTCTCGGCCCGTAATTACCGAGAGACCTACGAGAAGGCGCTCTTCGCCGTCACCGACGCCTTGGGCGAGCCGGTGGAGCCGACGATCATGGGCGCCACTCCGCGAGCGAGCACCGAGTCTTACCAACGCTTTCCGCTCATCATGAACCTCGGGACCCTCGCCCGGCAGCGCACCCACCTGATCCTGCGCGACGTGGCCGGCGAGGACCTGGAAAAGTTCGCTGGCGGCACCCCGGAAGACGCGAACCTGACGTTCTTCGCCTCCGCCGACCTCGTGGTCTATCTTTTCGACCCCCTCACCGTGCCCTATGTCGCGGGGGCCCTGGAGGGGTTGATCCCCCGCCAGATGCAACAGGGCGTGGCCGATCCCGCGCAGGTCCTCGGCACCGTGCTGAGCCTGGTTCAGGCCGGTCGTCCGCGGCTGGCCGTCGTCATGTCGAAGTTCGACGCCGTGCAACAACTGCGGCGCGTGCCCGACACCACCCTCGGCCGAATTATGATCCCGCCCGGGTCGGCCATGGTGCGCAGCCCCGCGCTCACCGGCTCCTACGATGAGCAGGACGCGCAGCTGCTGCACGAGGAGATCCGCGGGCTGTTGCACGAGGTGGAGGCCGACCAGCTCGTCCGGCTGGCGGCGCACTACCGCCACCGCTTCATAGGCCTCTCGTCGCTTGGGGACTTTCCCTTGGGTGAGCGTCTCTCTCCCTACGGCATCTCGCCCTACCGGGTCCTCGACCCACTGCTGTGGATCCTCGCCGAGAAGCGTCTAATCCCGACCGTCTGACCCCTCCAAACACCATACGCACCGCACCTCTCACGCAAAGGACCACAAACCATGGCCATCTCCCTCGCCAAGGGCGCCTCGATGTCCCTCACCAAGGCCGCCGGACCCGTTCCTCTCGACGTGGTGCAGGTGCGCCTTGGGTGGGCGCCGGCCGACGGCGACCAGGACTTCGACCTAGACGCGTCGATGTTGCTGCTCGACCCGCTGGGACGGGTGGGTAACCCCGACGACTTCGTCTTCTATAACAACCTCAGCCACGACTCCGGGTCGGTGGTCCACGCCGGTGACAACCTCGTGGGTGGCGGCGCAGACGACGAGGTCATCGTCGTGACCCTCAACCACGTGCCGACTCGGGTCGACCGGGCGCTCGTGCTCGTGACCATCCACGAGGCGGCCACGAGGGGGCAGCACTTCGGTCAGGTCGACGACGCATACATCCGGGTGGTCAACATGGCGAACGAGCAGGAGCTGGCGCGTTTCGACCTCACCCAGGGAGCGGCAGGAGAGGACTGCCTTGCCTTCGGCGAACTCTACCGTGACGGGGAGGAGTGGGGGTTCGCGGCTGTCGGTGAATACCACAGGGGTGGGCTCGCCGCTGCCCTTGCTAGTTACGGCCTCGCCGCCAGCTGAGCCTTCATTTACCACCGACAGGGACTTCTGGGGCTGTCAATGCCGTCTTCTCACGGGAAAAGTCCCTCGTACGTGAACGGTTGGACTGGAGTGCACGTCGACCAGCGAGCCGCGGTGGGCAGCGCGTCACGGTCCGGGTCAAGGACCTGCTGATGTATGGGCGCTGGTACGCCGCCGCGGCCAGCGTCGTCGTCGAGCTTGAACCGGGTGGGTCCCGCGAGGTGCTCGCCGGAGCCTGAGACCCGCTCATCACACCTACTCGCGGCAGCCGGACGCATTCCTGTCCGACCTGTCGCTGAACCGGAACCCGGCCAGTCGTCGTACCCCCCCGCTGCAGGTCCGGGTCAACGGCGCCGGGTTCCTCATGTCGGGCCCGCCAGCTCGACCCGGGCCCTGTACTCCTGCACGCCGCGATCGCGCTCGACGGCGGGCCCACCCCGGCCGGGACGCGGGTGCTCGAGGCGCTCGCCGTGGCGAACCCCGACCGGCCTGCAAGGCATCGCGGCGGTCCGGGCCGCAGCCGTGTCGCGGGTGCCGGGCCACCACCCCGGCGTTGGTGCTCGCCCGGGCGGCCCACCTTGTGCCCATCTGGCGTTCCCGCCACCAAGGCCAGGATCAGCGCGAGCACGACCAGCGTCGGCCCCCGACGTGAGGGTGCTTCGGCTGGAGTCAGGTGGGTCGCAGCCCTCGGCTTCGACGTCATTGCGGCCGCCCCCTTGGCGGCAACGGTCTCATCGGCCCGGACAGGGGCCTTGCCAACGCCCGGGCAGCGCAGCCGTTTGCTGTCGGGATGCTGGGGAACGTCGCGCTGGCCGTTATCGCCCAGCTCGGCGTACACCTCGCGGCTGGAGACCGGGCACCGATGAATGGCCCTGACGGGAAGGTACACGGGTCAACCCCTCCCCCACTGGGAAAGGATCCCAAGGCCACGACCGGGCGGGTCTCACGACCGCCCTGAGGAAATCTGAATGGCCATCGACAAACCGGCCGATTTGTCGCCAAGTGCGCGGGGTCGCCGGTAGCCGATCTCGCCCCTGCGGTGGCGTGTTGCGGCTGGTCTCCAGCACGAGACGCACCGCTCGAGCTTTCAGCTCGACATCGATCAACTTGGGCATGTGCTCACCCTCCGGACTTAAACAGGAGCGGCATCAGACCTGGGGCGATTCATGGTGCGCCGGTTCTGGGATGGCCCGTTTCATGCGCCCATCGCCGACCCCTGTCATGGTCTCTCCGGCTCAGTCGCCACACGAAGCCTAGAAGACGCACGGCGAGCCGCACCCGCGATGGCGGGCGGCGCCGGGGCGCTGAACCCCTGACGGCGTCACCACTAATGAGCTGGAGAAGATCCACGCGACGGGGTCCCACGACGGCCCGTACAAGACCCTGGCCGACGTCGAGTACGCCACCGTCGGCTGGGTAGCCTGGTACAACGAACGCCGACTGCACACTCGATGGGTTAAGCTCCCCAGGTCGAGTACGAGACCGCCCACTACGCTGCCCTCAACCCCTAGGCACTGACCCGACGTCGAAGCCCTTGGCCCAGATCTGGGAGATGGGCAAACTGCCTAATCAGCCGCTGAAGGGTTCACGCGGGGGCCGCAGTCTGCCGGAGCTGGATCACCTTGGGTGGTCGGCGCCCAAGGTGTTAGCCGTGCACCCGTGGCCAAGAACCTCAGTATTCGATCGTGCTCGTCTTGGATCGCGGTCTTCAGTTTCGATTCAACCTCGCGCTCTTGTCCGGCCACGCACGGCATGCGGTAGCCGATCGTCCATCGCACCCCCGGAGCCTGCCGAACGAAGTCGTGCAATGTTTGGGGTCTGTTCGGGCTCGAGCGCCATTCCAGGGTGATGTGTCGCTCGTGGTCCACGGACGTCACTTCCAACACCGCGGCGACCACGAGGTCGTCGGTGGGCTGGATGACGCAGAGGCGCGACCCGAAGGCGGGGTACGCCGGTGCGTCAGGAACGGAAAGGACGGCCGAAACCTCATGCTCACCCAACATGAAGCTGTGCGGATTCGTCACCAACTGCCACACTTCCTCCAACGGGTAAGGCAGGTAAGCGCTGACGGCTACCTCCACCCGCCCCAGGCGGCCTTGTCGCCTGTCCCACCGAGCTTCCAACCGTCGCATCGAACTCACATCGACATTTTGTCGTATTTGAGTAGTGATCGCTACCAGTGCGGGTCTGTCCGATTAACGGTGTAACTGGCGTTCATGGTTAGAGGCTCTCGGCTGCTGGCAGGCGGTCGGCGAAGGTGACGGCAAAGGCGTTCAGGGCCGGCTTCCACCGCATGCCCCATCGTGCCTGCCCGGTGCCCTTGGGGTCGAGGGACCGGGTGACGTGTGTGAGCAGGTACAGCGTCTTCAGCGCCGCCTGCTCGGTCGGGAAGTGGCCCTTGGTCGTCACGGCCCGCCGGTAGCGGGCGTTGAGCGACTCGATCGCGTTCGTCGAGCACAGCACCTTGCGGATCTCGACGTCGTAGTCGAGGAACGGCGTGAACTCTTCCCACGCGGCTCGCCACAGCTTCGGGATCGCGGGGTAGGGCTTGCCCCACTTCTCCTCGAAGTAGTCCAACGCCTCCGCGGCGGCAGCAGCGGTGGGCGCGGTGTAGATCGGCTTGAGGTCGATCGCGAGCTGCGGCCAGTACCGCTTCGAGGCGTACCGGAACGTGCCCCGGATGAGGTGGATGATGCAGGCTTGGACCGTGGCCTGCGGGAACACCGCGTTCACGGAGTCGGGCAGCCCCTTCAGCCCGTCACAGACAACGAAGAAGACGTCCCGCACCCCGCGGTTCTTCAGGTCGGCCAGGACGCTCATCCAGAACTTCGCGGACTCCCCACCGCCGTGCCCGGCCCACAGCCCGAGGACGTCCCTCTTTCCGTCGAGATCGACGCCGATCGCGGCGTAGAACGGCTGGTTGCCGACCTGACCGTCCCGGACTTTGACATAGATCGCGTCGATGAACACCGCGGCGTACACGGGCAGCAGGGGCCGTGAGCACCACGACTGCATGTCCTCGAGCACGCGGTCGGTGATCCGCGAGACGGTGTCCTTCGAGACCGATGCCCCGTAGACCTCGGCGAAGTGGGCGCTGATCTCACCGGTGGTCAATCCCTTGGCGTACAACGACAGGACGACCTTGTCGACGTCGGTCAGGCGGCGTTGCCGCTTGGCGACGATCACCGGTTCGAACGTGCCCTCGCGGTCGCGGGGCACGTCGATCTCAACCTCCCCGGCGGCGTCGGTCAGGACCGTCTTGGAGCGTTTCCCGTTCCGGGAGTTGCCGTGGTTACGGCCATCGACAGCGTGCTTGTCGTAGCCGAGGTGCTCGTTCATCTCCTCGTCCAGGGCCGTCTCGAGGACGGTCTTCGTCAGGGCCTTGAGCAGCCCGCCCGGGCCGGTCAAGGCGACGCCGCGATTGCGGGCGGCGTTGACCAGCTCGCGGGCCGCGGCCAGTTCCTGCGACGGCGAGGTGCTCTTCCTCGCCGCATCCTTGGGTGGGCTCACGTCCACCAGTGTCTCGGCCGAGCCGCCCATGGTGGGGCCCTCGCTCGTGTTCATCATCTCGGTCATCATCAGACCCTTCTCGCTGACTCCGTCAGCGCGCTGGGCCAGTTACACCGTTCGTCGGACAGTCCCACCGGTGCCCCCCACGACGACGCGCGCTGGCTGACTGGCTGGGGTAAATGCATGGGGAGGGCTTCCGGCGCGACGGTGGGTAGAGGGCCGCGGCGCAAGGCGCCAGTGCCGAAGTTGCCGCGCAGCTGCGCCAGCTGGTGACGGCCAGTGACGAGGACATTCGTGCCGGGCCTGCGCGGACACGGTGGTGTCGTCGAGGGTCACGACCGTCGCGGATGACGAGCCGGTCCCTTAGGTCGATGGCGTGCGACGCAAGGGCCTGCGAGAGGCACTCCACAAACGGGATGCTGTCACCCGGGTGTCCTCGTAGCCGAGGAGGACGGCCTTGTCCGGCCTCCCGCGCAGCAGTGCCGGCACCAGCGACTCGCCCAAGAGGTGCGCGCCATGGGCCGAAGTGCCGTCGGGGAGGTCGACCCTGGCGGTGAGGCCGAGCCAGTCCTCAAGACGACCTTCGACAAGACGTCGATCATGGCCACCATCGAGCAGGGCTTCGGGGCCGCCGCGGTTGCAACCCGCGACGCGTCGGTCTTTGACCTAAGCAGCACGCTCACCGCGGCCGGCGTCTCCCTGCCGTACTCCCCTGCGCTCAGGGCTGGTCACCGCAGCCGCGGTGGCAGCCCGGGGCGCCGCCGGCCTCGACAGGACCAGTCTGATCGGTCCGGGGTCATCCCTCTCGACCTGGAGTACGAGAATGGTTCTCATGAGCGGTTTCGCGGTCGACCTTCCCCGGGTCTCGGGGCGCCACCGGAACCACGCCCTGGCCTCCTCGCGACGGGCGCGGCGATCCGGCTCGTGACGGAGGGAAAGACCTACCAGCAGGTAGCCGACCAGATGGGCTTCAGCAACCGGGGCCCCGTGCATCGTCTGGTGCGAACGGCCCTCGAGAACGAGACCGTCGGCTCGGTCTCCGAGCTGCGCCGGCTCGAGGGTGACCGCCTCGACGCCCTGCTGCGCAGCGTGTGGGATCGGGCGATCGCTGGGGACCTCAACGCCGTCAGGGTAGCCACTGGTGTCGTCATGGCCAGGGTCAAGCTCTTTGGACTCGAAGCTGCGGAGGTCCAGCCGACGGCCGGGCGCACGGTAGTGCTACCGCCGGAGGAGCGTGTCGCCCTGCGGCTCGGCTGAAGTTGCCTACATCGCCGGTCCCGATAGCCACCTCCGGCGTTCGGTGCACCGACGGACCGGGCGTTGTTATCCAGCCGAGTCGACGCCCTGGCCGTTGACGTCCCCCGGCGCGACGTTCCCGCGTGCATGGCTCGAAGTCGCAGTTGAGGCGAGCTCATCATGTTGGGGATCGACGGGATCGACGAGCCGACGTACGGTGGCAGTGTCAATCGGCTCGCCCTCTCAGGCGCGCTCCTCGCTCGCGGCGCTGTAGCCCCAATCCTCCTGTCCTTCTGCGGGTTCTCACCCTGCAGCGCCCGCACGGACGCGCCCTAGGGCCGCGAACGGGTCCGGGCGGCGCCGCACCCGGACCCGGCCTGGCGACCATTGCGTGGGCTCGGAGGGAGTCGCGGTCCTTGCCGAGGTGGCGCCGCGACAACCTCGAGACTCCTCGACGCTGCACCCCCTACTCGGTCTGCGTCACGCCCCCGTACCTTCACCGATGCTAGCGTCCGGTCCGACCCCTATTCCTGCGAGTAGCCCACGACGTCCGCCACCAGATGGGCCGCGCCTGGTGAGGTGTTCTTCAACGCCACCTGGCCGTTCGGACCAACAGGCACCAGGACGAGGTTGGCGACTGTCTGACCGGCGACGAAGTTGAGGTTCGACGACGGGGGGGTACTGGACCCGTCCGGGTACACCGTGATGTACCCCGCCTGTGCGGCCGCGGTAACGGTCACGTTCAGCAGCACGGCAGACACGCCGGTCGCGGGCAGCCCACCTCGGCCCAGGACGGACAGGTGCACGGTGCCGTTCCCGGGAACGGCACCGACGGCGGCACCGGTCCCGAACCGCGTGTCCAACAGTCGCGCCGGGACCAGGGCGGTCGCCGCCCCGGGCGTCGTCGCAGCGCCCGCCATCACCCATCCGGCGACGTCCGCGATCACGTGCGTGGTGCCGGGGGAGCTGTTGAACAGAACCACGCGCCCGTCGGCGCCCACGGGCACGACGACCAGGTTCGCGACCGCGGCTGCCCGGCCGAAGTTGAGGTTCGACGCCTGCGGTCGCGACGCGCCAGACGGGTACACCGTCAGGTAGCCCCCGGCCTGAGCGCCGACGACAGTCACGTTGAGCACCACTGCAGAGGCCCCGTTCGCCGGGACGGGCCCTTGGCCGAGCACGGGCAGGCTGACCCCGGTCGACGGCGCCAACGGGGCCGCGCCCGGGCCTGATCGCGTGTCGAGCAGTCGTGTCGGGCGTACCGGGGTCACCGCCCCTGGCGTGGTGGCGTTTCCGGCGACGACGTACCCGCTGATGTCCGCGACGACGTGCACGGTGCCGGCCCCGCCGTTGGTGATTGCGATCTTCCCGTCGGCACCGACCGCCACCATGGCGAGGTTGGGAACCGTCTGGTGCGCCGAGAAGTTCAGCGTCGACGCGGTGGGCCGTGCCGTGCCGGACGGGTAGGCCACGAGGTAGCCCGAGGTAGTCGAGCTGGTCGCGGTCAGGTTCACCACGACCGCCGACACCCCGCTCGGGGGAAGGCCACCCCGGCCGAGGACCTGCAGGGCCACGGTCCCGCCAGCCGCGAGCGGGCCGGCCGTGGCACCGTTCCCGGTGCGGGTATCGAGCACCCGTGACGGAGTCACACCCACGATCGCGCCGGCGGCCACGGTGACGTTCTTGCAGCCGAGCGAGCTGGTCGCCGGGCCGGCCCCGAGGTTGACGGCGGTCACACACACCTGGTGCGTGCCGGTCGTCAACTGGACCCGGCTGCTGTAGCCGTAGCCCGCGCCGCGGTGGAACACCGCATCGACGTCGGGACGCGGCAACGCGGCCATGTCACTGCGCCCGGGGGCGCCGTCGACCGCCACCTGGACCGTGACTGGCGACATGGAGTTCGGGTCCATGACCCACCCGCTGGCGACCGCGCCACCGGGGACCTCCGTAAGGCCTTCGTAGTTCCCGAACGGGCCACAGGCCAGGTGGTCGCAGTTGTCGATGGCCCAGTCGTCGACGACCACGACGGGTTGGCCACCGCCGTACGGGGCCCAGGAGTTGACGTAGTAGGCGTGGCCGCCGGACACGACCCGGAAGACACGTCCCGTCGTTGCTCCGGAAAGGAACACATCGTTGGGTACGGACCGCAGGTGGACGTAGTTGCCGAACTCCCACGGGTCGAGCGAGGTCGTGGCGACCGAGGCGCCTGCCCCGAACGGGCCGTACGTCGAGACGTACAGCGGGGCTCCTCCCGCGATCCGGTATACCCGCCCGTCCGCGGTGTTCGAAACGAAGGTCCCGTCCGCAGGCAGTGCGCGCAGATGCGACCAGGGCCCACCGCCCCCGGCATTGTCCACGGAGGCCTGGTCGATGGTGACGTACGGCTGGACCCCTCCGAAGCTCGACCAGGTCGAGACCGCTTCGGGGGCGCCTCCGGCGGCCCGGTAGACACCGCCAGCCGTGGTGTTGAGGAAGGTCCCGTCGCGGGGGTAGGCGGGCATCGCGTTGAGCTGGGCCTGCGAAATGTGCGTGACCGGCTGGGAACCACCGAACCCGTTCCACGAGGAGACGTACACCGGTGCACCGCCCGCCATTCGGTACACCTCCCCCGTCTCGTTCACCAAAACGAACGCACCGTCGCCGACCCCCTGCCCGGGCGGGCTGACGTTGATGTACAGGTAGGCGTCGGCGCGCTTGTTGTACGTGATGCTGTAGGTGCCGGTCCCGCCATAGTTGTACTGCTCGACGTTCGCGCTCCCGTCACCGTTCACGCTCGCCACGACGGCGACGTGGCCGAACCCGGCCCCCACCTCGGTTCCCCACCAGGCCACGGCCCCCACGACCGGAACCGTCCCCACCCCGTACCCGCTGTTGATGGCGCCCTGTCTCCACCCGCGGGCATTCCCGTCTGCGCCGGGGAAGGCCAAGGACCCCCATGTGATCCCCAACCGCCACGCCACGAAGTCCGTGCAGTTGCGGTAAGCGAAGAGCCGCGGCGACATGTCAGTTCCGCCCTTACACCAGGAGTAGAGGCCGCCGCACGCCACGGCGTCCTTATCGGGGTAGTCGTCGACGCCGATGGTGCCGCTGAGCGGTCGGACCGCGGATAGCACCGAGGTCGAGACACCGCCCGACACCGCGAGCGGAGCAGGTGCCTTCGGCCGGGCAGCGGATGCGCTGGTGGTGGTTGTCGCGGTGCGCGTCGTCGGGGCAGCGTGCGCCGTCCCGGCCAGACCTGGCGACGCGCCCAGGCCCGCAGTGGCAATCAGAGCGACGACGGCGACAAATCCGCGTGTCAGAAACGAGCTCAACGGTTCCCCCACATTTCACGCCGGCGAGCGGCCGGGTGGCGCCCACCCTAGGGCTGCGTCGCTCACAAGTGGAACGTTTCGCGTGACGCTGCTCGGAAACCGTATCCGTGTAACGGACAAGTCTACCCAACACGGCACTGGCAAGTCCGTGGGCGTACTCGCGCAAACGAGCCGTCCGCGACAGCGCGACCGTAGCTGCTGGCGAGGTTGCTGCGGCTCATCAAGGTGTTGGGTTCTCCGATCCCAGGACATCTCGATCTGGGCTGGCCGTTGCCTGAACTGCGGTGCGTGCCGAGCCCGCAGCGACGCGTGCGCGATGCCGATCTCGTCGAGCACGCGCACGGAGTCGGCCTTGCTCGTGGGCTCGATGATCCGGGCCAGCACCAGCTGCTGGCAGGCCCCGTCGTCGACGACGTCGAACCCGAGCCGCTGGTAAACCGTCGTCAGGACCTGCCGCAGTAGCGCTGACCGCTTCGCGGTGATGACCCCTGGCCGCCGGTCCGCGGGGTGCTCGGGCAGGGGCAGGTCCAAGACGTCCTGCCCGGGGCGCAGCCGGCGCTCGGCTTCAGCTATAAGTGCGGCCAGCTCAACGCCTGGCACAACCTGCGGGCCGCTGCGACCGCCCCCACCTTGAGCACGGCGCCCCGACGGCACCGAGGAAGCACCCCACGTGGAAGATCCGGACAGACCGGCGAGTCCTCCACGCCCTCACGCCGTCACGCCTACATGCCCTACGTCGGCCCTACATCACCCGGTAACAAGGCCCGGACGGTCCCGCCAAAACAGGCCTGGTGGATTCAGGCTGAACTTGACTAAATTCCGATGCGCTGGCACACGGTGCGAAATGGCCGGATATGATTTAGAACAACCTATAGGAGTCTTGAGAGATGCTGAAGCCGGATCCCGTTGATTTATCGATACAGGTCACTCCATCGGGCGCGATTTGACATCTGGCGAACCCTAGGTCGACAACGGTTCCGTACTGCGCCTGCTTGTAGTGCGGCGTCCCCGGCCGAGGGAAGATGGTAAAGACGTCGCCTTGACAGGGGGTCACGGAAGCTTTGCTCCCTGAACCAATCTCGGCCATATTGCCTGGTTCCCCAACTAAACACGGACCATCCGGAGCCGACCACGTTGACTCTATGACCCGGCAAACCACGAGGTCCCCCGGCAAGGAATGAGTATCGGGGTAAGCGGCCATAATGGCGCGGTTCCTGTTCATGCACTCAATATTCCCGGATGGTGATACAAACGCGTATGACTCACTGGTCTTGGGAGTCGTGGTCCCCGTCGTAGTGTGAGACGGGGACGCGGGGGCACCTGGCTTCTTCTGCTGAACAGCGGGAGCTATTGGGAAACTTATCTCCTGCTTGAGGTAAAAGGTGACCCCATTCCATTGGTAGTTGAACCACAAATGGAGCGACGGTGCCTCGGCGAGGGGTTTGGCGGGGTCGTTTGCGATTCCCTGAACGATCAGTTCGTTCTGGTCGGTTACAGCGTAGGAGAGTTCTCGAAGATCAATGGTCTCCTGTAAGTGGCTGGCCGGCACGATACCTAGCAATCGTGGCCGACCGATGGGTGACGCCCCGTCATAGACGGCGACCCGAATGTTGTGGCCGGCGGAAGTGTCGGTAGGGCAGGTACCCACGAGCATGATTTCAGGCTCGCCATCTCCAGTGACGTCGCGGGTTTGACTCCGATTGAGGACCATTTGATTCCAAGTCTCGCCCGTAGCGGGCGCGCACCCGAGATCTGTACGCCCAACGGACGTCCAGTCGACGCCTTCAAACGGATTGCCAAAGCGTCGAGAGGAAAGGTCCGGAAACCTTCCCGCGTCGCTAGCATTGGAACAGTTGGCTTGGTCATGCCAGCACGAAAGCATTCGCTGAGCAAAAGCGTATTGGCCCAGTGTGTTAGGGTGCATGCTTCCGCTAACTGCTTTGTAATCGGTATATGAGTTTCGGAGTCGAAATCGGTTAACCCACCGCGTTGTCGCGGTGCTCGTTACAGCATCTGGGTCGCCAGGACCGCTGTCGGCACACAGACCATGATCACCGGCGGAGCCCACCTTGGCAGATTCTTCTTCGAAAGCGTCGCTCATGTCAACAAAGTCGACATGAGCGACGTCCGCTGCCTCTCGAAGAGAGGCATCGAGTTCATCCACCAGTGCGTTCACCCCATCCCGATCGGCCTGATTAATTGTAGCTAGGCCAACTCCGATCCCGCACGTTCGCCCACTACGTTGCAGGGGGAACAGGCGCGGGTAGGAAGTAAGTATCACTCGAGATTGGGGGGCCTTTGCGGTGATGTCCCGAAGGAGGCTATCTAGTCCGAATGTACCAGGACGCAAGTTTGCAGTGATTTGCTTTCTTGCATCGGCGGATTTCCACGCGCAGAGGTCGGACAATTTGGGGAGGCCATGGATGAACGTCCTTAGCGCCGGACTGAGTATTGGCTCTGCGTCGGCTCCGGCATTGCGTGCGATGCAATACATCACGACTGTAGCGAAGTCGACGTTGTTTCCTCCGAACCCGATCGTGACGAGCTTGGTGTCAAGAGGAAAGGGCTGATCCCGCTGGGCGTTGGATGCCCCGTACTGTATAGGCGTGTTATCAAAGGTGTCTCTAAAGTAACTCTCCGTCTTCGCGCCGCTGCACGCTCGGAAATCAAGTGAGAAGCTGAGTGCGGAGGCCATAATCACCGGGTAAGCGTGGGGGCTACGATGACAGCTGTTGTGGCCGAATTCGTTATTGTAGTCTGTTGGAACGTAGAATCCGGAACTCGGAACCCAGCCTCCTCCTGAGACTTTGTACACGTTATTAAGAGGATCGCCCTCACCGGCGGAGTAACTGTCCCCGAAAGAAACCATAGTCCCTGCCGTCCCGGTGGGGAACCCGGGGGCTTGGGCAAGTCCTGGATTGGGGCACTTGGCACTGATGCTGCCTGTCGGGCAGTGCCGGGACTGCCAGTTATCGTTGACTAAGGCGGCGGGGGTCATGGCGTCCGGCAAGACGCCAGCAGCGTAAGCAGCAGCCGGGATAGCCAGTGCAGTGGCAAGAGCCCCAGCCAGCAACAGTCTTGATCGCATGCGTCCAATGGTATAAGGCTGCCTAGCGGCCTGGGTGTCTATGAGCCCCTTGATTTGCCTGGCAGCCCAGAACCTTGAGTTGAGCCCTCAACACGAGGGTCGGGACGACGACGTGGCCGTGCCGAAGCTGCGGAAGGGCTCGTACTTCCCAGACTGACTCCTGCAACGTCCGCGCCGCTCCGAGGCCGCGCTGACCTCGGTGGTGGCGACGTGTTACCCGCTCGGGGTCAGCACCCGCCGGATGGACAAGTTGGTCCAGTCCCTCGGGATCACCGGCCTGTCCAAGTCGCAGGTCCTGACTCGTGCCACTTAGGTATTCGGGCGGCTTCCCGAAGACGTCTGTGCTGGTCAGGGGGTTGGACGTCTCTTCGTTGACACACCCCGCCGCTGGGTGAAGTCGGTCCGGTGGTGTTCGTCAAGAAGGTCCCCGGCCGCTCGGGCAGCACGAAGGTGCAGGTCGCGGAGCGGCGGGCCGGGCGTCACGTAGCGCTCGAGCACGTCGGGACCGCCCGGTCCGATGCCGAGCTGGCCGTGCTCATGGCCGAGGCCCGCCGGCGGCTCCGCCCCGGGCAGGACGCACTGGACCTGGCGCTGCCGGAGCGCCCGCGGACGGCCGGCCGGGGGTCATCACCGCGAAGCGCTCAGCGCTACTGCCGCAGTTCCTGACGATGGTTTACGACCGGCTGGGTTTCGACGTCATCCGCGACGCCGCGTTCCAGCAACTGGTGCTCGCCCGATCATCTGGCCTACGAGCGAGGCCGACTCCGTGCGGGTCCTCGACGAGATCGGGATCCACACCTCCACACCCAGCCGGACTTCGTGTCAACCGGTCTCCTCGGCGATCTCGCGCAGGCAGGCCGCCCCGGGCTCCTCACCCGCCTCGACGCCACCACCAACCGGGAACCAGAACTGCCGCTGGCCGTGCTCGCTGCCACGCAGCAGAAGGAGTCGGTCTGACTCGTCGAGCAGCAGCACCTTCACCGCCTGACACACCGGACCCACCCGCGGCGATTCCGGCCGTCGTCTCTGCCATAGCCCCTCCTGTCCCAGTCCGCCCGAGCGTGCGTCCGCTCGCTTATTGACATGAGATCGTGCCGTGCCCTCGACGGGGTCTAAGGGAGGCACACCTGGCGCGGTTAGTGCAGACGCGGAGGACCGTCGCCCGTGCAACCGAAAGTGTCGGCCATGCGCCTGAATTCACCGGTCCGGCTGTAGGACGTGATTACACCGCAATTAGAGCGGGGGGTCCGCCGGGCGACTGGCGGTCGCGGCCTCGACCGGCACACCTGACGTCATGAGCATTCACCCCCGAGTCAGCGGCGACCGTTCGACAACCGGGCCCGGTCGGAGGCCCGCGTGTACGACCCGCCCGCGCCCACCGCCACGAAGGCCGCCGCGACCTCGCGCGCATGGGGAAGCCTTAGGTGCGGGAGGTTACGGATCCCGCGTGCTGGTAGACCGGGCCGGGACTTCGCTGCTCCCCGGGGAGGCTCTCCCCGACCTCGCGTGCTGGCTCACTCAACCCTGATCCACCGACGGTGATTTCTGGGGCTCTCGCTGATGTTGGCGGCCGGTGATCTCTTGATCCTGAGCGGGAAGGCGTGGGGCAGCCGCCGGTCTGTCCGGCTCTTACACGTTGGGCGTTCCTTGGGGCCAATGGGCCGGGGTGGTCAAGGTGTCGTGGCGGTGTGTCTCGTACCGGGTCTGATGGAGGCTCTCATTCCACCGAAGGATGAGAGTCATGGCAGCACCCAGGAAGTACCCGGAGGAGCTTCGGGAGCGGGCGATCAGGATGGCCGTCGATCTGCGGCGTGAGCCCGAGACCCGTCGGGGCGCGCTGCGCCGGGTCGGCGAGCAGCTCGGGATCAACCCCGAGACCCTGAGGAACTGGGTCACCCAGGTCGAGGTCGACGACGGGCATCGACCCGGGACGACCACGGCCGAGGCAAAACGCATCGCCGAGCTCGAACGGGAGAACCGCGAGCTGCGAAGGGCCAACGAAATCCTCAAGACGGCATCGGCGTTTTTCGCCGCGGTGGAGCTCGACCGCCGACTGAAGTGACCACCGCGGTGCTCGTCGCCTACATCGACGAGCACCGCAGCCGGTTCGGGGTCGAGCCGATCTGTGAGGTCCTGACGGAAGCTGGGACCAAGATCGCCCCGAGCACGTACTACGCCGCGAAGACCAGGCCAGCCTCGGCCAGGTCCGTGTCGGACGCGGCCACGACCGAGGTCATCCGGACCGTGCATGAGCAGAACTACGGCGTGTACGGCGTCCGCAAAGTTCACGCCGAACTGCAGCGTCAGGGCCACCGCGTGGCCAGGTGCACGGTCCACCGGCTGATGAAAGCCGCCGGCCTGCGGGGGATCTCCCGGGCGAAGGGGCCACGCACCACGATCCCCGGGACCGGGCCGGAGACCCGCCCCGACCTGCTCGACCGCAACTTCACCGCACCGGCGCCGAACCGGGTCTGGGTCGCCGACATCACGTACTGCCGCACGTTCTCCGGGTGGGTGTACGCCGCGTTCGTCGTTGACGTGTTCTCCCGCCGCGTCGTCGGCTGGCAGCTGTCGAAGAACCTGCGCACCGACCTCGCTCTCGACGCCCTCGAGATGGGGCTGTGGACCCGACGGCACGCCGGCCACGACACCGCCGGCGTCATTGCCCACTCCGACAAAGGAGTTCAGTACGTCGCCGTGAGATACACCCAGCGCCTGGCCGAGGCCGGCGCCGTCGCGTCCGTCGGCTCGACCGGCGACAGCTACGACAACGCCCTCGCTGAGGCGTTCATTATCTGGAGCCCTCCGGAGGGTGTGTCCGACGTAGCTCACGAGGCCGATCCGGTGCGTCAGCGACACGTTATCTGGAGCATGTCTTCGACGTCCCCCACGTGGCTGGCGGGTCGGAGTAGAAGAGTAGGTATCCGGCTGGAAGCCGGTGCAGGCCGACCTCGAGGTGGCGGTGCTGGTGAAGGCGCAACGGGTGCTCATGCCGGTGACGGGGGTGGAGTCGTGGACCGTCGTCGACGACGACTTCGGTCCGGTCGAGGCGGCGGAGCGGTACCTGGCGTTCCTGTCCTCGATCGAGCGGTCGCCGAACACGGTGCGGGCGTACGCGCACAGTCTGGCGTTGTGGCTCGAGTTCCTCGCCTTGAGACGCGTCGACTGGGCCAGCGCCGGAGTCGAGGACGTCTCACGGTTCGTGTCGTGGCTGCGGGCACCGGCCGCGAACGTCATCGTGCTGGATGCTGCAACGGCCCGCCGCAGCGAGGCCACCGTCAACCGTCACCTGGCGGGCGTGTTCGGCTTCTATGACTTCCACGCCCGCACGGGTGTGGCCCTGGCTGAGTCGTTGGTCGCGTGGCGCCGTGTACCGAGGGGGTCGTTCAAGCCGTTCCTGCACCATGTCACCAAGGGACGCCCGATCGCGACCAGACCCGTCAAGCTCAAGGCACCGAGGCGGCTGCCGTCCACGCTGAGCGTTGAGGAGGTCGCGGTGATCCTCGGCGCCTGCACGCGGCTGCGAGACAGGTTCCTGCTCGCGCTGCTGGCCGAGACCGGGATCAGGGTGGGTCAAGCGCTCGGGCTGCGCCACAGCGATCTGATCTCTCGTCGGTGCGAGCTGCGGATCGTGCCGCGTGACGACAACGCCAACGGCGCCCGCGCCAAGACCAAAACCGTTGCCGTGCTGCCCGTTTCAGCGCCGCTGGTGCGCCTGTACAGCGAGTACATGCACACCGAATACGGCGACCTGGACAGCGACTACGTCTTCGTCAACCTGTTCGCGGCACCGGTCGGGCGACCCCTGCGGTACGACGCGGTCGCGAAGCTCGTGGCCCGCCTGCGGGCCGGGACCGGGATCGAGTTCAGCCCCCACATGCTGCGCCATACCCGGGCGACGGAGCTGATCCGGGCCGGTGTCCCGATCGAGATCGTCTCGAACATGCTGACCCACCGCTCGGTCGTGACCACGAGCGAAACGTACGTCCATCTCGGTGTCGAGGACGTGCGGGCCGAGCTCGTCCGCGCGGGATTCTGGGTCGAGCGGCCAGCCACTCGCCCGGTCCTGCAGGCGGACCCGTCATGACCATCGCGCTGCACGCCAACCGGGCTGGCGCGCTGAGCCTGCTGGACAAGCTGGGAGCGGCTGTCCGACCGGAGTTCGCGGTCGACCTGATCCACATCGATCCCACCCACCCCGTCTTCGCGCGCGGGCAGTGCCGCGTCACCGACTGCGAACGCGGCGCCTGGACCAAGTTGCTGTGCAACAGCCACTACGGACGGTGGGTCCACGAGGGCCGCCACGACCTGGACCTGTTCGCGGCCACGACCGGCCCGGTGGTCGGCGGTCACAGCGACCGGATCGACGCGTTCGATCTTCGCGGGTTGCCGTTGCAGCTGCGGTTGGAGGTGGCCTACTCCATTCAGATCCGCCACGATCATCGAACGATCCGCCTCGTCCCGATGATGATCAACCGCCTCGTGAGGCTGGTCAGTACCGCCAGGGTCGACTCGCTGCTGGACCACGGGCTGGAGCGCTGGACCTTGCTGGCCCTCGAGCACGGCCTGACCGACACCGGTGGCCGGGCGATGGGCCAGCTGCGTTTCGCGTGGCGGCAGGTGCTCGACCTGGACGAGGGCATCGACGCCGAGGCCGAGTTCGCTCGAGACACCTGGCGGGCAGCCGCACTCGGGGCGCGACCGTCGCCGAAGAAGGTCCCACCCATTCGGTTCGACCACATCCCACAACCGTGGCTGCGTGAGGCGATCAAGCGAGCCTGCCGCTACCGGCTCGGCGCCGGTAAAGCGTTCGGATCGGTCAGCATCGACGAGCGTGCCCTGCGCTGGTTCGCCGGGTTCCTGCATCACCATCACCCGGACGTCGATGATGCCAGCGGGATCAGCCGGCAGGTCCTGGAGCACTACCTGTCCTGGCTCACCGCGGCGCCGCAGTTGTCGGGCAACACGACGAACACCTACCTGGTCATCCTGCGCAGCTTCCTGCAGGCCTGCCACCGCCACGACTGGATGCCCGGCCTCTCCGGTCACGCCGCGCTGTACCTGGACGAGCTGCCACCGCGGCCGCGTCCCCTGCCACGGTTCATCCCCGAGTTCGTGATGGCCCAGCTCGAGGACCCCAACAACCTCGCCCTGCTCCCCGACGAGACCACCCGACACCTGCTGATCCTCATCCAGGAGACCGGCCTACGCGCCAATGACGCCTGCCTGCTCGAGTACAACCCCGTCATCGTCGACAGCGCCGGCTGGCCCTGCCTGAAGTACGTCAACCACAAGATGTCCACCGAGCAGCTCGTCCCGCTGTCGCAGCGGGCCGCCGACGCCGTCCGCGCCCAACAACTGCACCTGAGCAGCCGCTGGCCAGCCGGATGCCCGAAGCTGTTTCCCTCGCCTCACGCCAATCCCGATGGGGCCCAACCATTCTCCTACGCCACCCTGCGCCAGCGCCTAGCCGACTGGCAGGAGAAGATCAGTCTCCACGACGAAGCCGGCCAGGCCGTGTCCGTCACCGCGCACCAGTACCGTCACACCCTCGGGACCCGGTTGATCAACGCCGGTGTGCCGCAGCACGTCGTTCAGAAGATGCTCGGCCACGCCTCACCCCAGATGACCGCCCGGTACGCCACGATCCACGACGCCACCGTCCGCGCGGCCTTCGACGACTACCAGCAGCGGCGCGTGGACATCCACGGTGACCGCCTCCCGTTCGACCCCCACGGTCCCAGCGCCGACGCCGAGTGGATCAAGCACAACCTCGCCCGGGTGCAGGCCAGCCTGCCGAACGGCTACTGCGGACGACCACCGCAGCAGGACTGCCCACACCCCAACGCCTGCCTGACCTGCCCGGACTTCCAAACCACCACGACGTTCCTGCCGATCCACCGGCGCCAACACGACGACACCCTCGAACTGATCGACCTGGCCGAGCACCGCGGCAACCACCGGCTGGCCGACAACCACCGCAAGGTCGCCGACAACCTCACGAGGATCATCTCCGCGCTGGAAACCCTCGAGACCCTCGGGATCCATGACGCCCCAGCCGGACAGGACACCCCCGATGCGCGCTGACAACACCACAGCCCTCACTGCCGCGAGCCGGCACCGAGCCGAATCGGCTCGGGAGCGGGCCCGCGCGGCCATCCATACCCTCGACCACGCTGGCACCCCCATCACCTACGCCGCCGTCGCTCACACCGCCGGCGTCTCGCGGACCCTGCTCTATCGCGATCCCCAGCTCCGCGAGCAAATCAACCGGCTTCGAGCTCCCGCCACCCGCAGCCCCCGTCAACCCGCAGCCCAACGGATGAGCCAAGCCTCCCGCGACGAACAGCTGACCACCCTCCGCCAGGAACTCCACACCCTGCGAGCAGAGAACCACGCGCTCCGCCTGCAACTCGCCACCCGCATCGGGCAGGACCGCACCGCCGGCCGCGACGCCCCCGTCAGCGACATGTAGCCGACGCAGACATGCAGGTCACCGGCCACATCCGACCAAGTGCTCCAGATAACGTTCAACTCTCTCTTCAAGGCCGAGCTCGTCCGGAACAAGGGCCCCTGGGCCGGGATCGACGACCTCGAGATCGCGACCGCCGAGTACATCGACTGGTTCAACCACCGCCGCCTCCACGGCGAGATCGGCACCATCCCACCCGTCGAGTACGAGAACACCTACTACGCTCAGAACCCCGCCACGAGAACGGTCGAGGCGTCAGTTACGAGCCTCCACTAGACCCGGTACGAGACAGTGGCCCAGAGGTTGTCCCAGGCGGACGCCCAGGGCCAGATCGTCGGCAGGTGCAAGGTGAGCCGGCGGGCCGAGGACGCGATCCGGGCGGGGACCGCGACGAGCTGGGTCCGCAGGGTGGCCCACCGGGCTTTCGCGAGACGGGCCGAGGCGGCGGCGCCGGCCGCGCGCAGCAGGTTGAACGCGAGGCAGGCCAGGGCGAGCCAAGCAGCGTTGGCGAGGAACTTCCCCGACGGGGCGTGGGCCAGGGCCCCGCTCTTCAGCTCGGCGATGACCTGCTCGACGATGGCGTGGTCGCGGTGCGTCTCGTCCGCCGCGACCGTCTTGAGGGTGCAGTTGGTGACGAACCTGTGGTGGCGCCACATCGTCAACAGCTCGTCTTGACCGGCCGCCGAGGCGGTGGCGTTGAGGCGTTGGACCCGGCGCACGACGAGCCGGCAGGTGATGTGCCGCTTCATGGCCTGGGAGGTGAACGCGGTGAAGGTGGTCTCGGCAACCTGCGCTTCGGAGATCCACCGCTGCTGGTCCTCGTCCCAGATCGCGCGGGAGTACTCCCGACTCGTGCCACCGGGGTACGTCAGCCGGCGGGCAGGTTGAGGTCGTGAAGGATGGCTTCGGCGGTGTCGGTGAGGGGGTCCTGGGCGAGGTGCTCGTGGCCAGCGATGCGGACGGTGATCTCCTGTAGCGGGCGGAGGGTCCTCACGATCTTGCGAATGCTCAGGCCGGTCGCGTCCTGCAGGTAGCGGGCAACCGCCAGGGCGGCGAACACGATGGTCAGGTGGGCCTCGATCGCGTCGCGGGTGTGGTGGAAGATTGGCCGGGCCCGCAGGTCGGTCTTGCTCATCCGGAATGACGCCTCGACGTGCCACAACTCGTGATAGCTGGCTAAGACCTCGGTCGCGGGCATGAGGGTAGCGGGGATGTTCGTGACGTAGCCCTTGAGCCCGACCAGGCGCCGGGCCCGGGCCAGGGCGGCCTCGTCGAGGGTGCGGGCGCCGTTCTCCACCTGCACGAACCGCGGGGTCCGGGCGCTCTGCTCGCCCGCAATGACGGCCTTGGCCTTGTTCTCCTGCAGGGTGAGGGTCGCGCTGTCGCGGACGGCCCGCTTACGCAAGTACGCCCATACCGCCCGCCACGAGGTGGAGTGCACGGCTGGGTCCCACACCGGCTCGGCCCGTTTCTTCTCGTCGTTGCTCGCCCGAGCCTTCTGCGTGGAGACCCCCGGGGTGATGGTGTCGACGACCTGCCCGTCAACGAACGTGTCGCCGTACCAGCGGAAATGCGATGACAGGTCGTTCGGTGCCTTGACCACACGGGAGCCGACGATGAACCGCAGCCCGGCCTCGTGCAGCTCCTTGAGGTTGCCCGCGGACAACATCCCGGCGTCGGCGACGACGACCATGTCCGCGAGGCTGTGGCGGGCCTTGAAGGCCTTGACCATCGGGATGATCGTTGTGGTATCGGCTCGGTTGCCCTCGTAGCAGCCGATCTCGAGGGGGAACCCGGCCCGGTCGACGATGAGCCCGACGACGACCTGCGGGTCGACTCGGCGTTCCTTGGAGAACCCGACCTTGCGCAGGTCGTCCTCCTTCTCGGCCTCGAAGTAGAGCGTCGTGACGTCGTAGAGACACAACGACACGTCGCCGCTGGCCGCGGCATGGGTGAAGCAGGCCGTCGCGATCCGGGACCGATAGTCCTCGGTGCCCGAGCGGGCGAGAAAGCGGACATGGTCCGCAGCGACGCGTGCGCGATGCCGATCTCGTCGAGCACGCGCACGGAGTCGGCCTTGCTCGTGGGCTCGATGATCCGGGCCAGCACCAGCTGCTGGAAGGCCCCGTCGTCGACGACGTCGAACCCGAGCCGCTGGTAAACCGTCGTCAGGACCTGCCGCAGTAGCGCTGACCGCTTCGCGGTGATGACCCCTGGCCGGCGGTCCGCGGGGTGCTCGGGCAGGGGCAGGTCCAAGACGTCCTGCCCGGGGCGGAGCCGGCGCTCGGCTTCAGCTATCAGTGCGGCCAGCTCGGCGTCGGATCGGGCTGTACCGACGTGCTCGAGGATGACGTTTCGCCCGTCGCGGCGCTCCGCCAACTGGACTTTCGTGGCACCCGAGCGGCTAGCCGACGTCCGGATGAACACCACGACCCGACCCTACCGACGAGCGGGGTACGTCACCCAGCCCGGCCACAAGCCGCTGACCAGCACAAACGTCAGCCGGAGCCCCGATCCGCCATCAAGTGGCACGAGTCAGGTTGCACGCACAGGCGTTTCCTGTCCAGCCTCCTCGTTCTTAAACAAGGTTCGTCGCTCACCACCCCAGGCCCCGCAGGGCGGAACCAGGGCGCTCAAGGCTTCTATTTGAAGTCGGGGACGTTAACCCGCCTGCTGTAGTTCATGAATCTTTGAGATGGCCCTCCGGGTCCGCCCTATGTCTCTCTCTGCTTGATTCTTCTCTGCCCCCGCCAGGGAACCGAAAGTTTGTTCTAGGTCTCTCAGCGCCTTGGCTAGTAATGCCTCAGCAGATGCCCTGGCCGCCTTGGTGGCCGCTTTGTTGCGACGTTTTTGCGTCGCGGCGCCCGCTAAACCAAAAACCGCTGATGCCGCAACTACCGCGAGCCCGGCGATCGCAAATGGTCCACCTAACCCCCCGAGCGCAGGCAGGTTGGCCACTGTGCCACCAGCCTGGATAACATTCAATCCCGCACCTGCGGTCCCACCTGCTAGAGCTCCACTGTCAAAACTTTGGAAACAGGCTCCTGAAAGAACAAGGTCCACTAGGTTCCCTTGTTGCGCCTGCCACTTGTCGTCGGCCCTCCGGCCTCTCGGACGGTATCGTTGCGCTGCACGCACGGTCAGCAAAATCACAAAAAACGCTACCACCGCGATGGTAAGGCTTAGGGCTGTGCTCTCAGCCTCTCCTAGAGGCGAATGGAACCGCTTGGCTGCGACCATGATCAGTAGGATGACCGTCAACCAGCACAGTCGCAGCCACCGACTGCGGTCTATATGCAACCGTCGCTCCGCTGTGTCCAAGACCTGTGTCCGAGCCATGTGCGCCATCGTTCCATGGGGGTGAGTTTTATGCGAGCCCGTGCCGACCCCGGGCTAGGGTCGATGCCACAGCGTCAAGTGAGGGTAGGCAGGGCTCGGTTCAGGGAACACCCACGTACTAGGTCCTAGACGAAAGAAAGCGGTCAAGAGTCTTTCTCGGGTCTCAGGGCGCCAGCAACATCACGCCTTGACCCCGGCCACGTCCCGGGTGCCCAGGTAACAGTGAACAAGGACAGCGGACACCTGACCGACCTGGACACCGGGCTCTGGGACCTGCGATCTCTGGTCGCGGCCGCACGCTGACCCCTCGCCGCGCGGCCGCAGTGGTCAAGGACCACCCCGGTCCTCGCCGTCGTCCGCCAACCAAAGCACGACGTCCTCCGGGCTGTCGACTGCGTCATCGGCTGGTCGACCCGCCTCCGACCAGAGGACGAACACCACGCGATCCTGGCGGGCGCTGATCACGCTGATCACGCTGATCACCGCGTCCGTGAACGTCTCCCAGCCGTGTCCAGCGTGCGAGGCGGACTCGCCCCTGCCCACCGTCAGCGTCGTGTTCAGCAGGAGCACGCTCTGGCGTGCCCAGCCGAGCAACAGCACTCGGGAAGAGCCGCGTAACTCGCAGTACAGCCCGGGGGTGTGGCGCACATCCGCGCCCCGCCCCCGGGTGCCAGCCGTCTCAAAAACGAACGAATTCGAGACGCCCGCCGGTGGTCCGCCTCGCAGGGCCTCTCGCCGTTCACATCTTGTGGCCGAAATCAATGTCCCAGAAGGAGCGCCACCCATGAGTATTGAGAAGCCCACTGACCACACCCTGCTCGGCTACGCCCGCGTGTCAACCCTTGAACAGCATGAAGCACTTCAGGTCGACGCGCTTCGCTTAGCCGGCTGCGTCCGGGTCTTTACCGACAAAGCGTCCGGCAAACTTGAGCACCGCCCGGCGCTCGACGCCCTTCTCGACCAGCTGCGCCCGGGGGACACCGTCGCGGTCTGGCGACTCGACCGGCTCGGGCGCAGCCTGCGCCACCTCATCGGCATCGTTCAGGCACTCGAGACCCGTGGCGTCGCCTTCCGTAGCCTTACCGAGAGCATCGACACTTCGACGCCCGGCGGCAGGCTCATCTTCCACGTCTTCGGAGCTCTCGCCGAGTTCGAGAAGGACCTCATCCGGGAGCGAACCATGGCAGGGCTTACCGCGGCCCGAGCCCGCGGGCGTACCGGCGGCCGGCCTACCGTGTGGACTCCAGAGAAGGTCATGCTCGCCCGGCAGATGTACGACAGCCGGGAACACGACGTTGCCACCATCGCACGCGTCATTGGAGTGAGCCGAGCCTCGGTGTACCGAGCGCTCAGTATCCCGGAAAAGGAGGTGACACCTGTCCCTCCACCTCTCGGCCTCAAGGTCTAGGGTGATGACTCGTATCACGAGCAGCAGTAGGCCACCCTCTCCGAGGCTTAGGCCAACTCGCCGCGTCCGAGATCGGGCGAACCCGGGGGGGCAACCCCGAACCGTGGCCGAGCGCTAGTTGTACCCGGCCATGAGGTTGGTGGCGGGCGCGCCTGCTTGACGTGAGGAGAACCCCCGGGTGGGGTGTGGCTTGTCTAAGGCCCACATCCATCCGGAGGTTCTCGTGTCTCACGGTAGTGCCCGCCTGACCGTCCACGGCCGCAGGTTGATCGTCGAGCGCCACCAGCAAGGGTGGCGTCAGGCCCACATCGCGGCCGCGATGGGCGTCTCGCGCAAGTGCGTCAAGACCTGGATCGATCGGTACGCCACGGAGGGAGACCGTGGCCTGGCCGACCGCTCGTCACGGCCGCACTCGATGCCCACCCGCACCAGCGAGACGGTCGAGGCCACGGTCACCGCCCTGCGGGCTGAGCGACGCGTGGGCCGCGACCAGATCGCCCACGAGCTGGGCTTGGCCCCGCGGACCGTCTCGCGGATCCTGCGCCGACAGGGCGTGCCCCGGCCCGCTGAGTGCGACCCGATGACCGGGGCCGTGATCCGGGCCTCGCGGGCCACGACCCGACGCTACGAGCACCCCTACGCCGGGTCCCTGGTCCGCGGTGATGCCGCTCACCGAAAGTCCCCAGGGTTGCTCAGCGAATGTCCTCACCCTGTGGCGGTGTTGAGGTTAGCCGATGGTGGGGCTGGTGGGGGTGTCGATGAGGTCGGTGATCGCGACGGGTTCGGCGCAGTGGGGGCAGGTCCCGCCGAGGCCGATGCGGGTGCAGGGTTGGTTGCAGTCGTGGCACCACTGCTGTCCGTGGTAGCGGGTCTCGCAGCTGGGGCAGGAGTAGATCGTGACGTCGCGGCGGCGGATCTGTTGGGGGACAGCGGGTTCGGTCGTGAGGGTGGTGCGGGTGTGCCGGCGTGACCAGGCGGTCTTGCGGCAGTTGTCGGTGCAGTACCGCTGGCGTCCGGTCGGGGTGAACGGGCTCCAGCACACCGGGCACTGTGCCCGGCTCGGTCGTGCGGGCAGGGTGGGCGGGGTCGTCGTGCTGTCGTCGTCGCACGGGCTCTCCGGGCTGCCGGGGGTGCCGGGGGTGGGGTCAGCCATGGTGGGCTGCTGCGGTGCGCAGGGTGTGGGTGCGGGCGTGGTGGTCGCGCAGGCGGTAGGAGTCGCCGCTGATGTCGAGGACGACGGAGCGGTGCAGGAGCCGGTCGAGCAGGGCGGCCGCGACGGTGGTGTCGCCGAGGATCTCTCCCCAGGAGGTGATGGGCCGGTTCGTCGTCACGATCGTGGAGGTCTTGGTGTATCGCTGCGCGATGACCTGGAACAGCGCGGACGCGCCCTCCGCAGGAAGCGGGAGGTATCCCAGCTCATCGATCACCAGGAGGGTGGGGCCGGCGAAGAACCGCATCGTCGTGGCCCAGCGGCCCTCGATCGCGGCGCGGTGGCAGCGGGCGGCGAGGTCCGCAGCGGTCGTGACGTATACGCGGTACCCGTCTTCCGCGGCTTGGCGGGCGAGGCCGACCGCGAGGTGCGTTTTCCCGACCCCACCCGTTATCAGGGGGTCAGGCTTGTAGTGGTCATGTTCTTGCAGGTCAGGACGTTGTTGCGATCGATGCGACGAGTCGGGCGGTGGCGGGGGCGCTGGTGAGGGTGTGGCCTCGGCGGGCGAGCTCTCGGCGTAGGTCGAGGTTCTCCCCGTGGGCTTGTTCGAGGGCGGCGCGTAGAGCACGGACTTCCTGACGGTGCCGCTGTTTCAGGGCGGTGATCTGAGCGGTCAGGGCGAGTACGAGGGTGCTCTCGACGTCTGCTGGCGCGGTTGGGGTGCGCGACGGGGGGCGGCTCTGCTCGCGGAGCCGTTCGATGCGGCCGCGGAGTTCGGGGTGGTTGTAGAGGAAGGCGTGGGAGACGCCGGCCTCGCGTTGGACGGCCTGGAAGGTGATGGCCTCGCCGCGTTTGATCAGGGCGCGGAGGGCTTGCTCGGCGGCCGTGGTCTTCGCTGCGGACTTGGCCTTGGCCGCGGCGGTCAGCGCGGCGACGCGTTGGTCACGGTTCGCGGTCACGGGGTGCTCCTTCGGTGGCGGGTGAGGTCGAGGGTGAGCGGGACCGGTCCACCCGGCGGCGTGCCGCAGCCGCCGCCGTGCACGGCTCGGTCGGGGTGGTCGTCGATAAGGCTGAGCAGCCGGGTCAGCGCGGCCTGTTCCGCGCGTCGCTGGGCGAGCCAGATGTTGTCCTCGGGCATGGGGCGTCCGTACTTGTCCTGGAAGGCTGCGGTGCTGCGGGCGATCAGCTGGTCGGTCTCGACCAGCTGACGTGCCAGGGCGGTGTGGTGGGTCTGGTCGGTGACGAAGACCGAGCAGGTCAGACAGGCGTTGCCCTTGTCGCAGGACTGCAGCGGCGGCAGCAGGCACCAGCCGTGTGGCAGGACCCGGTCGGCGCGCTCGAACAGGTGCAGGCTGTCGTAGTCCTCGGAGGAGAACTGCACGCGGGTGCCGTCGGCCTTGAGTTTGGCGGTGGCCAGGAACGCCTGTTCGGCGTGTTCCTGGCGTTGGGCGATGTAGTGCATCGACATGGTCGGGGTGGCGTGGCCGGCGTATCGCTGCAGTACGTGGATCGGCAGCCCAAGCTCGGCGAGCCGGGTCAGCTTGGTGTGCCGGAACCGGTGGGTGTTGCTGAGGTTGACCGCTCGGCCCTTGCTGTCGGTGATCCGAGCCACGTCGCTCAGTTCGCGCAGCATCCAGTTGTAGGTGCCCGACGGGTAGGGCTTGTCGCCGCGGCGGTTGCCGGTGCGCTGGACGAACAGGAACCGCGGCCGCAGTTCGGGGAAGGACTGCCGGACCCAGCGTTGCTGTTCCTCGATGATCTCGGCGACCTCGCGGTCGACGAGGATGCTGTCCGGGGCGATGTCGATCTTGCTTTGGGCGTACCGGAAACGCACGACCTCCTGGCCCGCGGCGTCCTGCGCGGTGGGGGCCGGAAGCTCTGACAGGCAGTCGAACTCGCAGGTGCGGACCTCGCTGGCGCGTCGACCCGTGAGGACCTGCAGCAAGATCATCCGCATCGCCTGCGGGTCGTCCAGCCCGCGGGCAAGCACCTGCTGGCCGTCACCGCGGGTGATGGTCATCTGCTCGTCGCGCGGCAGGCCGAGCAGTGGCAAACCGGCGATGATCTGGGCCATGGCGCGGTCGTCGACGTAGTGGCGGTCGTTGACGGTGGAGGTGTGCGGGATCCGAGTGACCTGACGAAACCAGCTGGCCGCGTGAGTGTCGGTGACGTGCTGCCAGGGCCCGGCGCCGAGGACGCCGCGGGCCTCGCGGGGGTTCGCGGCGACGAACGCGAGCAGTTCCGCGACTGCTCGCAGGTCGTCGTTGACCTGGCGCGGCTGGACCGGTTTGCCGTAGTAGCGTCGGTCGGTCTGACGGGTCATCCGGTTGGTCGGGTCCGCGGTCCAGCGGCGGAACGCGGCAGCGTGCTCGGGCGCCGCGGCCGGGTCGCCGAGGATGTCGCGAGGGTCCTCGAAGGTCACCGAGAGCCAGTTGTCGAAGCGGCGCAGGGACTTGAGCCGTTCCTGGCTGATCGTGGTCCAGCGCAGGACGCCGGACTCCAGCTGGGTGCCCAGGTGCCACTTGACCGCCTCACGCAGCCAGGGCTGGGCGAGGTGCCCGGGTGAGCAGCCGTAGTTCCCCAACGGCTCCCGCCCGGTCAGCGGGATCCGCGGGTCGCAGCGTGGCTGCCAGTCGTCCAGGGTCCACCACGGCCCGTCGTGGCAGCGGGCCAGCAGCGCCAGCCGAGCGAACCCGAACACCACCCGCAGCCGGGCCCGGCTGCCCTGGGGTGGCAGCCGGTTCCATCGGACCGCGTAGAACCAGCCCTGCAACGCCGAGGCGGCGTCCCAGTCCATGGCGCGGATCGAGCCGGGGAAGGGATGGTTGTCCCGGATGGCGCGGCGCAGGATGTTGGCGAGCTGGTTGACCGCCAGCACCGAGGAGCGGGTGCCGTCGGTGGCCTGCCAGTGCGCCATCCACGCCAGCTCGGCGGGGTACGGGTCGGGCAGCCCGCTCAGGTCGATCCTGCGGTCACCGTTCTCGGTCACGGCGGCCCAGTTCTCGATGTCCGGGCCGATGACCGGCCCACGCCACGCCTCCGGGAGCTGCTGCCACAGCCGCCACACCGGGTCGGAGCCGCCGGCCAGGACAAGGTCGGTGCGCTTGTCGGTCATCGGGTCACCTGCCAGTCGGCTACGTAGGAGGTCCACGTCGCGGCGGCACGCAGGGCCTCGTCCTCACGCACCCACCCGTAGAGGTCGAGGGTGGTTTGCACGTGGGCGTGACCCAGGCGTCGGGAGACGACCCATTCGGGGGTGCCGGCCAGCAGCAGTGCGGTGGCGTGGCTGTGCCGGAACCAGTGCGGGGTCCAGCCCGGCGGGCCAATACCTTTGTTGCGTAACGAGGTGGTCTTGTCCCGCACGGTGCCCTCGCGTAACGCGGCCAGCAGCGGCGGCCGCTGCAAGTTGACGAAGAGCGCCGAGTCCGCGGACACCGTCAGGCCGAGCGTCGCGGCGTGGCAGGCCAGATGGGTCAGGTAGTCGGCGAACAGCCGCTCGAGGTCATGGCCGACATAGATCCGGCGAGGGCGCATCATCTTCACCCGCGCACCGTTCGGGTTGTCCTCGCGGGGAACGACCTCGACGTAGGGGGTGTCGCCGCGGCCCATCACGAAGTCGCGGATCCGCATACCCAGCAGCTCACCCAGTCGCATCCCGGTCTCCGCGAGCATCGCGAACACGAGCCGATCTCGCAGGTTCCCCACCCACTCCCCGCTCACCGGGTCCACCGCGGCACAGGAATCGAGGATCTCTTGGATCTGCTGCGGCAGCAGCAGCGGCGGGCGGTCGCCTCGCCGACTCCGTCGCACCCGCACCAGCGAGGAGGGCCCGGGCCTTGTGCGCTGGTCCAGATGCGCCAACAGTCCCCGTGCCGGGGCCTGTCGCGGCGCACCGCGCAGCAGCCTTTGCGCGACCTTCACCCCGAAGACCGCATGCTGCCACCGGTAGAACGAGATCACCGCCGCCAGGCGCGCCTCGAGCGTCTCCGGTGACGGCGCCTCGGTTGGCTCCACGATGGCGTGCTCGACGCGGCGGCCGTTGCGCAACCAGGACAGGAAACCCGAGACCGTCGGCACGCCGACGTCCTGCCACTGCTCGGCCTCGCCGCGCTGCTCCAGGAACGACCACCACTGAGCCATCGAGGTGGCGTAGCTGCGCACCGTGTTAGGCGACCACAACAGCCGGTGCGCCTCCAGCCACTCCTCGACCGGACCCACCGTCCGGTAGGCCTCATCGACCACGGTCCACGTCCGACGCCCATCCGAGGGCCGAACCGCCACACTGATTGCCACAGTTGTCGTTCCATCTCGTCGAAGAACTCCCGCTGATAGCGGAGCAACGACAATGACAAAAGGACCGACAGCAACTCGTCAGCGACGTACCTGCGGGCGGGTCAACTCCCCCTGATAACGGCGGGGCCGATCATCAGCACGTTCGTCGCGGACTCGAGGTAGCGGCCGGTCGCGAGGTCCGCGATGAGGTGCGGGTCGATCCCGGACGCGGCGTCGTAGTCGAAGTCGGCCAGCGTCGCCGGGGTCGGGAGGCACGCGAACCGCAACCGTCCGGTCAGCCGGCGGGCCGCGGTTGCGTTGACCTCGATCGCGAGGAGCCGTTCCAACGTGGCGGTCACGGACAGGCCCTGCGCGGTGGCGTCGTCGAGGACCGCGGGCAGGTGCTCGGCGGCGTCGACGAGCTTGAGCGTTGCCAGGTGGGCCCGCAGCTGTTGGTACACGCTGGCCGGGGCGGCCGTGCCTACCTCCGGCGGCGTGTCCTCGCTCGTCGGTGTGCGCGGTCCTCGAGGACCTCGAGGGGCTGGGGTCGATCTCGGTGTGGTCATGGCTGGTCCGTCTCTTTCACGAGGTGGGTGCTCGGGTTGGTGGTCGGGTCGGGTGTGGTGAGGGTGTTGCGGCCGTGGGCCGCGGCCGCGTAGCGGCCGAGGTCGATCACGACCTGCCCGTCGTCGGCCGTGGCGGTTCCGCTTCTGCTGGGCGTAGGGGTGGGGCCGAGGTTGTTGCGGGCGCGGAGGTGGGCGGCTTCGGCGAGGGCGGTCGGGCTCGGTGGTCGGCGTTCCTTGCGCCGGTGGGGTGGTTCGGTGGTGAACGCGGACAACACGGACGCGGTCAGGGCGGCGACGTGCCCGTCGTCACGGACGGTGGCCCCAGCCCCGGACGGGGCGATCACGTGCCGGGCGATGACGGTAGGGACGGGGCTGATCCGTCCGGGGCCGGGCGTAGCGGCTGTGGCAATGTCGAGGTGGGGGCTGCCGAGGCGGGTGTGGACAGTGACGGTCGTGCCGTGCAGGTGCGGGGGGACGGAGTACCGGTTGCCCCGGTAGGAGACCAGCGCCTGCGCGGACACGACCCGGTCCACCGTCAGGGCCGCGGGGAACGGGGGCGGTAACGGCGCCAACGGTTCCCGTTTCGCGGAGACCGCGACCGAGGACCGTCCGTCCTTCGTCGCTCGGAGGCGGGTGTCACCGCGGGTGGCGCACCACGTATCGAGCCGGGCCTGCGCTTCCTCGATGCTGACGTCGTCAGGCAAGGTCCGCCAGAACCGTTGCGCAGCAACATGGTTGGCCTTCTCGACCACGCCCTTGCGGTTCCCATGGCGAGGGGGGCAGAGGCGGACGGTTACGCCGTAGTGCTTCGCGACGGCCGCGAATGTCGCGGTGACCCGTTTGGTCTCGGGGCTGACCACGGTCGCCATCCGGTCGAACCGCCAGTCCTTCGTGAGCCCGCCGAGGGCGCCGGCGATGTGGTGCAGGCCCTCGATCAGGTGGGCCTGGTCTTCGGACTCGCACAACAGCCCCCGCCACCGGCCGGAGTGACTGAGGGCGCCGACGAGCAGGTGGGCTTCCTTGCCCCAGCCCCAGTGCGCAGGTGGGTCGGGCAGCTCGACCCAGTCCCACTGCGTCTCCTCACCCGGCGGGTGCTCGATGACCGCGACCGGCCGGCCCTTCGTCGGCGCGCACGGCTCACACACCGGACGCAGCCCCCGAACCCGGACGGCCCGGGTCATCGTGGGGTACGACCGGTCGTAGCCGAGGTCGAGGAGCTCGTCGTACAGGGCCGAGGCCCACAGGTGCGGGTCATCAGCCAGGCGTTGCCGAACGTACGCGGTGTAGGGCTCGAACGGGTCGGGCTGTTGGCTGCTGCTGCGGGCCCGGACCCCGGCCTCCCGCCCGGCGAGGTAGGCGCGGATGGTCTTCCGGTCGCGGCCGAGGTGGCGGGCGATCGCGGAGATCGTCCACCCCTGGCGGTGGAGTGCGTGCACGTCGATGTCGTCCTCCCGTGTGAGCATGAGCGGAGGGGCTCCTTCGGGCTGGTAGGTGGTCAGAGACCACCAGCCTCGAAGGAGTCCCGCCCTCGGTGGCGAAGCCACACGGGTGGGGACTTTCAATGAGCAGGTCTGAGGACTTTCAGATGAGCGCCATCAACGTTGACGTCAAGAAGCTCGGCCGGATCCCTGACGGTGGAGGGTGGCGCGTCCACGGCCGCCGCGAAGAGGTCCGCGGGCGAGGCAACGAGTACGACTACATCCACTCCTGCGTCGACGATTACTCCCGACTGGCGTACAGCGAGGTCCTGCCCGACGAGAAAGGCATCACCGCCGCGCGCTTCCTCACCCGTGTCGCCGCCTACTTCACCCGTGCCGGCATCACCCGGATCGAGCGGGTCCTTAGCGACAACGCTCTGGCCTACCGCCGCTCCCAGGACTTCGCTGACGCCGTCACCGCGCTCGGCGCCCGCCAGAAGTTCATCAAGCCCCACTGCCCCTGGCAGAACGGCAAAGTCGAACGGTTCAACCGCACCCTCGCCACCGAGTGGGCCTACCGCCAGGCCTACACCTCCAACACCGCCCGAGCTGACGCCCTTGCCCCATGGCTCGAGACCTACAACACTCGACGACGTCACACCGCCCTCGGCGGGCTCCCCCTGATTAGCCGTCTGTCACCAACGTGATGGCCGGGTACAGCTAGTGAGACGAAGCAGACCGGCGCTACTGGCGTGACCTCCGCACCGCCCTTGCCCCGGCACCGCCCTCGGAGTCCTCCAGGCCGTCAACAGTTACGACCACCACGAGAGCCTGTCCTGGGTGGCACCCGATCCAATGGCGACTTGCTCGGCACCATCACCGGTGCGTACACCACCACCCTCGACCGCGACACCGTCGCCGCTTGCCTCCTGACCCAGGCTGCTTGATCTCGCCCCCTCCCGCCGACACCGGCGGGAGGGGGCCATAGGTCTGCGTTTGGGGGTGCGCCGACCATCCGGAGCTCACGCTCGGGCCCCCATCGGGCCGATCGGTGATGTTGGCGCAGCCGGCGTCCCCGAACCCTGACACAACTTGTCCGAACTGCGCTTTTTGCCATCAGATGCAACCCCTACCCGGGTACGCATGGCCTTGCTAAGGTGCAGGCCCCAGGTTTCGGAATGCTCCAATTAGCCATGAGGTCGCCATGACGTCCGTCCGTCGGTTCTTAGTTGCAACCCTTCTAACATTGGTTGTCTTGGCCCAAGGCATCCTCGACGCTCTCAATCGTGCAAACGCGGACGAAACCCAAGCAATTACCATAGAACAGATCCTTCAGCCCAGAACCGTTTCGCAGCTGATTAAGGATGCTGAAGCGACGCCATCTCGCCCTAATGACTATTTTGTGAGTTGGACGGCAAAATCAGATCAGACCGAACACGTGTTCACACTCGAGCCTGGTGCTACCGCGGCCAGAGGTGCAGGGGCCTCATCCGTTTACCCCGGGCATGTCCCGGCCACTGATCACTGGCAGGGAATCTCGTGGATTGCCGTTCACTACCGCGACTTCAAAGTTCCAGGCTGGAAGGACGAAGAGAGGAATAAATACCGGGCCGCAGCGCAAATAGCCATCTGGGCGCTCGCTGCTTCGTCTACAACCTCGCCCACATGGGGCATTGACGACATCTCGGCGTATGCCAAGACGCTATATCTGCAAGCCGCAGACTCGGAAAATGGCCCGCCGGATAGTAGTTACTACGCTGTCGAAACCGGAAAATTGGATGTCACGCATGGAGACAGCTTTTTCGACGGTGAGAGTCTGAGACTTCGGGTCCTGCTCCCTGACGGACAGTCGCTTCCGGGCCAGTTCCTCACCGTGTCTGATGCAGATGGTCATCCGTACACGTGGGGCAAGACTAATCGAGATGGGTCTCTCCGTGTCGACGTCCCGTGGTCGCTACAGGGACCCCTCAAGATCGAATGGGTGTCAACCATGCAGTCTGGCACCATAATGCAAACGGGTACCAGCCACTTAGTTACGACACAGGCAATGACCATCCAAGACCATCGCGACGTGCCGCACACCGACCCAGGCGCACAGGGGAAGGGTCTTCAAGTGTGGACAGGGGCCAGCCGACAGTTGTCGGGTAGTTTTGGCATGTTTATTCTCGGCGGATATGTCCTACTTTCCCTCCTCGCTCTTGTACTAACAAAGGCGGTCTCTGACCGAGTGGCGAATGGAGGATGGGTTTGGCTAATTTCCGGACTAGTCGCCGTTCTCGTCACTCTGGGTGGGGGCACCGCCCTCGCCCGTAAGCATCAAGACCAGAACTTTCGACCTCAGACGAGTACCGCCCTCCCTAGTTCAACGAACCCTGACCGGGCCCAAGTTGTCTCTGTCTCAAGCACAAGTGCTTTCGACCCGAGCCATCAAGCAGGGTGCGCTACCGACGGCAAAGCTACGACTGCATGGGTTTCAGGTCGTGGCCAAGGGATCGATCAGGTGCTAGACATCAAGCTGTCTCAGCCGGCCGCCATCGCTTCAATCAGCATTGTGCCAGGATATGCGAGCCTTCCCGACGCGTTTCCCAACAACGGCTATCCCTTGCGACTGCAGGTATTGTCCACCGCCGGAGACTACCTAGAGTGGTCCACTAGCAAGAGGCCCAACGCTCCCGACGCCATGCCCGGGGAGGAGCTGACCTTTCCAAATCCGAGCGTCACCGATGACCTTCTAGTCCGAGTAGTGGGCCAAGAACAGAACACATTTAGTTACGCAATATCTGAGGTCACCTTATACTTGGCGCTGCCTGGACAGGGGATTCAATCAGTACCAACAAAAGCTGGCGGTGATTCATCGCTGGGTTGTATCTAGGCCCCCGCCGATGAGCAGCATCCGTAGGCGGTGGTTGTCCTTGTTGCGGAAGCCGTGGGCGACGCGGCAGTGGAGCTCGTGAGCCCCTTGACGGCTTCGGTGCCGCCGTTGTTGGTGCGGCCGACGGTGAAGTACGCCAGGAACGGTGCGCGCCACTGTCTCAACGTCCGGCCGAGGCGGGGGATCTCGGGATCGGGCACAAGGGGAACGAGGCCAGGACGTGCTCGGCGATCCGTCGCCCCTGGGTCAGGTCCTTGCGGCGGAACGCAGAGTGCAGCTCCACGGGGGCGACCCACGCGACGAGGACCTCCACGTGGGCCTCGTGGGCGTCGATCGCGGGCACGATCCGGCCCGTTGCCGCTCGGTCAACCGCTCGACCCCGCAGCGGAGGGCCAGCCTGATTCCGTACAACGGGTCACCCTTACGCCCACGGGGGCCGAGGGTCTGCTGCTGCACACGACGGCAGACCCAGTCGAGGCCTGCCCGCCGAGCTTGACAATGTGGAATGCATCGACGACAGCGACCGCGTCCTCAAGTTCGTCCTCGATGGCGTTCATGTACCCCCTGGAACGGGTCGAGCGTCGCCACCTTCACCTTGGTTGGGCTGGCGGCTGCCGGCACTTGAGGTCGATCACCAGGTGGGAAAACCATTCGGCGTATCCATCGACCAGTGCGGTCTCGGCGGCTAAGCGGGCCCGCCGTGCGCGGTCCAGCGAGTCAGGCACGTCGTGCGGCAACTCGTCCCAGGCCGGGGCTCTGCCAAGGGGATCCTGCAGCACCGCCAGAGCAAGGGTTTTCGTCTAGGACGCGGACTTCACGATCTTCCGTCGGCCTCGTTGTGATCGATTGCCACGGCCCGACCGGCGACCACCGGCCCGTCGTCGCCGGCGGTCGTCGCCTCGCCGCCCAACCATGCGACGCACGCGCGACCTTTGCGGTCTCCTGTGGTCGACCATCTGCCGAAAGCGGTCCAGCAGCAATCGGGTCGCGGCGTCGGAGGCGGCAGGCTTGCTACTTAAACGTGCATTGGTCAGCTCGAAGACCTCCTCGCAGGTCACCACCCGCTCCCGCGCGGGCACTGCCGCCGCCAAGCAGTTGAGCATCGTGGTCTTGCCGGCCTGCGTGCCTCCGGCGACGAGCACGTTGAGGCCCGACACCACCGCCGCCTCGAGGAAGGTCGCTGCCTGCCGGGTCAGGGTGCCGAGCCGCACGAGGTCGTCGAGGTGGTCGGCCTTGACGACGAACTTGCGGATGTTGACGTGCCAGTGCTCGTGGGTGATGTCGGGATCACCACGTGCAGCCGCGACCCGTCCGGCAGCATGGCGTCGACGAAGGGCGAGCTCAGGTCGACGCGCCGCCCCGAGCTGCGCAGCATCCGCTCGACGAGGTCACGCACCTCGCCGTCGGTGAGGATCGTCGTCGTCAGCTCGCTCACCCCGCCGCGCGCGACGAACACCTGCGACGGGGCGTTGATCCAGATCAACGATCGGCTACCACATAGAGTGGTCACGTGAGGACAGCGATATACACCCGCATCAGCCGTGACGAGGCGGGCGACGGCCTCGGCGTCCAGCGTCAGGAGGCTGACTGTCGTGCGCTGTGCAAGCGCCGCGGCTGGACCGTCACCGGCGTCTTCACCGATAACGACACGTCCGCCTACTCCGGCCGCAAACGCCCGCGCTACACCGCCCTGAGCGATGCCATCTCGCGGGGCGCCGTCGACGTCGTGGTGGCGTGGGCTCCCGAGCGACTGCACCGCTCACCACGCGAGCTCGAGGACTTCCTGGAGCTCCTCGAACGCAGTGGGTGTGTCGTGGAGACAGTCAAGGCGGGCGCATGGGATGTCTCAACCAGTCATGGCCGACTGGTAGCCCGCATGCTGGGGGCGGTTAGCCGGGCCGAAAGCGAACGGACCGGGGAGAGGGTCAGTCGCGCTCACCAGCAGGCCAAGGCCAACGGGCGTTGGCGTGGGCCTATCCCCTTTGGGATGCGGGCGTCCAACGTGCCGGGCCTCCCCGAGTCCGACCCTCAGCAGGCCTTGGTGGTTGTTGACATTCTCACCCGTGTCCGACGCGGTGACGCGTTGACCAAGATTGCCAGCGACCTCAACGTCCAAGGCGTCCTCCCCCGCCGCGGAAAGGCTTGGACCCACTCCGGGATCGCCCGCCTCATCGCCTGCCCGGCTCTCGGCGGTCTCGTTGACGTGGACGGCGAGCTCCACGAGGCTGCGTTCGAGGGCGTCGTGGCCCCCGAGGACTGGCGTAGTGCGCGAGCCGCCGTCCGCCGTCGCCCTCGCAGTGAGTGGTCACGCCCTCGCGACTCCCTGAGCCTCCTGGGCGGCATTCTGACCTGCGACGAGCACGGGACCACCTGTTTTGCCGGGTCCACGGGACCGACGCGGACCTACGGGTCTGTCGTGCCAGGGCGCTGCTTCGTGAGCATGAGCCGCCGTGCCGCCGACGCCATCGTGACGAACCTTGTGATCGAGCGCCTGCGACTGCCCGACGCAGCCGAGCTGTTCCGCCCCCACACCAATGGGGACGCGCTAGATCGACAGATCGCCGAGCATCGACAACGCCGCGAGGAAATTGCCGACCTCCTGGCCGAGGGCCTCCTCAGCGCCGCCACCGCCCGGCCTCGGCTGGCCGACATCGCGGAGGCACTCGGCGAGCTGGAGTCACGCCGCTCCCCCACCCTCATCTCTGCCGAGGACCTCATCGACCCCGCCGCAGCGTGGGAGACCTGGACGACCACCCAGCGCCGGGAAGTCATCCGAATCCTGTTCAGCCGACTTGCGATCCGCCACGTCGGCCACAAGAACGGGCCACGGGCGGTCCCCTCCCGCCTCGTCCTTCGATGGAGCACGGAGCCTGGTGCTGAGGTCGGCGAGAACGTCACGTCTTAGGAGGGGTTCTGGCTGACGAACCCACGATTGGTGCACACGTGAACCGGCGTTCCGGGTGAGCGGGAGCGACGGCCGCGGCGGTCTCGCAACCCTGAGGTCTCTCGACGTCAAGACGGCATGTCCCGTGACCCGAGCGGACTCCTTGACACGAGTGTCAAAGGAGCGGTTGAGTCGGTGTCATTAGTTCTGCTGAAGCGCGTCTCGACGCTGACGGAAGCACGGAACGTGCGTCACGCCCAAATCCCTTCGTTAGCAGGCTTGGCGGGAAGCGAGCAGTCATGGGACGTCTAGTTGAGATGTTGGCCCGCGGGGGGCGTGCCGCCGCGGTCGCCGCATTGGCAATGACCGTCTCCCTGGGACTGTCCCTGGGCCCAGCGTCGGCGGTATCAGCAGCCATGGAATCTGGCGCGGGTGCGACGGTCCTTACTGGCGGGGGCCCCTGGATAAAAGTAACGGCCGGGGTGGGTTTTCACACCTGCGGGATCCAGTCCGACCACACCCTGTGGTGTTGGGGGTACAACCTCTACGGGCAGCTCGGGGTCGGGGACACCGTCAACCGGGACGTGCCGACCCAGGTCGGGACCGCCACCACCTGGGCCAGCGTGACCGCCGGATACTACTACACCTGCGGGATCCGGACCGACCACACCCTGTGGTGCTGGGGGAACAATCTCACTGGGCAGCTCGGGGTCGGGGACACCGTCAACCGGGACGTGCCGTCCCAGGTCGGGACCGCCACCACCTGGGCCAGCGTGACCGCCGGGTCTTCCCACTCGTGCGGGATCCGGACCGACCACACCCTGTGGTGCTGGGGGAACAATCTCACTGGGCAGCTCGGGGTCGGGGACACCGTCAACCGGGACGTGCCGACCCAGGTCGGGACCGCCACCACCTGGGCCAGCGTGACCGCCGGGACTTTCCACTCGTGCGGGATCCGCAAGAGTCACAGACTCTGGTGCTGGGGGAATAATTTTCCATGGGGGCAGCTCGGTCTGGGGGACCCACAGTCACCCCGCCGCTTATTGCCGCAACAGGTTGGGACCGCCACCACCTGGGCCAGCGTGAACGCCGGGGACTCCCACACCTGCGGGATCCAGTCCGACTACACCCTGTGGTGTTGGGGGTACAACCCTGACGGGGAGCTCGGGGTCGGGGACACCACCCCCCGGGATGTGCCCACCCAGGTCGGGACCGCCACTACCTGGGCCAGCGTGACCGCCGGGTACTCCTACACCTGCGGGATCCGGACCCACCACACCCTGTGGTGTTGGGGGTTCAATCACGAGGGGCAGCTCGGGGTCGGGGACACCATTAGGAGGTACAGTCCTATCCGCGTCGGGTGACATAGGTCGGCCCCACCCACCCTCGCCACGAAGGCTCCCATGGCCAGGTCTCCGATCTATGTCTCCGTGTTCCTCTGACGACTTGAGCCAGACGAGCTTCGCGGAGACGTTGGCGAGGTCGGTGGTGTTGGCGGCGAGGGCGGCGTAGGCCGAGGAGCCGTGGGTGGCGACGGCGAGGGATGCCAAGTCGCCCGGTCCGGGGGACGCGACTGTCCTTGGGTTAGATTGCGTCTTGACCCCACTGAATATGCGGAGGAGGATCCTCACCTCTGCTCGTGGGCTACCCCAGAGCGACGTCAGCGCACGCCCGGGTCGGTCGGACCCGGGTTGTCGGTGATTGCCGCCCTCCCTGTGAACGCGATGAGGAATCGAGGACTCATGGGACGTTTGGGCACAATTGAATCGCCCCAGGTTTGATGCCGCTCCTGTTTGAGTCCAGGAGGATGAGCACATGCCCAAGTTGATCGATCCCGAGCTGAAGGCTCGAGCGGTACGTCTGGAGCTGGAACACCGAGCCGAGTACCCCACGCTGACTGCTGCCCTGGACGCGGTGGCCCGGCAGGTCGGTGTCGGCAAGGAGAGCCTGCGCCGGTGGGCGGCCCAGGCTGACGTTGACACCGGCCGCCGCGACGGCGTGACCAGCGAGGAGCTGGACGAGATCCGCAAGCTCAAGGCCGAGAACCGGCGCTTGCGCGAGGACGTCGCTGTCCTCAAGGCCGCGACGAGTTTCTTCGTGGGGAAACTCGACCCCCGCAACCGCTGATCATGGGATTCATCGACACCCTGCGCAGCGAGGGCCACGCGGTCGAGTCGGTCTGTCGGGTCCTGCGCGAGCAGGGCTGCCAGGTCGCCACGCGGACCTACCGGGCGTGGCGCCGAGCCCGGCCTGCAGCCCGGACCTTGAGCGACGCCGTCGTCGTCGACGTCGTGCGGGACCTTGCGTGGACCATCGACGCGCGGGGCCGCCGGAAGCTGGCCCGAGAGGGGTTGTACGGGCGGCGGAAGATGACCGCGATGGTCCGTCGCAGCGGCCACCCCGACGCGAGCCCGGGGTCGGTCGACCGGGCCATGAAAGTGTTAGGCCTCAGCGGTGTTCGCCGCGGCCGGGCCCTGCGGACCACGATCCCCAGCAAGGACGGGACCCGTGCGGGCGACCTGCTCAACCGGGACTTCACCGCGGCCGCACCGAACCGCGCCTGGGTCACCGACTTCACCTACTGCCGCACCTGGGCCGGGTTCGTGTACGTCGCGTTCATCGTCGACGTCTTCTCCCAACGCATCGTCGCGTGGCACGCCTCGACGTCGAAGCAGACCGACCTGGTCATGACCCCGCTGCGGATGGCATTGTGGCAGCGCGACCGTGACGGCCATCCTGTCCCTCGACCTGTCGCTCAGGGTGAGGGCCTGATCCACCACTCGGACGCCGGGTCGCAGTACACGTCGCTGAAGCTGACCGAGCACCTCGCGCTCGAGGACATCTGACCCTCGATCGGCAGCGTCGGCGACGCCTACGATAACGCGCTCATGGAGTGCATCAACGGCCTGTACAAGACCGAGTGCATCCGCACGACCGTGTTCCACGACGGCCCGTACAAGACCATCGCCGACGTCGAGTACGCCACCGCCGGCTGCGTCGCCTGGTACAACTACAGGCGCCTGCACAGCTCGCTTGGCTACATCACCCCGATCGAGTACGAGGCCGCCCACTACGCTGCCCTCAAGCTCGAGCCGCAGCCCGTATGAGAGCGGCAGAGAACCTAGGGCGATTCAAAGTGCTCTAACGATCGAAGTCTTCGGACATCCCGGGTGGCTCGCGGCTTTGGGGGGTCACCGGTGCGTTCGTCGGGGATTGACGGTGGGGGTGGGCAGGGGTTGACTGTAGGGCGCAGCGGGGCCCTAACGGGGCGGAGGTCGATGTGGACGTTACCCGGGGTGCTGGTCCGCGGCGCGGGCCCCGACGGAACGCCCAGCACTGGGTGCTGGTGTTCGTAATGGCGCTGGGGCTGGCGGTGACTGCTGTCCTCCCTACAGGCGAGGCGGTGGCCACCGGGACGCTGGACTCGACGAGCGCCTCACCGATTGTCCCGTCGACCGTCAGCCCGGCCGTTCGGGCCGTGACCGACTGGCCGCAGTTCCAGGGCAACTCGGGGCACACCGGTGTTGCCGGTCCGGATGCCACTCTCACCCCGTCGGCCCTGAAGAGCATGAAGCCGGTGTGGTACCAATCGGTTGATGCTCCCAGCGAGTATGACGCTCCGGTCGTAGCCGATGGGATGGTCTACTCCGCGACCAGGGGAGGTGTCGTTGCCTTCCGGGTCACCGACGGCGCCCTCGTCTGGCAGGCCCATCTGACCGACCCAATCTCCAACCAAGACGCATACTCGGTGACTACTCCGGCGGTAAACAAGGGCGTCGTGGTCGTGGCCGGCTTCGCCTACATCGGGCGACGGCCACACGGGCTGGTCTTCGGGGTTGACGCACTGACGGGTGCGGTCAAGTGGCGCAGGGCGTTACCCCATCCGGTCTTCACGGCGCCCACGGTCGTCCACGACGCCGCCCTCGTCATGGCCTTCGGCGGCCCGTTGTTCAAGCTTCGCCTGGGCACCGGGACTCTGCTGTGGACCGCCGACGTGGCCGCCGGCACCGAGGTGGCGGGGTCGTCCGCACCGGTCGTCGACGGAGACAGGGTCGTTGTCGCGGTCCCTGCCGGCCCGCTCGGTGGCGTCGCCCACCTGACCGCTGTCGACCTGCACACCGGCGCCAACGTCTGGGCCGTGCCGCTGTGCTCAGGCCCCTCCGAGGGAGAGGACAAGCCGCTCGTTGCTCGCAACGGGGTGATCTACACAGGTTGTTTCAACGGGGACTTCCGTGCCGTCAAGGCTCGCACCGGGGTCACACTGTGGCAGACGAACATCGCACCGACCCTCGGCTACTGGCCCTTCGTCGTCACCCCCACCCGCCTGATCGCGCAGACCCCCCGGGTGACTGCCCTGGACCGCGCCACCGGCGCCGTCGCGTGGCGAGACCCGCCGAGCACTCCCGTCATGTACGACGTCGCCCCGGTGGTGGTCGGGGACACCGCGATCATCGCCGACGCCACCGGTCTGACCCTGCGATCCGTGGTTGACGGGTCGGGCCTCGGCAGGCTGCCGCTGGGGGACTTCCCTGGGCACCGGGCTGTCGCCGAGGGCCACATCTTGGTCGCCGTACCCTCCGCCAGCTCTGTCTCCCGGACGCTTATCGCGTTCGCCCCCGCTCGTTGACCAGGGCGGAGGGGGGATGGGGAACGGCCGGAGGCAGGGGCGCACGCTATCAGCTCGTCGCTGATCTCCAAGGGCCCGTTGCAAACTACCTGAGCCACTCGGCGCTGCCCAGCCGAACTCGCCCGCAGCTTCGATAGGAGCGGCCCCGCATCCGGTTGAGCCCCGCCGCATTGGGAGCCAGCAGCGCGACTCAGTCGGGTCTGAAAGGAAGACTCCACCGTGACCGTTAGATGTGCCTGTCGTCACCGCCGCCGCCGTCGTCACGCTCGACGATGGGTTTCGTCGAGTTCTCTGGCCCCACCTGCCGTCAGGCGGATTCCAGTCAACGTCGCAACTCCAACGGTGAGTGGAGGTTGCGGTGGAGGAAGCGGTGGAACTAGGACGGCGTCCGAGGCGGCGTCGTCCAGGGGGTGGGGCGACGGACAAGCAGGCACAGTTCGTCCGGTTGATCGAGCAGGGCGTCAGCAACTCCGAGGCGTGCCGCATCGTCGGAATCAACCGCCGGACCGGGACACGCTGGCGGTTTGGGCGCACGATCGCGGACACGGCCGGCCTGCCGGTGCACTATCCCCCCGTGACCATCCCGAGAGCACCCCACGTGCGGCACCCGAGGTACCTGTCCGCTGCGGAGCGGCTGACCATCGCCGACCTGCACCGGGAGGGGAGGAGACTGTGCGAGATCGCCACGGTGATCGGGCGCAGCACGTCCACGATCAGCCGTGAGTTGCGCCGCAACGCGGACCCGGCGACGGGCCGGTACCTGCCCGCCACCGCGGACAAGCTGGCCACCGCCCGGGTCGCCCGTCCCCGCCAGCGGCGGGTCGCTGAGGATGCCGAGCTGCATGCCGTGGTCGTCGAGCTGTTAGGCAAGCGGTGGAGCCCGCAGCAGGTCGCGCACGAGCTGCGGGCGCGGTTCCCCGACCAGCGGTCACGGCAGCTGTGCACCGAGACCCTCTACCAGGCCATCTACGACGTGAGCGTCGAGGTGACCCGCCCGGCGAAACGGCGTCGGCGTCGGCGCCGTCGGCGGATCCTTGGGCTGGAGCGTCGGGGCCGGCTGACGGGGATGACGATGATCGCTGACCGCCCGACGGAGGTCGAGGACCGGGTGCAGGTTGGGCACTGGGAAGGTGACTGCATCATGGGCGCCGGGAACCGGTCAGCCATCGGCACGCTCGTCGAGCGGCGCACCCGGTTCCTCCTGCTGATCCACGTCCCGCTCGAGCAGCCCACCGCCCAGGCCATCCGCGACGGGATCTGCGCGGCCATGGCCGAGCTGCCAGCTCAGCTGCGGCGGTCGGTGACCTGGGACCAGGGCAAGGAGATGGCGCTGCACGCTCAGGTCACCGCGACCATCGGCATCGACATCTACTTCTGCGACGCCCACTCCCCGTGGCAGCGCGGCACCAACGAAAACACCAACGGCCTGCTGCGTGACTACTTCCCCAAGAGCACCGACCTCGGCCCCGTCACGGTCGACGACCTTGCCCGCGTCGCCGACGAGATCAACCACCGACCCCGCAAGACCCTCGACTGGGCCCGACCAGCCGACCTGCTTCACGACGCCATCCACGCTGTCGTCCTCGGCGACGGGACCCAGGCCGTGGTCGTCGCGCAAGCGCCCGGGCGCACCAGCGTCTAGCCCCAGAAGATCGCCGTCGGATCGAGGTCGACCTCCGTCAAGAGCTCCTCCAGCTGCCGCGTGGGCGGCACGAGGTCGTACGCGTGGAAGCGCAGATTCCGGTCGCGCCAGTACAACGACCATCGACCCGTGCTCTGGGTGTACCGCAACCGAGCAAGCGGGTGCCGCGTCCACTCCGTGCTGTCGCCCGCCCACGGGGCTCGGCACTCCACGACTGTCAGGTGCCGCGGTGCCACGTCGACCTCGATCCGCACCTGGTCACGCACCCGGTCGGGCACCCGGGCCCGACACCACCGCTGCACCCGCGCAACGTCCAGCTCCGGCACCGTCATCCCGCTAGTCTGCGACCATCACGTTGCGACGTTGACTGGAATCCGCCGGGGGTCAGTGGGACACCGCGTCCAGCACCCCGCACACCCAGCACCCGGAATGGTTGATCCACTCGTCCGTCGGATACCCGCGTGGGAAATCCCTTCGGCTCGACTCCCGGGTCGACCAGGGCCAGGGCGAGAGCGTCGTGGGCGTTTGCCGCGGCCCTGTCGATCTTGCGGCACGGTCGGGCGTGTAGGACGCCCCGCCCCGGGCGGTGCGGCGGCTTACCTAAGGAGGAGCTCGGCGCCTCCGGGGGGTCGATGGGGACGGAGCGGAACTGGCCCCAGCTGACAGGCCGAGTCGGCTGCACTTGCCCCCGACCCGGGACTGGGCGGGTCATCGGCGGCTGACTGAGTCCCGCTGGGTGGTGGGCTTCGAGGTGGTCCTCGATGCCTACTGACCGCTGGTGATCGCGGCTGGTTCAGTATGGCTGGCGGGGACGCGGTCTGGATAGAGCATGGCCATGGAGGCGTCGGAGAGGTAGCGCCGCTCGTCGGTCTGCCATTCGTCATGGGTGTCGGCCAGTACTGCGCCGGTGAGGCGGATCACGGCGGCCTCGTTGGGAAAGATGCGGACAACGCGGGAGCGTCGTTTGATCTCTTTGTTCAGACGTTCGAGGGGGTTGGTCGACCAGATCTTCTGCCAGTGCGCCCGCGGGAACGTGCTGAACGCCAGGACCTCGGCCTTGCTGTCGTCCATCAGCGGCCCGATCTTGGGGAACCGGGTGGCGAGCTGGTCTCGGACCTGGTCCCACGTGGTGGCCATCGCGGCCCCGTCGGGTTGGGCGAAGATGGTGCGGAACACCGCAGCGACCATCTCGACCTGTCCTTTGCGGACGTGGGCGAGCAGGTTGCGGGCGAAGTGGACCCGGCACCGCTGGTGCGAGACCCCCTGGAAGCTGGGCTTGAGGGCGGCGACGAGGCCGGAGTGCTGGTCGGAGATGACCAGCCGCACCCCGGCCAGGCCGCGCTTCTTCAACCCGGTCAGGAAGGCCCGCCAGAACACCTCGTCCTCGCTGTCGCCGACGTCGAGGCCGAGGACCTCGCGGCGGCCGTCGGCGGTGACCCCGGTCGCGACGACCACGGCCTTCGACACGACCTGCCCGCCCGCGCCGGGCTGGGACCGCACGTGCAGGTACGTCGCATCCAAGTAGACGTAGGGGAACGCGGTGTGGTCGAGGCGGCGGGTGCGGAACGCGCCGACGGCTTCGTCGAGGCCGACGCAGATCCTCGAGACCTCGGACTTGGAGATCCCGGACGCACCGTGCGCGACGACGAGATCGTCGACGGCGCGGGTGGAGACTCCGTGGACGTAGGCCTCCATCACGACGGCGTACAGCGCCTGGTCGATCCGGCGCCGGGGCTCGAGGATGGAGGGGAAGAACGACCCGGCCCGCAGCTTCGGGATCCCGAGCTGGACGTCGCCGGCCTTGGTGGTCAGCATCCTCGGGCGGTGCCCGTTGCGTTCGGTGGTGCGGCCTTCGGTGCGTTCGTAGCGGCCGGCGCCGATGACCTCGGCCGCTTCGGCTTCGATCAGTTCCTGCAGGACCAGGCGCACGGATTCACGGATCAGGTCGACGCCGTCACCGGCGCGGAAGGCGTCCACCAAGTCGGACACGGCAGACGCAGGACTTGGCCATCGGTGAGCTCCTCGGGTAAGTACTTGGCGGTACACACCGAAGATCTCGCCGATGGCCGCCCTCATCCTGAAGGCGCACCGCCAGCCCTCAAACCCCACCACCCCACGGGACTCTGACCGGCGGCTTCGCCGAACGCGTTGACCAGATGCGCTGCGGGGGCATACCGCTCCCGCCGGCCCTGCTCGCGCGCGGCGAGGCCGAACCCGATCAGCAGGTGCGGCTTGCCCCGTGCCCTCGAGCCTTTACGCGTGTTCGGGAGGAATGGGCACTGGACCGCGGGTCGGGTGAAGAGTTTACTGGGACGACTCGGAGAACCCCGTGCTGCGATGCGGGGGCAGGGGCGAGGGGTCGGTCGCGGCGGCGGCCCTTGTGGGTGGTCCAATCCGTCGTGGGAGCGAGGACGACATGCTGCGTCGGGAATTTATACACAGCTGGGGGGCGCGGGCCCGCGCGGCGTCGGTCCTAGCGGTGCTTACGCGAACGGTGACAGCGGTGACCGTGATGGTGCTGGCGTCGTCGATGATGGCCTCGGCGGCGGGGAATACAACCACGACGGGGAGAACGCCCTCGGCGGCACCGGCCGCCGCCAGTAGTTCGTGGCTCAGTGTCGGCGCCGGCGGTCAACACACCTGCGGCATCCGCACCGACCGCACCCTGTGGTGCTGGGGGTGGAACTCGAACGGTGCCCTCGGGGTGGGCGACACACTCGACCGCAACGTTCCGACTCAGGTCGGCACGGCCCGAACCTGGGCCAGCATCACGGGCGGGTCGTACTCGACGGACCACGCCTGTGGGCTGCGTACCGACCACTCCCTGTGGTGCTGGGGAGGGAACGGCTCCGGTCAGCTGGGGCTGGGCGACACCCGGGACAGGCCGGTCCCGGCCCGGGTCGGGACGGCCACGTGGGAACGGGTCACCGCGGGCGACAACCACACGTGCGGTATCCGCACCGACCACACCCTGTGGTGCTGGGGACGGAACATCTACGGGCAGCTCGGAGTCAAGGACCAGTTCGACCGGAGTGTGCCGGTTCAGGTCGGCGTCGGAGCGTCCTGGGCGACCGTCACCGCCGGACTCTGGCAGACCTGCGCCATCCGCACCGGTCAACTGTGGTGCTGGGGAGGCAACTTCGCTGGGCAGCTCGGGCTCGGTGACACCCACCGGCGTCTGGCCCCGGTCCGGGTAGACAAGACCGCGACGTGGGCGTCCGTCGACGCCGGCGGCTTCTTCACCTGCGGAACCCGCACCGACCGCACCCTGTGGTGCTGGGGCGACAACCAGGCCGGACAGATCGGGGTCGGCCCCCCCACGCCACCCTTCCATGTGCTGCTGCCGACCGTAGTTCGGGCGGCCGCGGCCTGGGCCAGCGTCGACGGCGGCGGCTTCTTCACCTGCGGGATCCGTACCAACGCCACCCTGTGGTGCTGGGGCGACAACCAGGCCGGGCAGCTCGGGGCCGGCGACATCCTGGACCGGAGCGTGCCCACGCAGGTCGGCACCACGTCCGACTGGTCCAGAATCAGCGGCGGGCACCCACACGTATGCGGGATCCGCGTAGACGCCAGCCTCTGGTGCTGGGGGTCCAACCAGTTCGGCCAGCTCGGACTGGGGGACAACACCGACCGCGGCGTACCCACCAAGGTCACCGGTTAGTTGTGTCACCGGCTACGTGTACTACCCGGGAGGTTGCCCACCAGGGTGTTCGGACGCCACCCCTAGCTCCCGACCTGCTCCGCGGCGGTACGGCTCATTTAGACCGCCGGTGATGCACCAGCCACCCCGAAAGCGGGCGTGAGGTCCGTTGACACCCGTGTCTGTGGAGCGGGACAGTGGTCAGCGCCGATCCCGGATCGGGACGCCTCGAAACTAGTGGCGCCGGGGTCCGTGACGTGCAGGCGGGAATAGCCGCGACTTCATCGTTCGGCTGACCTGGCGAGAAGCGAGGAATCATGAACCTGTTTGGCGCAAGCTGGTGCAAGCGGGTAGGAGCCACGACGGTCCCCTCGGTGGTCGCGTTCATCGCGGCTGCGGTGCTGGCGGTGACGGGCCCTCCCGCCATGACCCTGACCGCCGTAGCCGCCGGCCCGGTCGCGTTGGACGTCGGTCCCATCTCGACGCCGGCCGACGCCCGCGGCGGGCCGTGGGTCAGCGTGTCCGCAGGGATGTTCCACACGTGCGGGGTCCGCACTGACCACAGTCTGCGGTGTTGGGGGATCAACATCGACGGGGAGCTAGGAATCGGGAAACCACCGTCCATCAAGCGGGTCGTGCCCAGCCAGGTGGGTGCCAGCGCGAACTGGGCCAGCGTCTCTGCGGGATCCGACCACACGTGCGCCATCCGCACGGACCGCTCCCTGTGGTGCTGGGGGTTCAACACCGCCGGGCAGCTGGGATTGGGCCGGCGGCCCTTTGAGGTCGACGTGCCGATACAGGTCGATACGGCCGCCTGGGCCGGTGTCTCCGCCGGCGGTGGCCACACCTGTGGGGTGCGCACCGACCACACCCTGTGGTGCTGGGGGCTCAACAACGACGGCCAGCTCGGCTCGGGAGGGTCCCGAATCGTCACCAAATGGGTCCCGACCCAAGTCGGAACCGGCCGGATCTGGGCCAGCGTCTCCTCGGGCACCTTCGCCACGTGTGGCCTTCGACTGGACCACACCCTGTGGTGCTGGGGGAACAACGACCACGGCCAGCTCGGGCTGGGCGACACCACTAAGCGCCAGTTCCCCCACCAGGTGGGCACGCTGACCAGTTGGGAGCGCCTCGACGTCAGCGGCGGCGGCGTCTGCGCGATCCGCGCCGACGCGACCCTGTGGTGCTGGGGGGCCAACCCGTACGGGCAGCTGGGCCAGGGGGACCTGATCGACCACGCCGTGCCGACCCAGGTCGGGACCGCCACCTGGTCCGATGTCGCCTCAGGGTTGTTCCACACGTGCGGGATCCGCACTAACGACACCCTGTGGTGCTGGGGCCTCAACGACTTTGGGGCACTCGGGGTCGGCGACACCATCGACCGGGGCGTGCCGACCAAGGTCGGGACCGAGGACGACTGGGCCGACGTCTCGGTGTATGGCGAGTACGGGTGCGCCACCAGCCGCAGCGGCAGCCTGTGGTGCTGGGGACTGAACAACCCGTTCGGTCAGCTCGGGACCGGGGACACCCGCAACCGCCACCGGCCCGTGCGCGTCGGCTGACCCAAGCCCCGCCCAGGTGCTCACCGAAGGGAGGGAGGGCTATACGTGCTGCCGGCTTCCTCCCCGGCGCGGGCCAAGGCCCTCCGGAGGTGCGCCGACGGATCCCGGGCTCCGCCAAAACCGACGAGCCCGTTGACGGCACCGCCGCCGTCCTCACCCAGATCATTGATACCCCCGCCAGCAAGGAGTTCACAGACTGGGGGCGATGACCCGCCCCGAGCAGACCCCCGGCAGACCGGCCCACCGGGTCTCCCGGGGACAACTGAACCAGGCCTAAGGAGGACGACCGATGCGGCATGCCCTACAGAGCGGTCTGATGGGTCCGGGGTCATTCCTCTCGACCTGGAGTAAGGAAGAATAGTGCTTATGAGTGCCGTCACAGTTGACCTTCCCCGGGTCTCAGGCCGACACCGAAACCGTGCCTTGGCCTCCGTGCGCCGAGCGCAGGCGATTCAGCTAGTGACTGCAGGCCACACCTACAGCAGGTCGCCGACCGGATGGGCTACAGCAACCGCGGCACGGTCCACCGACTAGTCCGCAACGCCATGGAGAAGGAGACAGCCGACTCCGTCTCCGAGCTGCGCTGGCTCGAGAGTGACCACCTCGACGCGCTGCTGCGCGGCGTCTGGGATCAGGCGATGGCTGGGGACATCGCTGCGGTCAGGACGGCCACGAGCATCGTCATGGCGCGGGTCAAGCTCTTCGGGCTCAACGCCACCGAGGTCCAACCGACGGTTACTGGGCGGACCGTGGTGCTGCCCGAGGAGCGCGCGGCCCTCGCGCTCGACTGAGGTGCTTGTCTGTTCGGCGTCGGTGACGGGGTCGGCCAGCCACCGGTAGTAGGGCTGAGGGTGATCTTCAAGACCCGGCACGTCACCGCCACGGGCACCCTCACGGGGGCGCCCGGCGCGGCCAGCTCACGGGCGAGCGGGTACCTCTGTAATGGTTCCGGCTGGCCTGTGGCCGGCTGCGAGGCTGGAGCCTCGGCCGACGGCAGTGACCCAGGCGTACCTCTGACCCACGTGATGTGGTGTCTTGAAAATGACCCGTCCTGTCCTCGCGGTGAGTGCGGGCGAGGGCGCCGCCGGGGCGCTCGACCGGGTCTGTCGTCTCTCGCGCGGGGTCCTCGCCGACGAGCTCGCCGCCTGCCTGGCCGATGCCCGCGCCGGGGCCAGCCTGCCCGTGGCCCTGCAGGGTCTGGCCGACCGCACCGGCCTGGCCAGCCTGGCGCGGTTCGTCGACGGCATGGTCGTCGCCGTCGAGCGGGGGACGCCCCTCGCCGAGGTCCTGCGCGCCCAGGCCCAGGACGTGCGCGAGGCCGGCCGGCGTCAGGTCATGGAGGAGGGAGGCCGCAAGGAGATCGCCATAATGATGGCAAGCGTCCACATTTACCTGTTTTAAAGCAGGATCCGGCTCTCAGGGGCGGAAGTGAGGCCAGGTCGGCACGTACTCGACAGCGCCGGTAGGGGCTGGACCCAATGCCCTGCGCGCGCCACGCTGTTGATCTCTGCGCAGCACGAGTCGGGCGCATAACATAGTATCCCGAACCATAAGATGGGTTCGGTACCTATACTGGGCTAAACTAAGGTAGTTACTCCAGATGGAGCGTTGATCTTCTGAAAGAGGGCTGATTGCGAGCCACTGGTTCAAGAATGCTGATATCCTCAGAGAAGTCGGAAGCAAAAATATCGAAGTAAATTCCAAATAATCGTCGCACCACTGAGAGCAAGTTTATGAAAAGGTGGACCATGGTAGCGTGACCTGCGTCCAGGTCTGCACGTTCGTCGACGTCGCCGCGAGGAAGCCTCGCAGCTGCCCGACGGCGCCGGTCCCGGTGAGCACCTGCGTGCCGATCTGGCGGGCGTAGTCGGCCGCGAGGTCCTCGAGGATGACCCGGTCAAAGGCCGTCCCGGACTGGTCGAGCAGTTGCTGCGACACGACCTGCTTGCCACCGATCGTGACGACCCCGGACGACAGCGCCGCGGTCGTGAGGTCGGTCTGCGACAGCGCGGTGTTTTGCGTCGACTGCGCGGCTGTCGTCGTGCCCGTCAGGACCCTCGGGAGGTTCACGGACGCCCCGCCGTCGGGCAGGTCGGCCCGGTGGAACAGGTCCGCGGTCACGCGACCCGGCCGCGCCAGCTTGATGAACTCGTCGACCAGCCACGCCGGCGGAGCGAACTCGCCACCCGACCCACCGGTGCCGCCCGTGTTGCCCAGGGCCCGCGACTCGAGGCGGTTCTCGGCGTTGTTGCGCCGCAGCTGGTCCATCGCGTGGAAGTCGCCCTGCTGGGCGTGCCGCAGGTCGCGAAAGAAGCTGGGCGAGGTCTCCCCGCCGTGGTACGTCTCCCCGCCCGAGACATGAAAGCGCGCGCTAATGCACGACCCGAGGTCATCTCCCACGGCCACCGTAGCGACCACCACCTGTCACCAGGAGGCCCTCCAAGTCATGCAAGCCTGAAAACGCCGACGCTCGAGCCGACGAGCCTCAGGACCTGGCTGACGCCGGCCGACGGTGGGGTGGTGTCGATGGCTTCGTTGAGCGCACCGGGTACCGATGGCGGGCGTGGTCCAGCACCTCGGCGCCTTACAAGGCACAGGTCGCCTTGGCTGCCGCCGATGCCCTTATCGTCCACAGCTTGTCCAGCCTCGACGACGTGCGCCAAGCGCTCAGCGAACGCGAGATGCAGGAGGGCTCGGGTATGAAGAGAGCGTGGGTCAGTCTGCCCGGGCAGCGCAGCGGCATCACGTGGAACTACTTCCTGATGCTCGCGGGGATCCCCGGTGTTAAGGCCGATCGGATGATCATCGGGTACACGAACCGAGCCCTCGGACGGAGCGTAACGGCCAAGGAGGCGGGCTCGCTCGTCGGGGTGGTAGCGGACCAGCTGGGCGTGTCGCGGACCCTGCTGGACCATGCCATCTGGCGGTTGGAGTCTGGTCGGCCGGTGTTCCTCGACCCGGGCTACGTCGCGAAATCCTGACTGCACACGCTGGCTGCTGTCCCCGTCAGCTTGCCCGCCACGTCTTTGTCTCCCAGTCTCGAGCGGCGAGGATCTCGCGGGTTCGATCTGACAGTTCGGGCGGGGCGTCGTCGTCGTCCGCGCGGTTGCAGGTCTCGTCGCGAAGGATCCTGGCGGCCTCGTGGTGGAGCCCCTCAGCGGTCGCGACCGCCGCGAGGTCCATTCGAGGGATCTCCTCGTCTGGAGCCGCTGCGGCGGCGGTCTCGGCGGCTAGTCGCGCCAGCTGACAGTCACCGGCTTGGAGACTCGAGGTGGTCACGAGGTGGGCGACGTCGACGACGGCGCAGAGCATGTGGTGGTCGAGGCGGTCGCCTTCGTAGAGCCAGTTCCACCCGCCCGGGCGCAGCTGGTCGAAGGGGCGTCCCCGCACCAGTGACAGTGCGTGGCGCAGGTCGTCGATCCCGTCCGGTCCTCGGGTCGTTCCTCGGAGCCGGAGCCGGCGGAAGAGGTCAACGTCGACGAGCAGGTCGAGGACCTGGTAGACGCTGACGCCACGGTCCCGGGCAGCCGGGGTTCGTCGAGCGTCGGGGACGTGGGGTTCTCCCGTGCGGGGGTTCACGCCGAGCCACTCGCGGACCCGGTTGACGTAGTCGCGGGCTTTCGTGGGGCTGACGTCGAACTGGTCCGTGACCTCGTCCGGTGTCGCCCCGTGAGGTCGGGTGGCCAGGAAGGCTAGCACCTCCGTCAGGTAGGCCAGTTGCTTCGTCGGGGCCTCGCCAGCCGCCCGCGCCCACACCGGACCGAGCAGCGCCAGTCGCGGTAGCGGGCAGTCGTCGTCCCACCACATCGCCAGGTCGTCGTCGAGGCTCGGGTCGACGTCCGCCACGGCGTCCCGCACGCGTTCTGGGACCCTGGGAGCGAGGATCTCGAGGTCGCGTTCGGTGGTCGCCCCTGCGTGGAGGTAGTCCTCGTCCGCCTTGTCCAGCACCGACACCGCCGGCTCGTCGTCCTCCCCGTCGGTGCCGGCGTTGGGCTGGGTCTCCCCGCCAGCTGCATCAGCCGACGCGTCGTGTCGCCCGCGGTGGTGCTCGGCGCGCAGTGCCCCGGCGTCGTCCGCCCAGCCCCGCCACCCGTCGCTGGCATCTGCACTGGCCGGCATGGGCTCGTCCTCCACCTCGTGGCTTTGGGCCAGGAGGGCGGCGCAGCCTTGGGCCTCGTCGCTGGTCAGCCCGACCGCGACCAGGTCGAGGCCGGCATGGGGCAGGCTGATCCGCCCGTCCGGTGTGGCCTGCAGCGTCAGCCCCGGGCTTGGGTCAGCGTCTCCGAGCAGGACGACGGAGGTGCCGGTCTGACCGGCGTGCTGGTCGAGGACGTCCAGCAACTGGGAGAGCTGGTCGCCTCGGTATGCCCCCGGACCGGCGGGGGCAGCGTCGTCCTCGTTGGCGTCGTCGGCGTCGTCGGCGTCGTCGGCGTCGTCGGCGTCGTCGGCGTCGTCGGCGTCGTTTGACTCGTTGGTGTCACTGATACGTGATCGGTCGATGAGCAGCAGGCGCGCCGGCCACGGATCAGCCCCGCTCTGGTAGGCCCGGGCGGTGCTGAGGTCGACACCGGCGTCGGTACTGCGCTCGACCAACGTCCGTGCAGCGGTGAGGGTCGCGCCGGCCGGGTCCTGCGATCCGGACGAGGATCCGTCTGGCTGCCGGACGCGGGGGGCGGTGCGGATGTGGATCCTGTCGGTGTTCATGAGGGCGACGTCGTGGGCGACCCCGACGAGGTCGACGTGGACGCGGTGAGACCACGGGTTGCAGGCGATCTCCGCCACCAGGTAGCGCGCGAAGTCCCGTCCGTAGGTGGGGTCGCCCGTGATGGTGAAGGCGAGGTCCTCCAGGTTGAGCAGCCAGACGTGTCCGTCGTCGCCCGTACCGATCGTCACGAGGAGCGGGTAGGGCGCTGGCTGGTCCCTCACGACCGGCCCTACTGCTTCGAGGACGGCGTGCTGCCAACCCTGCTGGTCGTGCTGGTCGTACTGGTCGTCCTGGTCGCGCCGGTCCTGTTCGTCGAGAGGGAGTGTCCAGTGCGTCTGATCGATGCCGACTTCCCACGGGTGGGTGAGGCGAGCTGGAGCGGTCAGGTGGAGGGTGAGGCGGTCGTGGGCCAGTTCGACGGCGGCGAGCTGTGGCATGGGTGTCTGCTTGTGGGCGGCGCGTGCGGCGAGGCGGCGCAGGATGTCGTCGAGGAGCTCGATGTCGCCGCTGCTCGTGCCGCCGACGGCGGCCAGGGTCTTCTCGACCGGAGCCAGCAGTGGGTCCGGGGTGGCGATGGTGCGTCCGGGACGTCGCATCCGGAACTGGGTACGCCGTCGTCGGCGCAGCAGCAGCAGCATCGCCCCGGCAAGGAGGGCTCCCCCACCGGTCAGACCGGTCAGCACCCAGGAGGGGTGTCCCGTCTGATCCTGGTGAGCGGTGTCCGCCCAGTACCCCTCCGCGCGTGGAGAGGCGGCAGTTCGCGCTTGGCTGGGGCTCGCCGTTGCCGACGCCGCGGACGACTGCGAGGGCTGCGCCGCCTCACGTTGTCCGCGGCCAGTGTTTGGGGCTGGTGCTGACCCCTGAAGGGGGTCGGTGACGGGAGGAGCGGCACTTCGCGGTGCCCTTTGCGGTGGCTGTGTCACCTTGGTGGGTGCGACCGCCGTCGGTGCCGCACCCACCTCAGGGGGCGGGATGGTCAGTTCCCACCCGGGCTGGATTAGGTCGGGATCGCGCAGGTGCTGTCCGTCGGGTTGGAGGGTGCCCTGGGAGGCAGTGAAGATCTCGGGGTAGCGGTCGGCCCGACCGAGCTCCTCCAGCGCGATCTGCGACATGGTGTCACCGGGGTGGACGGTGACCTCGTGCCTCTCGCCGAGCGGGGGCCCGTTCCGTGTCGTCGCACGCACGGGGGGAAGTCGCAGGACCTCGCCCACCCGGAGGAACCCGGGGTTAGGTCCGACCACGTCCTCGTTGAGCTGGACGATCTCGTGATACCTGGCGCCGGCACCAAGGTGGTGTTCAGCGATCGACCAGAGCGTCTCGCCGGGCACAACGGTATGCAGACCCTGCCTGGCTACCGGGGTCCGCGCTGACTCAGCGTCAGCCCCCGCGGTGCGCGTCAAGGTCGGGTGCGCGGCTGCGGTCACAGCAGGTGGGGCGCCTGTCTGTAGGGACGCGCGGACGGGAACGTCGTTACCCGAGGTCGGCATGGATAGGGGGTGGAGGGGGGCAGCGAACAGGAGGATGGCTGCTCCGACGAGGCCGTGGGCGGCGGCTTGCGGTAGGTGCAGACCCGGCAGGGGCGGGGCGTGCACTCCGCGTAGACGAGCCACGATCTCGGCGGCGATCGCGCCGGTCAGGAACAGCCAGGCCGCCCACGCCACGATAGTGAGCGCGGCCAGGGCAAGGGTGCCGTCGTCGGGGCTGGTCATCGCCGACCGGACCTGCGCCAGGGTCGGCAGACTGTGCGGCACCGGCGTCGACCCGACCGCGAACAGCGTCACGGGCAACCCCACGACAAGGGCCAGGATCATCACGCACGCCCCGAGGCCGGTCAGCCGCTCTTGCCAGGTCTGGCGGGTCGGCTGGGCAGGGCCGGTGCGCATGGTCATCGGGCTGCCCCGTCGACGGAACGGGTGATGGTGGCTTCGGCGTGGCCGGTGACGGTGAGCTGGGTGATCCCGATGATGCTGAGGAACTTCGTCGGGTAGACCGCGGTGGTGTCCACGACGACGGTCGTGCCACCGGTCACGCGGGCGGTCCCTGTCAGGTCCGCGGCGGCCAGGTAGGTCCGGGCGACCCGGACGGCGGCGGCCGGGTCGGCCCTGACGCCGAGCCCGCGGATGGCGGGTGCGGGTTGCAGCTGCTGGCCTCCGGCGCGGGCGGCCTGCCGGGCGATGTCCCGGGCGTGTTGCTGCGTGAAGACCTGGCCGCTGAGGTCGACGGCCATCCCGACCAGGATGATCATGACAAGACCACCGGTCGCGACCCAGATGCTGATGGACCCGCCTTCCCTGCCTCCGGCGACTCGCTTGCGTGACGTGCCACCTCCCGCCCGCAGGCCGCCCTCCCTGCGGCACAGTGCGACTGGAGGACTGGGTGTCTGATCAGCCAGCCGGTGATCCGGTGTGGTGGATTCCTGGTACAGCATCGATTTACCGCTCTCGGTAGGTGTCCAGCGGTGATGACATGGTCGCGGTGACGGTGCGGGTGCCGGGGACACCGGGCAGGGCCAGGTCGGCGAGGTCGACGACACAGCTGACGGTCGCCCCCACGCTGGCGGGCGTACCGACGGGGGCGGCGAAGCCGCTGGTGACGATGGTGACGCTGGTGCTGCGGCAACTGAGGCCCTGGTTGGACAGAGCGGTCGCGGCGGCCGTTCTGGCGGCGCCTGCGGCGGGGCCGGCGCTGCGGGAGATGGACGCGGCGCGTGCGGCGTCGTTGGCCGCTGATTCGACGGCCTGGGTGGCGATCGCGACGCGTCCGGCGAAGATGATGAGGCTGACGAAGAGCAGGAACGCAGGGACACCGATGACGGCCTCCACCGCCGCCGATCCTTCCTCGGGATCCGCGCGGCGGAGCCACCACATCCGTGCCCAAACAAGCAACGGAATCGGCCACGACGGCGCAGAGGACAGGGCGGACCGGGCGGCCGTCACTGGGTGATCCGTTCGACCGAGACGCTCGCGCTCTGGGTGACGATGAGTGACCAGCCGGGGATGACGCTGAGCGACACCCCGGTGACGGTCACGGTGGCGGTGGTGGCGCTGCGGCTGGTGGTGACCTGGGGGGCCTCGAGGACGTCGGCGCCGCCGGCGTCGGCGATGAAGCTGTAGGCGTCCTGCGCCCCCGCCGGTGCGGTACCAGTCAGGCCGGCTGCGGTGCGGGCTCCTTCCTGAGCTGCCGCCATGGCCACGGTCCGCGCGTGGTAGACCAGCGCGCCTTGCATGCCGAGGAACATGACCGAGAAGAGGGCAGGCATCAGCACGACGAGCTGGATCGAGGCCGAGCCGTGGTCTCGTCGACGCGCGACCATGTCACCCCGCTCAGGAACCGGGGTGAGGGTGGGGGCGGTCGTCGAGGTCATGATCGCGTCGATGGATTGGGGCGGGCTACTTGATCTGGGCGGACTTGGTGGTGACGTAGTTGGTGATGGCGACCACGACGATGCCGACGATGGCGATGACGGCGACGGCCCAGACGACCTGCTCGATGGTCACCGACCCGCGGTCGGTGCGGGCGAGCGTCTTGCGGCGCTCCAGCAGTTGCTCTTCGAGGCTCTGGGTGGCGTGGATGCCGAGGACGTGGAGTGTGGCACTGAGGTGGTACATGATCTTGTCCCTCGAGTTCTGTGACGGGTGTTGTAGCTGGGTGGCTAGCCGGGCCGGCCGCTGAACGGCGCCGTACGGCTGGGTTGCTCAGGTGGCACCTCCGATGACGCGCAGCAGGGCGGGGGCGACGAGGATGGCCAGGAAGATGACGCCGAGCAGGCTCATGGGGATCGACATCTTCTCCCCGATCTCGTTGGCCCTGGCCTTCTCGGCGGTAAGCATGGCGGTGCGCATACTGGCGGAGCGGGCACGCAGGGTCCGGTAGATCTGGGCGCCTTCCTCCCCGGACAGGCGCATGATGTCGGCCAGGTCGTCGAGCTCGGGCAGGCCGAGCTCGTCAGCGAGGCCGTGCAACGCGTCCCACGGGGTCAGCCCCGACCAGCGGGTCCGGGCCAGCTCCTCCCCCAGCCGGCGGAACACCCACGAGTCCCCAACGGCGGCGGCGACCTCCATGGCCTGACGGGGACCGGCGCCAGAGTTGCGTTCCAGGGCAACGAAGTCGATGTAGGCACCGAGGGCGCGACCGAACTCGGCGCGAGCCTTCGTCGCATCGTCGCGCACGTTATAGTCCGGCAGGAAGAACATCACCCCCGCGAGTACGACGGTGGCCCCGACCGGGATGTAGAGCGGCAGGTGCGCCCCGATCAGGGCGAAGAACGTCGTCAGCAGCGGCGGGATGACCAGACCCAGCGACGCGAACAGCAGCTTCTCGCCGTAGTACCGGCTGATCGGGATCCGCAGGATGGCCAGCTCCCGGGTCGGCGTGACCCCCCAGGCTCCGGCGGGCAGGGTCGTCATCCCCCACCGCCCCAACCGGTCTCGCACGTCGGAGCCACCGACCCCGGCACGGGCGGCGTCGTCCGTCCGGCGTCGGGTGTGCTGCGGGGACAGTCGTTCCAGGGCGTCGGCGAGGTCAGGGTCGACGGGTGCCAGGTGCCAGACCAGCAGCGCCGCGGCGAGACCGATCAGGGCCCCTGCGGCCAGTGCCAGCTGCAGTCCGGTGACCATCACGTCTCCACCGGCCAGGTCATCGGGCTGCGTCCTTCGCGGCGGCCCCGATGAACCGGGGCAACGGGGCACCGGTGGCCATGTGCCGCATCCACAGCAGCGTCGCGACGTACAGGCCGAGCAGCAGCACGAGCAGGAGCTGCCCGATGGGGGACCCGTACGGGGCGATGTAGTCGCCGGTCAGGGCCAGGACCGCCAGGACCGAGACAGTAATGAGGGTGACCCAGCGGGCGGTCGAGCGGGGCTTGGCCCGGTCGGACTCGATCTCGCGGCGGGCGCGGACGTCGGCGGCGACGGACTCGGCCAGGGCCTCCAGGACGCTGGCCACCCCGGCGCCGCGGCGGCGCGCACCAAGGATGAGGTTGCCCGCGATCAGATCACCCGTAGCGTCGTCGAGCTCGTCCGCGAAGACCCTCAGCGCGTCCTCCGTGGCCCACCGCGCCCGCAACCGGGACGCCAGCCGCGTCACCTCCGGGCGGATCGCCTCCGGCGTCGAACGTAACGTCGAGATCAGCGCCTGCTCGAGACCGACGCCAGCGGTCAGGATCCCCGACAGGGAACGGGTCCACTCCTCCATCGCCTCCAGCCGGGTGATCTGACCCGCCGACGCCGGCGCGGAGAGCAGGACGGGCAGCCCCGCCAATGCCGCCGGCACCACGAGGATCGCCACCAGCCACCCGGTCAGGACCGCGACCAGCAGCCCCACCGCGACACCTGCCACCACCAGCACGCGGGTCCGGCGGCTCACCGTCATGACCCGGCCGATGCCCGGGAAGGCACCGCGTCCGGTTCGCGGTAGCCGACCCATCGGCCCAGCAGGGTTGTCAGAGCGGATAGGTCGCAGTGACGTCGCCGCGCCGAGCAGGCCGGCGACAACGAGTGCACCGGCCAGGGCAGGGATCACGGCGGTCATGACGCGGCCTCGCTGGCGCCGTAGAACTCCTGCAGGGCAAAGCCCCACCGTTGCAGGTCCCGGTACTCGTCGGGCAGCACCCCAGGTACGGCGACCCGCGTCCCGGGGGTGGTGCGGAAGACGTGCTGGACGGCGTAGCCCTTCTCGCGTTCCCCGGGGGTGACGGTGATGATCTCGGCGACCCACCGGTCGCGTTGGGCGGTGCCGTCGGGCAGGGGGGTGGTCTCGAGGTGCACGTGGACGATGACGTCGATGCTGGCGGCGATCGCGCGTACCGCGTAGTCGTGGGTGATCTGCGGGCCGGCTTCCATGGCGCAGGTGACGAGCTTGCCGATCGCGGCCTCAGCATTCGGGGCGTGGGTGGTCGAGATCGACCCGGCACCGGACTCCATCGCCTTGAGCATGGCCAAGACCTCGGGACCGCGGACCTCCCCGACGATCTGGCGGGACAGGTCGAACCGGAACGAGTCGAACAGGGCCTGGCTCAGGGTGAACTCCCCCGCCTGCGACCCGTCGGCGGCCCGCTCACCCGACCCGGGGCGGGCTTCCCACGCGAAAACGTACGGGTGCTGGTCCTTCAGCTCGTGCAGGTGCAGCTCGTACTCGGTCTCGAACGTGCCGATGACTTCGTGCCGGGGGATCTCCGCGCACAGCGCCCGCACCAACGTGGTCTTTCCCGCGCTCTGCGCACCGGAGACGACGATGCTGCGCCGGGCCTTGACCGCCGCCGACAGGAACGACGCCGCCAGCTCCGACACGGTGCCCCGGTCCACCAGGTCGGTCAGAGTGACCTGCCGCAGCTGGTGGCGTCGGATGACGACCGAGGGGCGGGGGGTGACCCAGGCCGCGGCCGCGAGCCGCGCGCCGCCATCGAGGCGCAGGTGCAGTCGCGGCTGCGCCTGCGAGAAGGGTCGGGCGTTGACCTCGGACCGGGACGCGAGGAACACGAGGAAGTCGATGAGCTCCTGGTCCGAGTCCGCGACCGCCGGCCCCGGCAGCAGGCGGCCATCGCTGAGCTCTAGGACCACACAGTCGCACCCGAAGATCAGGATGTTCTCCACCCGGTCGTCGTCGACCAGCGGCTGCAGACGGCCCAGCCCGAACAAGGCGTCGTCGACCGCCCGGGCCAGCGCGTCCTGCTCAGCCAGCGACCACGTGTCCTGCCCCGAGCTGACCCGCTCGTCGTGCTCCGCGCGCAGCAGGTCGAAGATGATCGCCCGACCGCGTTCCCGCTGCGCCGCAGGAGGCAGGTGCGCCCGGTCCTCCCCCATCCCCAAGCTCAACCGGTCCGACGCCAACTGACGCAACGCGGCCACCAGTCCCCAGTCGAGCTCGCCGGCCACGGTGTCTCTGAGCAGGCCAGCCTGTCGGGGTAGTCGCGGTCGGCCGTGGGCTGAGGGTGTATCGTTAGGAACGCTGCCCCGTACGGTGTCGCGCGTCGCGCCCGGGGGGTGGGTGTTCGGGGCGGTCATCGAGAACGATCCCCGCACCCGCCCGGGTCGTCGGGGCGTCCCCGGCTGGGGAGTGAGCGCGAACAGGGGCAGGGAGGTCGGGTCGCCGGGGTCAGGCCGGGCGGCCTGGCCGGAGGCGAGGTCGCTGCTCATGCCAGTCCCCCCGCGCTTCCCGCACCGACGGCCGCCAGCTGCTCGCGGTTGGCGGCGGCAGCAGCCTGGACCGCGGTACTCGCCGCAGTCAGGCTGCGCACCAGCGCAGACGAGCCGAACCGGCGGGGAGCCGTCGCCCCCCTCGCGAAGACGGCGGCCGCGTCCGGGTCCCACGGCAGCGAGGCGGTCACGGGGATCTGGAGGACCTTGCGCACCTCCCCGGCCGAGTAGGGCCGACCCTCCCCCACCAGCAGCAGTGACAACGCCGACACCCCACCAACCCGCTCGAACCCGGTCCGCAGCGTCTCGGCCCACGACCGCGCCCCCGCCAGGGACACCAGGTCGGACCGGGCCACGAGCAACGCCACGTCAGCGGCATACAGCAAGGGCTGCGGGCTGCCGACCAACCCGAGCCGTCCCGCGTCGACGATGACGTCCTGCCCGGTGTCCTCGAGCGCGGCGAGCTCCGCAGCCAGCGGCTCCCACAGCCCGGACAGCCCGCGAGCCTGTCCGTGGGCCCGTGTCCCGGGTAGGAGGGACACCGTCGAGACGTCCTCCCCGGACGGCCCGGGAATCCTGATGACCGCGGCGGCGATGGCCGCAGTGAGGTGGCCGTCGCGTGCGGCCAGGGCCAGGTCGACGAGGGAGTCGGTGGGGGCGGACTGCGCCCGCAGGTAGCCCGCGAAGATGGCCGAGCCACCGGTGGGGTCGGCGTCCACCAGCAGCACCGGGCGGGGCCAGGCCAGGGCCAGACCCAACGCTGTCGAGGTCACCCCCGGTGACCCGGAGGCGGAGCAGAGCACGATCACGGCCATGACGTCATCGCCTCACCGTTCGCGGCTGTCGAGGATGAGGGCCACCTTGCCCGTGGCCGAGCGGGCGGCCAGCTCCGCCGCCCGCTCCTGAGGCACCTCGACCGACACGACGGTCTGGTCGCTCTGCCCGTCGGGGTAGACACCGACCACGGTCGCCGGGATCGTCGCGGGGGGCTCTGACCCGACGTCGCCCTGCTGACCGGGGGTCGCCACGACCCGCACCCGGTCGCCAGCGACCAGCGCCTCACCGGGCAGAAGCGACGCAGGAAGGGATACCCCGACCACCGACATGCCCTGACCCGGAAGGACCGTTGCGATGACGTCGTCGCTGGTGACCAGGGACCCGGCCGCCATGTCCAAGGCCGCCCGTCGGCCCACGAGACCGGCGAGCTGGCTGCCCGGGATCGGCTTCAGTGCCGGGTCGACCCCGACCTGCACGGTCATGACGTCGGCTTGGCTGATGGTCTGTCCGCGGGTGATGGTCTGGCGGGCAGCGACCACCTCGTGCGTCGTGCTCGTCGACGTCCATGCCCACACCCCCAGCAAGGCGCCCAGACACACCGCGGCCACCGACGCCACCATCAAGACGGGACGACGCCGAAGCCGAGGCGCAGGCGCCACGGACAATGTCGCCTCGCTCATGCCGTCCTCGGTAGCCGGCCGGCCGAGGCGTCGTCCCGCACGCCAGGAGCTCGAGGATCCCCCGGGAGAAGCGGTGCTCGCCTTCGAGGGTGGGCGCGTGGGCGGGTGAGACCCGGACGTGGCGGACGCCGCTGATGCTGCTGAGGTCGTTGTGGTGGTGGCCATGCCGGTATGCACCCTTCGGGGGTCAGCCGTTGAGCACCTGGGCTTCACCCATGGTGATGGTGGTTGTCGCGGTGAAGGCCAGCGGGATGGTCCCCGTCTGGCCGATGCCAGTCCAGGTCACGACCCAGTAGGTCGTAGCCCGGACCGCGTAGGTCCCCTGCTTCGTGTACGTGTGCCCGCACGTCGGCGACGGTTGCCTGCCGTACACGTCGGCGTACGGGGTGCCGGGGCCGCGACAGGTGACCGTGGCTCCGTCGCCCATCGTCCAGACCGTCCGATCCGCCGTCGCCGAAGCGGTGACCGTGAACCCTCCGGCGCTCGCTGTTCGGGTGAGGGGGCCCAGGCTCTGCGCGTCTGGTGCGGCCGCCCACATCCACGTCGGGAGCCCGATGATCCCGACCCTGCCCGGGCGCGGCTCGGGGACGATCCCGATCGCGATGGCGTGCAGCCGCATTGACGCGACCGCTCGTGTCGCGAGGACGCGGGGGTCGGGAGGAGCTGCCGGCCCCGGCGGCGGCGTCGCAGCCCAGAAGTACGTGACGATCTGACCGCCAGGCGACGCCACCGGTGGCGCACACGCATAGACCGTGCCGTCAACGTGGCCACCCCAGATCGGGTCGGTCTTCGCCGGCTGCGGGCTCATCGCCGAGACATAGCACTGGCGGCCGTTGGACCAGTACCCCGAGGCCGAGGTGCATGGCACCTTGGTAGCCGCGCCCGACCAGCGCGACACGCACTTGGCTGGACTGTTGCCGACCGGCTTGGTCGGCCCACCAGTCCCGCCGCCTCCCCCAGCGCCACCCCCGCCGCCGGGGTCGGTGACGACGATCTGGCACGTGCCGCTGACCGGGTCGAGGACAGAGGGAGGGGTACACACCACCGGGGTGTCTGCCATGGCGGCCCCGTACGGGAGACACGCGACACTGAGCACGACAGCGGCCACAAGCCGCCTCGGCGTCAGCATGAACCAGACGCCTTGTCGCGCGTCACGTAGAACTTCGAGTCACTCCCCTGGACGACGGAATACTGGTAGCGAATCCGAGGGGATCGGTCTGCGGGTACGACCGACTTCCCCTTGCTGTCAACCAGATCCGTGCCACTAACGTCGATGCAGGCCTCCACATCGAACGTTGAGGCACCTGTTCTCCTGGCGACAGCTGTCGCAACCTTGGTTGCGCCGATCTGCCTCAGGCTCTTGACCCGTCGCTGCACGATGAGCTGTTGCCACGTCTGGAACGCGGGGTCGCGGGCGACCTTGGCCAACGCAGCAAGGTCGCTGTTCGGTTCAGCGCTGAGAGCGTCGAGGGAGGTCCAGAAGGAGGAGACAGCTGCCTCAGCCGAGCTAAGGGCGGCGGTAGCAGGACCTGTCGTCGTGGTGGTCGAGGAGGGGACAGAAGTCGTGGGGGTCGAGGGTGAGGCACTGGAGGGCTGCGTCGTCGACGTCGTTGCAGACGGGGTAGGCGTGCTCGAGCACGCCACCAGGCTCGGCAGCATCAAGCCGCCGGCCGCAGTGACGACGGCAGCCGTCATGAGAGCTTGTTTGCCAGCCACGTTTTATCCCCTCCCTTCTACTTGCCTAAAGCCCCAGTGGCAGGCCCAGGGGGACAGCGGCATCGCAGATCGGTTTTTTAACACTAGCCCAGAACACCCAACAGAGGTAGCCCAAGCTCCTACGAACCCAGCGGGTGTCGTTGCGGTGATGCGGCTACGAGGCACGGCGCCCTCCCGGGTGCTCGAATCCGCTGCCACTCAATGGCAGGGCAGATCGCGGCTACGGTGCAGGGGATCAGGCCGATGGGTTCCTAGCGCTGACCCATCCCGGAGGCAGACGCTCCCGGGCGCAGTACGGGAAAGGATAGCCATGGGCATGCCGCGCGTCATCCCCCATCACAGGGACAAGCCGCACGCTCCCCTTCGCCTGGCGGTCGTGACCGGTGCCGGCGGCGGTATCGGGCAGGCCCTTGCTCTCCAGCTGGCGCGAGCGGGCACCTCCCTCGCCCTGCTCGACGTCGACGATGGGTCCTTGTCCGAGACTGCGGCCCTTTGCGCGGGCCACGGCGTCGACATCAGCAGCTGGGTGGTCGATGTTGCCGACCACAAGGCGGTGGCCGAAACCGGAGGACAGATCTTGTCATCGCAGGGCGCCCCCGACGGCTTGTTCAACCTCGCCGGCCTCATCCACGTGGGCCAGCTCGGGGACACCAACATCGCTGACATCCAGCGAGTCGTCGCCGTCGACCTCATCGGCACGATCTCCTGCTGCCAGGTCTTTCTCCCCGACCTCCAGAGCCACCCCTCCGCCCAGATCGTCAACGTATCCAGTGCCTTCGGCCTTGTCGGCGTCGCTGGCTATAGCGCCTACAACGCGGCCAAGTTCGCCGTCCGCGGCTTCACCGAGGCCCTCCAGCAAGAGGTCACCGACCGTGTGACGGTGAGCTGCGTGATCCTCGGAGGGGTGCGCACCGGCATCATGCGCAACGGTCTCTACGCACACCCGACGGACGCCACCGCGATCGAGCACCAGTTCGACAGCCGCATTGCACGCACCTCCGCCGGAGACGCCGCAGCGGCCATCCTCCGGGGCTCAACCCAAGGCCGCCGCAGGATCGTCATCGGCGCAGACGCCCACGCAGCGGATCTCGTGTCACGCCTCTTGGCCGGCAGGTACCAGTTCCTCACCGAGCGTCTGGGGCTGGCTCGGCCCTAGAATCAGCGCGTACAACGAGGTACGAGACGAGGTCGGGGAGATGGCAGACCAGTGGCTGCTCATTGAGACGTTCGGCGGCGACAACGCGCCCAGCGTCATCGGGGTCGGGACCGCCCCTAAACGGATGGTACCCCTGCGCACCGTCCTCAGCCGTGGGCGGTTCCTCACCGCGGTCGAGGAGGCTGTCGCCGACACCATGGCCACCGGCCAGCAAGCAGATCACACCACCCGCGACGGTCAGCACCACGTCGTATGCGAACCACTGATCTCCTTCCGCGGCCACGTGCACGGGGTCTGGGTCTGGACCGGTGGTCTCAACCAAGAACCGCCACCCCGTGACCTCGCCGGGGCCTGGCACTTCAACCTCACTACCGACACCATCGGCGGTAGCGACGGACTGCTCGACCTATATGGAGTCCCGCCGGACCGGCGGCAAACCGAACGCGCGACTGCCGAAGCCTTCACCCGACTCATCCCCAACATCGACGACGCCCAGGCCATGGCGTTGCTCGTCCGGTCCCGACCCGGCGACGAGCACCAAGCTGTGTGGGCTATCCGCCGCGACGATGCTGAGATGCGCGCCGGCCACCTCTCTTGCCGAGCGATCCTCGAGACCCCCAACGGGAACCCTGAGGTCGTCCTGCGAGGAATT
>JAZGVH010000001.1 GCA_039889245.1 Dermatophilaceae bacterium Soc4.6 | reverse complement strand
GCCTCCCGGCGCTGCGGTCCCTACTGATGCGTGAGGGTGTCGAATACCGGCTCCCCGGAGAGGAATTGGCATGAACGAGGACGAGCAGAAGCAGGCGGCGGAGCAGGTAGAGGCTCGGCTGGTCGCGGCGGGCATCAGCCCGGAGCAGATGGAGGAGTGGGTGGGTCAAGCCGCTGGCGCAACGCTGTTCGGGATGGTGCGCGCCCTGGTCGATCGGGGTCTCGGGGTCGGCACGGCGCTGAGGCTCTCGGCGTTCCTGGTCATCGACGGGTCGGCCGGTCGAGGGGCTGTCGAGGCGATGGGGCTCAACGACAGCACGGCCCGGAAGTACCGGGCGTCGATCCGGAAGGTCATGGCGGACGTCGAGGACGAGGTTCCGCCGGCGTACCTCGCGGAGTGGGCCTCGGCGGTCGAGGACCGTCAGCTGTGGGCCGCGAAGGATCACGGCGATGACGTCACGGGCTGAGCGTCGGGCCGCTGGTCGGCTCGCGCGGAGCATGGGCGGTCACGTGGTCGCGATCCACCAGGACGGCTCTGTCGAGGTCTGCGGAGAGCCCGGATGCACCCAGAGCGCGGTGGCAGGGGAGGAGGGGCAGGGACGGACCGCAAGGGCGGAGCCCGAGGACCGCCCCCGGCGCTCCTCCCCTGGTGCCGCGCTGTGGCGCTCACGGCCTGTCTGGGGCCTCTAGAGGGCTCCTGGCGGGTCTGCGCACTGACCGGGTCTCCGGAAGGGCTGGGAGGCCCCCGGCTGCGATGCCGGTACGGATGTTGCTCCACGGGCCTGAGAGCCCGTCCACGGCGCTGAGGGGACCGCTGGGGCGTCGGCTCACCGCCCCCGGCAGACCCCTCCTCCTCCGCAGCGCAGTAGCGGCGACACGCCAGACAACGAAGCACCCTCGGGATTTCACGCCCGAGGGTGCTATCGTTTGGCCTGTTCAGAGCCCACAAACACTCCGGGTCGTAGAGGTTGGCGCCTCTCGCCGTCGTGCCTCAACCGAGCCACCCACGAAGGGGTGTCGATGTCTCCCAGAGTACCCAACCCGCCCCCTCGGGCGCTTCCTCGTCGGGCTCGCCGGTCCTGGTACCTGGCGGAGCTCTTGGGCCTTCCTCCGGTCCCTCGGACCCCCCCTTTGGGGCTCGCGTGAGCACCCCGGGGCGGAGCCCCCTAGAGAACTATGCGAATAACTCTTCACCCCTAGCGCCAAATATGGCCTCTGACCTGCGGAAACGTCGCTACGAGGGCCGTGCGTTTCTGTGGCACGAGAGCACCCTCCGGAGGGTGCGGCACTGTGGTCGGGCGGAGGTCGCCACCGCCCTCGGTGTCACGGTCCGGGAGCGGGCTCACGTCGCCGGATTTGCCGGTTTGCAGTCCTGCGGGTCGGTCTGGGCCGACCCGGTGTGCTCGTCGAAGGTCATGGCTCGCCGGAGGGTCGAGATCGGGGCCGCGGTCGAGATCTGGCAGGCGCTCGGCGGTCGGGTCGGCTTCGTGACCCTGACCATGCGGCACCGGAAGGGCCAGCGTCTGGCGACCCTCTGGGACGGGCTGAGCAAGGCGTGGGGCCGGGTGACGGGTGGCAAGGGCTGGACGACGGACAAGGCGAGGCATGGGGTCGCTGGCTGGATGCGCGTTGTGGAGGTCACCCACGGTCGGAATGGCTGGCACGTCCACGTGCACTCGCTCGTCTTCTTCGCTCCCGCCCTGGTCGCTCCGGAGGTCCAGGCACTCCACGCGGGCATGTTCGCTCGGTGGTCTGGGGGCCTCCAGTCGGTGGGGCTGGCCAAGCCGCTGATGGTGGGTCAGGATGCCCGGCTGATCGATGGGGCGGCGGATGCCGACCTGGGCCGCTACTTCACGAAGGCGGTCCACGGCGGGGACCGGATCGCGTACGAGTTCACGGGCTCCCAGACCAAGAGCGTGCGGGACGCCCTGGGCACTCGCCCGGCGTGGTCGCTGCTCGATGCGGCGTCGGAGGCGGGCGACGCTGACGCGCTCGACCTGTGGCACGAGTACGAGAAGGGGTCGAAGGGTCGGCGTCAGATGACGTGGTCTCAGGGCTTCCGGAAGGAGCTGGGGCTTCAGGTCGAGCAGACCGACGAGGAGATTGCGGAGGAGGAGTTGGGCTCCAACGATGACGACTTGGTCGTCATCACCAGTGCGGGGTGGAAGCGGGTCGTGGAGCGGCTGCTGATGGTCCCGATCCTGGAAGCGACCGAGACCGGGG